>NZ_JBWKIS010000004.1:0-524095 GCF_056432625.1 Streptomyces sp. NPDC045026
GAGGCGCCCCCACCCTCAGGTGTTGGATCATGAAGCGCTGCCAGGCGGGAGCCCGAGGCGGACGCGGTCGCAGTGTGCCGACCAGTGACGGTCAGGCAGGCCCTGGCCGATCCGGGAGCAATCCGCCAGACACGGTGCGACTGGGCATGGGCAGGCGGGTCAGGCTGGCTGGCGCCGCCGGGCGGAGGTACCCACCGAGCTACGACATCGTCGTCCCGCTGCTCCCCCACCGTTCAAACAGCGCTGAGCCGCCACAGTAGTCCCCGCGCATTTTGGTGCGGGCGTCGGCCGCGTGCTGGTGTGCGCGGACGATGGTGCAGTCGACCGAGATGTCCCAGTCGACCTCACCCGCGGCGTCGGCTGCCGCCTGGACCTGCTGGAGGAGGTGTTCCCAGGTGCCGTCGGCAGACCACAGACGGTGGCGTTCGTAAACCGTCTTCCACAGCCCGTACCGTTCAGGCAGGTCACGCCAGTGCACCCCGGTCCGCAGGCGATGCAGAATCCCGTCGATCACCTGCCGATGGCCCCCGCCACCTGCCACAACGCCTGCTGCTGACCGGCAGGAACGGCCGCAGCCGTTCCCACTCGGCGCCTGTCAGCTCACCCCGCCCCATGTACACAGCAACGACCTGGAAACGGACTAGTCACATGATCGGCCGGACAGGTCCTAACCGTTTCCCCGGCCGCCCGGCGCTACCGTGGGCCCGGTCCCAGTGACTGTGAGCGGCGAATGAAGGCGGGCCAACGTCTGGTCGTCAGCTCTGAGGGCTCGCGATTCGCCGTCCACTCACGCAGTCCGCACGCGAAGACGACGTTGCCCGGTGTCAGCCCGGTGGCGTGGTCAGCCCGACTGGCGCAGCCCACGCCGACACGCTTCGGCGTGGGCTGCCTGGTCTCGGGGTGGAAGGGTCAGTGTTTGAAGGCGTCCTTGATCTTTGCCCCGGCCTGCTTGATGTTGCCCTTGAGTTGGTCTCCGCGGCCTTCGGCCTGCAGGCTCCGGTTGCCGGTGGCGCGGCCGGTTGTCTTCTTGGCACCGCCCTTCATCGCTTCGGCTTTGTGCGCGATCTTCTTGCCGATACTCATGGGGAACCACCCTGGGTGAGTTGTCTGCTGGACTTCGGTGGGAAAGGCATCCATTGCACCCGCCAGTCGGCGATATGCCTGTGCGGCGGCACGCCTACTGGGCGGCGGATCGGTGCCCGAACAAGTGCCGTTTGCTCCGACGACCACCGTCCAAGGCGGAAGTGCGATCACCGTGGAGTGAGTCGTTCCCCCGCGCATTCGCGTTGTCCGCACGTTGGTCGACCCGGTCGTCGCGGCTGTCTCGCCCTGCAGCGGCCGTATCGCCGCGGGACTGCTTCAGTCCGCGGCGCGAGACGCTGCCTCGGCGAGAAGAGTGGCGGCGCACACCGGTCAAGAGCAGTCAGCCCGAACAGGGCCACCGCTCCCACAACAATGCCGTACAGGAACAGCGTGCCGGTAGAGCCGATCATCTCGTGGCCGAATACCGAGAACCCGCCGGTGAGTTCATGACCGCTGGCGCTGTTGGTGAGGGCACCCGCCACGCCGACGACCACCGCGGCGATGAAGATGATGAGTCCGAGGATGACGATCATGACGCGCTCCGAGGATCTACCCCCTCCTACAGTAGAACCGCACCGTCCACATAGCCACGGTGACGACTCTGCACCCCAGTAGCGAGAATCCGGTCATGATGCGCCTTGTCGAGGTGCCCGCAGTGATCGGCTGGACGGGGCGTGGGGCCTGGGCGGTGGTCAGGCGCTGAGCAGGCGGTTGAAGAAGGACCGGCATTGGCGCAGGGCCAGGCGCAGATCCTCGGTGGCGACCTCCTCGCCGCGGTGCCATTGGCCTTCGAGTCCCTGTTTGTGGTGGCCAGCAGTTGCCGTGAGCCGAACGCGCGGGCGCGATTTCCGTGTTTGTCCTGCCGGTCAGTACTTGGCTCCCGCGCTCCTTCCGGGTCGGCCAGGCGGATCCGCAGCGTGTCCGGCCGAATCCCGGATACTCCGCAGGCGGCGCGGCTCAGTACTCCGCTGGCCGCTTGTTCGGTGATCCAGGACCCGTTCTCGGGCACGCCGAGCGGCAGCAGTCGACCCAGGCCGAGTTGCTGCCGTACGACCCTGGTCCATCCGTCACCCGTCATCGGCTCTCCCACTTCTCTCACCGCGTTCTTTGTTCGTTCGCTGTCGTGATGCGCCCAGACCGCCGGAACTACCCCGTTGCGGCTGCTCATGCCATCTGTTCGGTGGGGCGGTCCCACGCCTCCCGTATCCCTGGAGCAGTGCCGGCCAAACGGACCTAAGGTGGAAAAGCGGGCTGCAGGCTCCTCTTCTGGGAAGGGACGACTGGCTATGACCGATACCGGACAGCAGAACCGGCCCGAGGCCTCCAGCGCGGAATCCACGGGCGAGGGCGCCAGGAAGAACGCCGGCGTGAAGCGCGGCGACCCCGGCACGCGGGGCCAAACCACCATCGCCGATGGTGTGGTCGAGAAGATTGCTGGCATGGCGGCCCGCGATGTGGTCGGTGTCCATGCGATGGGCAGCGGCATCTCCCGGGCCTTCGGGACCGCACGGGAACGTGTGCCCGGCACGACCAAATCCGTCTCGCGCGGAGTCAAGGTCGAAGTCGGCGAGACGCAGACGGCGATCGATCTGGAGATCATCATCGACTACGGCGTCTCGATCACGAATGTGGCCGGCGCCGTGCGAGAGAGCGTGATCTCCGCCGTCGAGTGGATGGCGGGCCTGGAAGTCGTCGAAGTCAACATCGCGGTCAGCGACGTGAAGCTTCCCGACGAGGAGGAAGAAGAAGAGGAAGAGCAGACACGGCTGCGATAGCGGGTCCGATGGAGCACGAAGGAGCGCACGATGAGCATGGCCATGGTGGGCTTGGTTGCCGGGATGGCGCTCGGCTTCGCCGGGTACTTCGGCGGCTTCGGGGCCTTTCTCCTGGTGGCGGCGCTGGGCGCCGTCGGATTCGTCGCCGGGCGGTTCGTGGACGGGGACCTGGAGCTCGGTCACTTCTTCCGGTCCCGCGAGCGCGTCGACCGGCGACGGTGACCGGTGCCCCAGCCAGAGGCCGCCGCTCAGGCCGTGCCCGCAGGCGGGCGCGCTGTGATCCGTGTCGCCGATCGGGCGGCTTGTGAGGCACTGCGCGGATTCAGCGAGTCCGGCACACGCTCAAGGTTCGGTGTCACAGGACAGTGAAGGCGCGGGCTGGGAGGTCGGCCCCGGAGTCACAGGCTCAAACACGCGAACGACTTGCCGCCGGATCTGCCGCGTCTCCGCACTCTGGAGACGTGGCCAGCTATGTCCCTGGAACACGTCCCGCGCACGATTGCGGACACCGAACGCCGCGACGCTGAACAGCGGTACGGCCAGGAGCACCGGCCGCCGGACCCGGGCTGACTCATTGAAATGGGCCTCGACCGCCGCGACCCCGCGTACGTCCACCTCGGCGGCTGCCACATCGCGGGCAAGCGCTCCCGCGGCGTCGACCGGGACCAGGCACTGCGGGCCCTCACTGCCGGCCCGACACCGAACTCGGCGTTCTGGAATGAGAGGCCCGCCCAGCCTGAAGGAAGGGAGGGAGACCGGGCGGGGCTCTGCGGAAATCCTCCGAGACCCACACCCGCACCGCATGCACGGACCGGCCATTCGGGTGCTGTCGGGACCCACAGCACCGCGACCGGTTGTCGCGCCAGCTACTGAATGCGGAGATGCAGGGCGAATCTTGCCCGGCCTACCAGTAATGTCGCCGGCCTCCGACCCCGTGCCCCAGGGCGCCGAGAAGGAAGAAAATGGCTCCGATTGCGACGAGGATGATGCCGATCGTCCACAAGATCGCGATGTTCGCGACGAAGCCGATGACGAGCAAGATAACGCCTAGAATGATCATGGTCACGCCCCTTGGCCGCTTCCGATTCCTCTTTTTTCAGCTGCTCCCACCCAGTCGGGCTCCGCAGCTGTTCAGGCAGTGAGCAGACGGTTGAAGAACGACCGATAGTGGCGCAGAGCCACGCGCAGGTCTTCGGTGTCCGCCCGCTCGCCCCGGCTCCACTGCTCTTCGAGCTCCTGTTTGCGATCGGCGAACGTCGAGGCCAGGGTCTGCATGACGTCCGCGACCAACGCGTCAGCGGAATGCACGGCGTCACGCGGATCGTCCACGAACTTGCTCTGGATCTCTCCCCAGCGTGAGCGGAAGACCTCCTCGTCCTCCGCGCTGAGGAGCTCGGTGGCTTCCTCCTCGGTCGGCGCGTCCGTTTCCGTCTTCTCGTCCGCGGTCTCGGAGTGTTCGGCCGACGCAACGGGGCTGCTCTCGCCGGGGAAGGCAGGAGCCTCGCTCCGCCCTTCTACGGCTTCGTCCTGTGGTCGGTCGGTACGGTCCGGGGTCTGGGCGAGGTCCTCCGTTGACAGCCCGCTCGATCGGTCAGAAGTGCCGTCGCTCTGCATGTCTCCTCCGTCCCTGGCCGCGTGTATGGCCCCATCCAACGAGGGTGAGGTCGTTCAGGCGCGGGCGTGGCGGGCTTGGCCGCCGCCGTTGGAGAGCAACTCGTCGAACAGAGCGCGGTAGTGCACCATGGCGCCCCGTAGCTGCTCGGTGGTCGCCTTATGCTCAGTGCTTTGCGCTTCCATTTCGTGGGCTGCCCGGTAGTGCTCCAGCGTGCGCCCGTGTTCGACCGAGAGATCCTTGAGCTGTTGGTCGAAGTCCTCGGTGGGATAGCCCCGCTCGCGCATCAGAGAAGTCACCAGATGGTCCGCATCGTGCACCGCGTCTTCAGGCCGGTCCACGAACTCTTGCTGGACATTGGTCCAGTCCCGGCTGTATCGGTCCCGGGCGCCACTGTTCAAGGGCTTGATGTCCAGCGAGTCGTGGTGCTTCTCTCGTGCTCTGAGCTCGCTTTCACCAGCCCTGCGACTGTCCGAGTCCTCGATCGTTCGCTCGTACTCCGGACCGAAACGCTCGCGCAGACGGCGACGGCGCACAAGCAGAGAGCCCGCCACTGCGAGCAGCGCTACCACCACCACCACGACGGCAATGATGATCGCCAGAAGTGTCCCATTCAACATGAGGCCGAACCTCCCTCAATGCGCCAATCGTGCTCATTTTAGCTTTTTCTCTCAATGTGAGCGATACATGCCGGTGGTGCGGCATGCGACTGGCAGCAGACAGTGCCACACTCGCCAAGTGCCATGGCATCGGCCGTGCCTGGGGTGTGCGGGCGTACGACAGTCCCGCTCCGCCCAACGTCCCGGGGACGGACAGCCCGGGACGTTATGTGCAGGGTGTGGTGGAACTGACCCGCCGGGCCGGGACGGCACTCACCGCGATGCTGGACGACGTACACGAGGAGACCCTCGAACTCGTCGACGACATTGCCGCGGACAGAGCAGCCGGCCACGGGAGCACGGCCGTGACCGACGCCGTGCGCCGCGGGCGGGTTGGGTGGTGTAAGTGGCGCTCGGCGGGCTGCTCGTTCTCCTCGATACCGGCAGTGTCGGGTGAGACCCCACCAGCGGGGGCCGGCCAGGCACATCCAAGGCAGCCGTGGCCATGGCCACCCTCGCCGTCAGCCGCCGCAAGCAACTCCCCTTCGGCGAGCTCCGCGCCGAACAGGCCGACACCATTCCCGGCAAGCGCGGCTACGTCGGTGGCACTACAGACCCGACCGGCCTCGCCCATCGGCTCCCGCGAATACGACCCCAGTCTGGCCGACGCCGTCGACGAACACGCCCTCTGGGCCAGCCGGGCCGCTTCCAAGAACCCGCGACACGGCTGGTGTTGGAGCAGGATGGTTTCCACGGACGCGAGTGGACCGGACCAACCGGGGGCGAGTTCATAGGTAGGCAGGCCGGTTCCGCGTCCAGTACTGGTGGCTCGGGTACTCGATGTAGCCGGCGTCCCCGCCCTGCTACCAAAAAGCGTGCCGGAGAAACGGCCGCGCGAATAGATCCGCATGGCCGCTGCGGGCTCGGGTGGGTACCCGACAGCTCCCAAGGGCCCCCGCGGGCCTGGCCAGGGACCCCCGAAACCAGAAGGTCGGCCCGTAAGTCTGCGCCGCTAGCGGCCCCCGCCCTGGACCTAGGTACTGCCGAACCGTCCCTGTCCACAACCTCCTAATCAAGGATTCGTTGAGCTCTCCGAACATCCAGCCCATGATCGGAAGGTGCCGTCGTGACCAGTGCTATCTCAGTGGAAGTCCGCTGCATCGACGCCTTCAACGAGCTCAAAACCAGCCGACACATCACCACCGTGCTGTATCGACTCAACGACAACCTGGACACCCTCATCGTGGACTTCGAGGGGAACCTGACTCACGACGAGCTCCTCAAAGCCCTGCCGTCCGATCCACGCCTCGTGGCCTATGCTCTGCACTTCGCCGACCGGGACGGCGGTCGCATACAGGCCATTGTCCTGATCTCCTGGTCGCCACAAGGCATCAGTCCCGAGCAGGGAGCAGCACACGCCGCGGTGTACGTCGCCCTCAGAAATCAGCTTGGCGGCGTCGACCTTTCCGTCGAGGCCATGAGCCAGTCCGACCTGGAGTACAACCGGCTCGTACGCGCCGCCCGGGCGTAGCCCGGCTCCAAGAGGCTCTGCCTGTGCCTGGTAAGCCGATCTCCGCGGCGCTGGCCGCTCGCTGGAGCGATGAGTCCGTGTCGTGACGGGACAGGTGCTGCGGCCTCCCCTCCCCCGGCCCCGCACCCGCTGTACCGGCCGGCAGCCTCGACGACCTGCCCGGTTAACGAGGCTGTAGGTCCGGCCGGTCACGAGACCGCTACGAAAGCGCGGGGTGTCGCGCACACTGTGTGATTGATCTCGACCCCCACCATTTGCCCTCGGCTACACCGGGGTCTGACGTCGGGACCCACTCACATCACGCCGCCTGATCACACTCCCGCGATCCAGTCAGGGCTGGCTTCCTCACGAACGCGCGTGCAACTGTTCTGGATGAGACGGGAGACGTTGTTCATCTGTGAGAACCCGAACTCCTACGCGATCCGGCTGTGCGTCAGGTCCTCGAAGAACCGCATGTACAGGATGGAGCGCTCGCGCTCGGGAAGGTGCTCCAGGCCGGTCTTGGCGGCTTCGCGGTGACGATGTCGTAGGCGCCATCGAGCGCGCCCAGCGCGGTTGGATCACTCCCGGGTACCGGAGACGGGGCAGGCCCCCACCCGACGAGCCCACGCCGGGCGGCCCACTCGGAGTCACTTGTACCGCTCCCCGTCGAGCCGGGTGGCCGCCTGCCGCGTGAGTCTTCGCGCCATCGGCCAGCCTGACTGTAGGTCTTCTCCGGGATGGTGTGCCGGTGCCGCGCTGGCGGCAGGAGCCGTTGCTGTAAGCCTTGTCGGCCGCGACGCTGACAGGCTCCTTGCGTGGGCTGCGCGGCCCGGACCGGGGAACACGGATTCGCTCATGCACCGGCTTGACCTGGGTGCGGTCAGCCCGCTGCCGTGGTGTGACGATCAGGGAGAGCGGGCGGGAGCGGCCGTCGGGCTCAGGTGGAGCGTTGGTGGTGAACCCGCCGCGCGAGCGGCCCAGGCCTTCACCTTCCCGCACCACCTCCACCAGGCCGGGCATGCAGGAACTCGTCGACAACCCTGAGGAGACCGACGACCTGCTCCGCCTCGGCCTGCACCGGCTGCCCATCAGAGAATTCCCGCCGCTTCGCAGCCTGGCCTCGGTCCTGGCCGCCTACGACGGCGCCGCCGAACTCGAACATGGACTCGACATCCTCTTCAACGGACTGACCGCCACCCTGACCCCGGCCCCGTAAGGGCAGCCCGGCCATGCCAGCGGCACCGGGAGGGCCTCTCCGCGGCTTTGGGCGGGCGCCGACGGCCCGCGGATCGGAAGATGGGTACCGGGGCACCGTGCCGTGTAAGCCCCAGGCCACGCCCCTGCATGTCCCGACCGGGGCACGAGAGGAGAAGCCGTGAAAGACCTCGCCAAATCCACGACGACGCAAGAACACGGCCAACAGGACGGGGAGACGCTGCTGGCTCTGTACCTCAATGACCACCTGGCCGGGGCCACGGCCGGGGTGGCGCTCTGCCGCCACCTGGCCGAGGCCGAGCGCTCGGCGCCACACGCGCTCGGCGAGACGCTGGATGATCTGGCTCAAGAGATCGACCAGGACCGTTCCGCCCTCCTGGACATCATGTCCGAGCTGGCCGTCCCGGTGAAGCACTACAAGATCGGCGCCGGCTGGCTCGGCGAGAAACTTGCCCGCCTCATGCCCCACGGCAGCGCACTGGGCCGCACGCGACTGAACACCCTGGTCGAGCTGGAGACCCTGCAATTGGGAGTGGAAGGCAAAGCGTGTCTGTGGCGAGGCCTGGCCATAATCCCCGACCTCGCTGAAGACCTGGCCCGCCAACTGCACAGCCTCCTGGAGCGGGCCGACAGCCAGGCGGCCACCCTGGAGAACCTGCGTGCCCGTGCCGCGGAAGCCGCCTTCGCCCAGGACGCACGCTGAGAAGTCCCTGATCCTGCCGCAGCGGCCGAACCCGGCCTACATTGCCGCCCTATGCCCGACTGAACGTCACCGGACGGTGTCGGGCCACCCTGGCAGGGGCTCGGCCGCCCCCGTCCCGGCTTGCGACGACTCTTTTGCAGCCACACCCAGTCCATGACGCCTCTTGTGTTCGCTCCGCTTTGGTCCAGTCACGTGATTCCGACGGCGTTGACGAAGCTGCCCCTTGGGGAACACGTAGCTGCGCGACTCGACGACGGAACGCGGTGACACACAGGTGGACGACGGTTCGCGTCGTTCGCAGCGGCACAGCAGCCGGGCGGGTCCGGCTCGCGCCCCCGCTCCGGTAGCGGGGCGACGGCGGCGGTATGTCGTGCTGGGGAGCCGGCCCGCCCGCGGGGAGGAATGCTTGAGGTGCCGCCGCAACACAGCGCCGCTTCGGCAGCACAACCACATCCACCACAAGAGGCCGCACGTGTGGATCTCACCCCACAGGGCACCCGGTGCCACAGTAGTCACGCACAATGTCCACACGGAGTGGAATCCGATGACCGCACAGGCCCAGTCAGCACCGGCTCCGTCGCGCCCGCCCCGCTTGCTCACGCCGCCCGGCGTGTACGCACCGCAGAGTGACACCCAGATACTCGTCCAAGCGCTGCACGGGGAGAACATAGGGCCCACCACCGGTGTGCTGGATCTGGGGACAGGCAGCGGAGCGCTCGCCATCCAGGCCGCGCGCATGGGAGCCCGTGTGACCGCTGTCGACATCTCGTGGCGTGCTGTGTGGGCCGCGCGTCTCAACGCGCGCCTGTCACGGCATCACGTCACCGTCCGCCGCGGAGACCTGGCCAGCGCGCTCCAAGGTCGCTCATTCGACATCATCGTCAGCAATCCGCCGTACGTGCCCTGCCCTTCGATCGGCCTGCCGTGTCGCGGCAAGGCACGCTCGTGGGACGCGGGACCCGACGGACGTGCCTTGGTGGACCGTATCTGTGACGCCACCCCCGCAGCCTTGCGGCCGGGCGGAGTCCTGCTGCTCGTGCAGTCGGCACTGTCCGGCACCGAGGCCACACTCGAGCGGCTCGCCGGCACAGGACTCCACCCTGTAGTCGTCGATCGAGCCCGCATCCCCTTCGGTCCGGTCCTGCGCTCCCGGACGGCATGGCTGCGTCGCCGAGGACTTGTGGGCGAGGAGAGCTGGGAAGAGCTGGTGGTCATCCGTGCCGAGAAGTTCTGAACGCGCACGCCACGTCACCGTCGATCCTGACGGCCCCTTGCTGGTGGAGGGCCCCGTAGAAGTAGTAGTTGACGACGGCACCGTATTCGTCTCGCAACGCTTCACCGTCGCGATCTGCACGTGCCAGCGAAGCCGTAACTACCCGTGGTGCGACACCAGCCACCGGCGCCGCACGAAACCCCAGACCGACCACGCACGCCCGCCCGCATCGGACTCCGAGGCCTGAGGAAGGACCCCCTCATGCATCCGGACGGCCAGGAGCCACGCGGTCACAGCCCCCCACTCCCCCAGCCCCGGGGCGAATTGTCGACCGCAGTCCTCAAAGCGCTCGGCGGCGCCGCCACGGCGCCACTGCCGCTTGCATTGCCGCGCACCGTCGACCCATACGGAGACGATCTCCAGCTCGCTCTCTACGTTCTCTACGAGCTGCATTACCAGGGCTTCGACGGCGTCAGCGACGAACACGAGTGGAATCCGGAGCTGCTCGCCCTGCGCGGTCTGCTCGAACAGCGCTTCCTCGACGCGCTGCGCACGGACGTGCCGCCACGGACCGATGCCGACGAGGCCCTTGCCCCGCTTCTGGTGGAACCCGTCGGTCACGACGAGTCGAGCGTCAGCCACTACCTGCAGAGGGACGGCACGTTGGAGCAGCTCAGGGAGTACGCGGCCGTGCGCTCCCTCTATCACCTAAAGGAAGCCGACCCCCACGCCTGGGTCCTCCCCCGTCTGCACGGCCGCGCCAAAGCCGCCATGGTGGCCGTCGAGTTCGACGAGTTCGGCGCGGGACACCCGGAGGACATCCACGCCCAGCTCTTCGCCGACCTCATGACGGACCTCGGCCTGCGCACCGCCTACGGGCACTATGTCGAAACGGCTCCAGCGGAAGCCCTGGCCACCGTCAACGTCATGTCTCTGTTCGGCCTCCACCGTGCTCTGCGCGGAGCCCTGGTCGGGCACTTCGCCGCTGTCGAAGTAACGTCGCCCCCCAGCTCGCGGCGACTGGCCTCGGCCCTGCGGCGTACCGGCGCGGGACCGGCCGCGGCCCGCTTCTACGACGAGCACGTGGAGGCCGACGCGGTCCACGAACAGGTAGTGCGTCGCGATGTCATCGGCGGGCTGAGAGCAAGCGAACCCATGCTCGAGCCAGACATCGCCTTCGGCGTCCAAGCCACCGTCCTCCTGGAAGAACACCTCGGACGACAGCTCTTGGAAGCCTGGCGCGATCAGCGCAGCGCGCTACGCATGCCGCTATAGCAGCTGTCCTGCGCCTGCCGAAGATAGGACCGGCTCTGGCTGGCCGCCCTCTCCGACCTGATATCCCGTCGCCGCCGGCGCGAGATCTTCCCCGTCACGCCTGGCACGCTGCTGGCCCGGCATCGCAGGTTCATCGCGGCGAAGTGGGACCACAGAGCCCGGCGCACCCGCACAGGACGCCCGCCGACCAGGGCGGCGCTCAAGAAGCCACGGCGAGCTGACCCCACTCGGGCCCCCAATCGCCGCGTCCACGGTCTGGGAGTTCCTGCACGCTGCAGGCATCGACCCGCCCCGCGCCATACCGGCCCGGCCTGGAGGGAGTCCCTCACCAACCAGGCCCAGGGCATCAACGCCGTCGACATCCTCCATCTCGACACCCCCGTCGGACACAGGCAGTACCCGACGGCGTTCCTCGAACACCGCACCAGGCGCATGCACATCACCGGCGTCACCGCACACCCCTGGGTGGTGCAGCAGGCCCGGAACCTTGCCATCGACCTGGGCACACGCAGGGAGTTCCTGTGCTTCCTGCTGCGTGACCGCGACGGCAAGTACGGGCAGACCTCCAACGCCGTCTTCGAGGCCGAGGGGATGGAGATCCTCATGAGCGCGCCGCAGACCCCTCGGATGAACGCCCACTACGAGCGGGTGATCGGCAGCATCCGGCGCGAGGTCCTCGACCATGTCCTCACCACGAACAAGGCCCACGCCCGACAGGTCCTGGCCGCCTACGAACGGCACTACAACAAGCACCGCCCCCACCGGGCCCGCAACCAACTACCGCCAGGCACCGACCAACAGCCCATCGCCGTGCACGCACTCGAAGGCAGCAGACTCCTGCGCACCCGCGTCCTTGGCAGCGTCATCAACGAGTACCGCTATGCCGCTTGACCTGCAGCGACGACTTTCCGAGCCCCCACAGGATGTCAGACGCCTTCTGGTCGCCACTTGCTCGTCCGCCCTTGTTCGTCGGCGTTGTCACGCAGCTCGACACTCACTGGCGCTAAGACCGTGTCCTACATGGCTAGTTGGCGAAAGCGTTTGTAGCAGCACAGTGCGGCTGACAGCCCGAGAAAGGCCAGGTAGTTGGAAGACATCTTGAACGCGGGCCCTATGGCGGGTCAGAACGCGTGTCGGGCGGCCCGCAACCGCAGACTCCCCACGATCAGGGATCTCGGACCTCCCCATGGAGGTTGCCCGCTCACCTGGCTGGACGTCCACGTCCGAGTCGCGTCTGAGGCCTGCCGCTGGATGGGGCCCGGCTGCTGTGCGCAGCAGGGCCCCATCCACATCCGGGCTCTTCTCAGGGGGCGTTGTCGAGCGCCTTGAGGCTCGCTGTGGCCTGGTCGGAGCGGAGGGGCAGGAATGCCTGCTGCCCGCCGACCGTCTCCTGGCCCTGCTTGCTGAGGATGAAGCGGGTGAGTTCTTCCATGACGGGGTCCAGCTGCTTGCCCGGCCGCTTGTTGACGTTCAGGTACGTGAGGCGGCTCAGCGGGTAGGCGGCCGAGGCGACGTTTTCGTAAGTGGGGGCGTAGGCCGGGCCGTTGGCGTCACGGCTGAGGGAGAGCACCTTGACCGGCTGGTCGACGTAGGCCATGCCGGTGTAGCCGATGGCGTACGGGTCGTCCTTGACGTCCTTGGCGATGTTGAAGACCGTCTTCTCCCAGTGCACGTTCGGGTCGGCCGCGGTGGAGCCGCTTGCCGCTCCAGGGCGCCACTCGCCCCGTTTGCCGTCACTGTTGAGGACCCGCTGCCGTACGAACTCCTCGAACCCGTTCCACGGCTGGATGCCGACGATGTGGATCGGCTTGTCGGCCCACTCACCCGTGGCGCCGAGGTCCCCCCAGGTCTTGGCGGCAGCCCCGCCACGGTTGCGGGTGGTGGACAGGGCGGCGTCGAGCTGTGCGAAGGAGAGCTTGTCGATCGGGTTGTCCTTGTTGACGATGAACCCGACGGAGTCCAGGAAGCCGTAGTGCCGGTAACTGCCGCCGGAGATGGGGATGCTCAGCGGGTCGTAGCCGAAGGCGTCGTGGAACCCCTGGATGTCGGTGGGCTTCAGCTCGCGGGAGACGAAGGCACAGTCGAGGTTGCCCTTGATCAGTTCGAGGGCACCGAGGCTGCCCGCGTAGGGCGGGTTCACTGCGATGTGGACTTTGGGGTATCGCTTCTCGAACTCCTTGATCCACCTCTTGGAGAGGTCGGCGAGGACGTCGGAGGCGCCGCATTCGTAGTCTCCGTGCAGGGAGTTCTTCGGCTTGGCGCGGTAGTTCGCGAGCGAGGCGTCGAGGGTGGGCTGCAGGAGCTCGGGGGCGGGGAGAGGGCGGCCGTGGGCCTGGTTGTACGCATCCTGCTCGTCGGTCTGCGGGGTCACCGGTTTCTGCGGAGCGATGGCCCAACCGGTCAGATGCTCGGCCGAGTTGTCGGAGCTGGCCACGCTGGTGAGGGTGCCCGCCGTCGCGAGCGTGGCGGCGATGGCCAGTGCGGTCACTGTACGAACTGTGCGTCTCATGAATGCTCTCCCGAAGCGGATCCATCCGGGCGGCCGAGCGATGCGGGGAATGGGCCGGTGAGCCCGCAGTACGCTCGCGACCGAAGGCTGGGGATTGGTGGGCTGGGGGACAGGGATGCGGTGGTGCTGCGGTGTCGAACGGGACGATAGGTTCGGGCCTCCGCGCGGGTCCACGCCGGTGCGGGAAATTCCCCTAGGTCGTCTTTCTGCTCGTTCTGCGCGTCCGTACGGTCTCTGCCCAGGCGCGCGGTCGTACGACTTGGGCCGACTCCGACGGCGTTCTGCTAGGGAGTGGGGAGGTGCCAGAGCTTGGCGCAGAAGGATTTGCCCGGTCCCGGGAACGGTTCCGCTACTAAGGCGTGTCGCGAAAGTCGATCTTGGTCGTGGAATGATCACGCGCTGTGGCGCGTGGAGATCTGACGGACGAGCAGTGGGCCAGGCTGAAGCTGTTGTTGCCGAAGGGCAAGAAGCCTGGCCGGCCGCCGATATGGCCGAGGCGGAAGTTGATCGACGGCATACGGTGGCGGACGCGGACCGGGACGCCCTGGCGGGATGTGCCCGAGCGGTAAGGGCCGTGGGATCGGGTCTACGACCTGTTCCGGCGCCGCCAGCGCGATGGCACGTGGAAGCGAGTCTTCACCGAACTGCAGGCCCAGGCGGACGCGAAGGACCTGATCACCTGGGATGTCAGTGTCGACTCGACGGTGCGCCGGGCCCACCAGCACGCCGCTGGAGCGGTCAAAAGGGGGATCTTCAGAAGGAGCCGCCCCGCGGCGTTGAGGTCGAGCCGGACGACCACGGTCTCGGGCGCTCGCGAGGTGGGCTGACCACCAAGGTCCACCTCGCGGTCGAGCAGGGGCAGAAGCCCATGTCGATTGTGATCACGGCCGGGCAGCGCGGGGATTCCCCGCAGTTCGGACCGGTCCTGGAGAAGATCCGGGTGCCACGGCAGGGGCTGGGGCGTCCACGCAAGCGGCCGGACAGAGTGCGGGCCGACAAGGCGTACGGCTCCCGGAAGAACCGTGCCTACCTGCGCCGACGTGGGATCCGGTGCACGATCCCGGAGAAGAAGGACCAGGTCCGCAACCGTAAGAAGCTCGGCTCCCGCGGCGGTCGGCCGCCGAAGTTCGACAAGGCCGATTACCGCGATTGGCACGCGGTCGAATGCGGGATCAATCGCCTCAAGCGCCACCGGGCCGTGGCCACGAGATACGACAAACTCGCCGTCCGCTACGAAGCAACCGTGCTGGTCGCGGCCATCAATGAGTGGCTGTGACCCCATGGCCGCACCAGTCTTCAGGTAACCCTTTGCCGAGGAACCGATAGGCCAGCTAAGTTCTCCCAGCCGTCCATGTTGATCCGGACCGGCGCTGTCGACGAGGAGGTGTGGAGCACATGCACAGGAGTGCCCAGCAGTTGAGCCCGCGTACTGACCTTTGCCACCTCCTCACGACGGAGACACCTTGTCGTTTCGCATCACCCCACTGACCGACCCTGCTCGCGGGGCACACAGCCGACGCCTTGCATGGTTGGCGTCTGACGCCGATTCCATCCCCGTCGGGACGGCCTTTCTGCGCCTGTTCGATGGCGGACAAGCGCACCTGGCCGAACTGACCCTCCACGTTCATCCCGTGGAGCGCCGCAAGGGCGTCGGCTCCCGGCTCCTCGACACGGCCGTGGCCGCCGCCCGGGACAACGCCCGACGCTGCGTCAGCGTGCAGGCCCAGGCCGGATCGCCCGGCGACCACTTCCTGCCGGCCCGCGGCTTCCGCAAGGTCCTCACCTTGAGGTTCGCCCGCTTGCCACTGGCCGACGTGGACGCCATCGCCCTCGCCGAGATTATCGAGCGTCCGCATCCCGGCTACCGGCTGACGTCATGGCAGGGAACCGTCCCTGACACCCTCGCCCAGACGTTTGCCGCCTCACGCCGGGCCATGGACGACATGCCCATGGACGACACCGACTACGGCACCGTGGCCTGGGACGTGGACCGGGTCCGGGCTGCGGCGAAGGCCGTCGAACAGCGCGGCGACCAGTTGCACACCGTCGTCGCCATCGACACCTGCGATGACTCGATCGTCGGGTTCACCGAACTCGTCGTCCCCGGCAATGGCACGGGTGATGGCCAGCACTACGGCACCGGCGTCCTGCCCGAGCACCGCGGACACGGTCTCGGCCGATGGATGAAGGCTGAGTCGATCCGACAAGCCCACGGGCGCTATCCAGACCTCGGCGGCCTCCTGACCGACACTGCCGACAGCAACACGCACATGAGACGCATCAGCGACAGCCTCGGCTACGTGCCCACGCACACGACACTGCAGTATCAGCGCGACCTGTAGAGACGAGCGGACGGGCCGGACCTGGGCATCACCTCGTCCGGCCCGTCGGCACTTTCACAACACGCCCTAGTCAACAGAGGGTCTGACCAGCGACTCGAAACGGTTGACGACCCATCAGAACGAGCGTCAAGACGCCTCGAAGAGCGTCATTTCAGCGTCAAGATATCGCCCGTAACACCCACAAAGCACATAGTGCATACCCGGCGAAACCACAGGTCAGCAACCTTTCTCCGCAGGCTCCAGAATCGCCACGCACTCCACATGATGCGTCATCGGGAAACTGTCGAGGTGCCGATTCCGCCCATGCGCGGACAGGGCTACGGCGGACACGCACCGTCCCGAATCCAGTCCGCCACAGGTACCCGGGCGGGCACCCTGCCCGTCCAGGGCCATCGGCCCGGGCCGACCAATCGGATTCCAGGAGTCCGGATCGCGGCATCACTCAGTGGGCCACGACCCGCAGAAATCACGCCAACCGCCCACCGATAGGACCCAGCGGCGGGGGACGCCTCCAACCCACAGGACAAGGCCAGCAGCCAGCGGGCCAAGATCCTGACTATTCCCGGAGCAGCAGTTCCTATCGCGCGACTCCACCGCTTCACCGGCAGCAATAGAGATCACTGGGGTTGTTGAGTGTCTCCAACCACACCGCTCACAGGCATGCCCGGTCACGACCGCCGGAGCCCCTGGGTGCCCTATCTCGACCTCAGCCATGCCAGGGGTTAGCAATGAGGTGATCGGCCCCCACTGGCGACGACGCCCAGGCACACTGAACCCCTGACCGCGGGGACACGAGAGTGGCCTGACGCCCCATCAGAAAGGTCAGCATTGGGTCAGCATTAGGTTTGCTAAACCTGCTCACACAAGATCACACCCTGCACTCCAGGCCCCTCCCCACGCACCGGGAGGGAGGATCTCGGCACAGCATTTGATCAACCCCCTCCGGCAGCGAGCTCTACGCTGACAGCGCCCCGGTCCGCTCGGGGATCCGCGCAGATCAGCGCACCCTCCCCCGCCGCTTCAGGGGTACTGAAGGGAGTTCGGGGGCAGGCAGCCGGCCCCCGTCGAACCCCTTGACCTCGCCGAAGCGAGTGCCAGTCATCCAGTCCGAACGCGCTTGTGCGATATCCTCGTTCGACCGTCCGATGAAGTTCCACCACATGACCAGTTCCTCGTCGAACGGCTCGCCGCCGAGGAGCATCAGGGACGCGTCCGACCCGGCGCGCAGGGGGAGTTCGGTGCGGCCGCAGCCCAGGTAGAGCATGGAACCGGGCAGGACAGGGACGCCGTCGACATTGGCATCGCCCGACATGGACAGGACCGCGTACTCGAAGTCCGGTTCGAGGGGGATGCTCAGATCCGCGCCGCGCGTGAGCGTGAGGTCCGCCCCGACGATCGGCGTGTACGTCGTGCCCGGTGACCGGGCACCGTCGAGCTCGCCGAGGATCAGGGTCGCGCTGAGGCCGGGGGCCGTGACCGTGGGCAGGTCGGCATGGTGCTCGAAGTGGGGGTCGGTGTGGCGGTGGCTATCGGGCAGGGCGACCCACAGCTGCGCGCCGTGCAGAAAGCGGGCGTGCGGGAGCGGGCTCTCCTCGGAGTGGCTGATGGCCCGGCCGGACGTCATGAGTCCCAGTTCGCGGGGCCTGATCGTCTGGAGGCTGCCCGTGGAGTCGCGGTGCAGGACCTCCCCCTCGTGCAGCCAGCTCACCGTCTGCAGGCCCATGTGGGGGTGGGGCGGCACCTGCATACCGGGTTCGTCGGCGATGTCGTCGGGCCCGTAGTGATCGACGAAGGCCCACGCGCCGACCATGCGGCGGCCGAGGTTCGGAAGCAGCCTGCGGACCTCGGTGGACTCGCCGAGCTTCACGCGCCGGGGCGAGAGGAGTTCACGTACGGGCTCCGCCACGACGAAGCCGCGGCCGCCGCACACGGTTGGTACGGCCTCGCGATCAAGATTGCTCATGCCTCACAACCTAGCCCCGCGCAAGCCGTCCCGTCAGGCACGCCTACGGGTGGATCCATGCGCTCACCAGGACGGAATATGCGCCGGGTCCGTGCCGTTGACAGCGGTCGAGGAGGCACCAGTGGTGAACACGACCGACTACTACACGCAGGGCACCCCCGCGGAGCGCTGGGAGCGCGCCCGGCAGTTCTTCGACGCCAAGGAGTACACGCTCGCGGCGCAGATTCTCGACGACCTGGTCGCCGAGATCCCCGAGCAGGTGGCGGCGCGGCTGCTGCTGGCCCGCGCGTACTACCACTCGGCCCAGCTGGGCCGCGCCGAGGCCGAGCTGCGCACCGTCGTGGAGCGCGATCCGGTCGAGCACTACGCCCGCCTGATGCTGGGCCGCACCCTGGAGCGCCAGGGCCGCCACGAGGAGGCGGGACCCCATCTGCGGATGGCGGCCGCGTTCGCGGGCGACTTCGGTGACGCCTGAGACGGACGGCCAGGTTCGGGGCTTCAGCGATACGGCCGAGGGCGGCGCTTGAGCGATACGGCCGGGGAGGGCACGGCGCCCCGGCCGTACGGCCGGGGCCGGTCGGCCCCGCCCCGGCTCCGCTGATCTGCGGCTCCGCTAGCCTGGCAGGACGATGAGCAACCGTTTCGAGACGTCATGGGGCGAGTTCGACCTCGCCCGCTTCCCTGAGGATTCCCACGACCCGCTGCGCGCGTGGGATGCCGCGGACGAGTACCTGCTGCGGCATCTCGCCGACAGCGCCACCGATCTTTCGGGGTCGGTGGTCGTGATCGGCGACCGGTGGGGCGCCCTCGCCACCGCCCTGGCCGGGCACTGTGACCGGCCGACCGTGATCTCCGACTCGTACCTCGGGCAGCGCGCGACCCGCGCCAATCTCGACCGGGCCGGCTTCGACGACACCGCAGTACGCCTGCTGACCACCCAGGACACCCCGCCGGAGCGCGTGGACGTCCTGCTCGTACGCGTCCCCAAGAGCCTGGCGCTGCTCGAGGACCAGCTGCACCGCATCGCGCCCGCCGTCCACGACGACACCGTGGTGATCGGGACGGGCATGGTCAAGGAGATCCACACCTCGACGCTGAAGCTGTTCGAGCGGATCATCGGCCCGACCCGCACGTCGCTCGCCGAGAAGAAGGCGCGGCTCATCTTCACCACGCCGCTCCCGGCGCTCGCGCGACCGCGGAACCCGTGGCCGCACACGTACGCCCTGCCCGACGGTGTCGGCCCCGTGTCGGGCCGCACCGTCACCAATCACGCCGGTGTGTTCTGCGCCGAGCGCCTCGACATCGGCACCCGGTTCCTGCTCCAGCACCTGCCCCGCAGCGAGGGCGCCGAGCGCGTCGTGGACCTGGGCTGCGGCAACGGCGTCGTCGGTACGGCGATGGCGCTGGAGAACCCGCGCGCCGAGATCGTCTTCACGGACGAGTCGTTCCAGGCGGTGGCGTCGGCCGAGGCGACCTACCGGGCGAACATCGACCCCTCGGAACACCCCGAGGCGAGGGCGGAGTTCCTCGTGGGTGACGGTCTCGCGGAGTTGCCCGCAGGCAGCGCGGACCTGGTCCTGAACAATCCGCCGTTCCACTCGCACCAGGCGACGACCGCCGCCACGGCCATGCGGATGTTCGCCGACGCGCGCGACGCGCTGCGTCCGGGCGGTGAGTTGTGGGTCATCGGCAATCGCCACCTCGGCTACCACGTGAAGCTGCGGCGCCTGTTCGGCAACAGTGAACTCATCGCCAGCGACCCGAAGTTCGTGGTCCTGCGCGCCGTCAAGAAGGAGCGCCAGCCGCGTTCATAGGCGGGCCGAGCACCAGGAGGGGGGGACGCGCGGGCATGGCGCGCGTCCTCCTGTCGCCCAACACATCGAGGACAGGACCGAACCCGTGACCAGCCGCGTCACCTTGATCTCAGCCGCCACGAGCCGGTCGCTGCGGGAGGCCCAATTCGATGACGGGTGTTCGCTCGACGCGAGCGCCGCGGCTCGGACCCGGGCGGCGGCCGACTCCCTGCCCGCGGCCGAGCGGCTGCTCGTCTCCCCCACGGTGCGCTGCCAGGAGACGGCGACGGCCCTCGGACTCGTCGCCGTCGAAGCCCCGGAGCTGGCCGGGCTCGACGTGGGCCGTTGGCGGGGCCTGACGCTCGACGAGGTGAGTGCCGAGGACCCGGCCGGCATCGCCCGCTGGCTCTCCGACCCCGGCGCCGCGCCACACGGCGGGGAGTCCGTACGTGCCCTGCGCGACCGGGTCGCGCGCTGGCTGGACGCTTCGGCGGAGGTCGACGGCCGGACGCTCGCCGTCGTGGAGCCGGAGGTGGTGAGGGCGGTGGCCGTCACGATCCTCGACGCGCCCGGATCGGCGTTCTGGCGGCTCGACGTACCGCCCCTGACCGCGACCGATGTCAGCGGGCGCTCCGGGCGCTGGAACATTCGGCTCGGGCGGACGCTCGGGACGCCGGAGGACGGCGCCGGGAGCTGACCCTCCGTAGACCCCTACTCGCTCCTGCTCGCCCCTACTGGCTCGGGGGTGAGCAGCATTCTGCGCCAACTGCCTCCGGCGACCCGCCCGTTGATGCCCGATGCTGCAGGAGCAGTGCCGCGAGCGCACACCGCAGGCAGTCGCTGTCCGTCGCTCCCACGGGTTCGCCCGCCTCGCCGTCCGGACCCTCGCTCCCCCGTCGGTCCCGCGGGCCGTGGCACCCGTGCGACGGGCAGCCGACCAGTGACTCGATCTCCCTCAGCAGCTCCTCGCTCTCCTTCGCCCGCTGCGCCAGGACTCGTACACGCGCGCTCTGACCGCCGATCTGCCGTCTGCTGGCGATCAGTTGCTCGTATTCCTCCAGGGTCAGCGCGACCGCCTCGCGGCCGCCGAGTGTGATGTGCCGCGGCTGGGGGTGTCTGGCCACGCGGGTCTCCGCCCTCGGAAGAAAGCGAGAGGGCCGACCGGATGGTTCCGGCGGCCCTCTGCGCTTGATCGCCTGTCTGGGTCCGGGCTTGTGGCGCGGTTCTCTCAGTGGGGTACGGGAGTCGCCTCGCCGGACGGGACCGCTCTGGCGCGCGGGGCGAGCTGGCGCTGCGCCAACTCACCGAAGAGCAGGCCGAATCCGGTCCACAGGGTGAGCTGGATGGCGAGGGCCGAGGTGCGGAACCGCCACAGCAGCGTGGCAGGGAAGTCCTTCGGCACCTCGTTGATGACCGGCAGGAACGCGTACGCGAGCCCGATCGCGAGGACGAAGAACGCGACCGCGGCCACGGTGGCGTACCAGGTGCCCAGGCGGGGAGCGAGCCGTTTCCCGATGATCACCGCCGCGACGGCGAGGAGCACGCTGAGCAGCATCATCAGGAAGTACAGCGTCGTGCGCTTGCTGATGGTGCCGGGATCGCCGACGGACGGCGGGTTGGCGGGGTACTTCAGGAACGGCACGACGTACACGGCGAGCAGGGCCGTACCGGAGAGCAGGAGTGCCGTGGCCCGGGGTGCGAAGCGGCCGACGCGGCCGAGCGCGAAGCAGTACGCGAGGGCGGCTATGCCGCCGAAGGCGACGCCGTAGAGCAGGATGCCGGTGGCGAGGCCGCCGGTGGACTGCATGCTGCGGCTGACGAGTTCGACCTCGTGATGGTGCGCGGGTGCGTGGGCCTCCTCGTAGCCGATGGCGCTGTCGACGCTGGGTTCGCCGAGGAGATAGGCGACGACCAATGCGAGCAGACCGGCACCCAGGCCGGCGACCATGCCGCGTACGAGGAGGTTTCTCACTGTTGCAGAGTTCATGAGCTTTGCGGCGTCCCTCGTCAGTGGCAGGGGAAGCCGAGCAGGTGGCGGGCGTCGTGCACCCATTCATGAACGCCCTCGCCGGAGACGACGGCCGTGGCGCCCTGTTCGGCGCCGACGAAGTAGAGCAGGACCAGCATCAGGATGCCGAAGAAGAGCGCCCAGGGGGCAATCGCCTTCAGGGGCAGCTTTGCCGGAAGAACGGGGGTGGTGGCTGTCGGCTGAGCGACGGTCTGCGCCATGGCAGGACCTCCTCTGGGAGTTCGCGTCCCATCTCGGTGGTGCACAAGTACGACAGCTGCGGGTCTGACTCGCGAGCTCCTTGCCCGGCCGGGCGAGTAGCTCGTCTCACAGTGGCGCGACCGTGCCGGATTCCCACCGGCTTCCGCGTTGCCATCGTCAATATCGGTCAGACCGTACCGCGTAAGGGGCGTGCGGCCAAGACCGGGCCGTGTGCAGTGATCTTGGTCATGGCCGGCGCCGGGAAACCCTGGTGTGCGGTAAGGCTGCGCCGTCTCAGGGAGCGGACGTTCTCAGGAAGCGGATGTACGGGCGCTCGCCCGGCTCCGTGGTCGGGAGGACGGTCGCGCGCACTCCGTAGACCCTCGTGATGAGCTCTTCGGTGAGTACGTCCGCGGGGGCGCCGGCCGCGACCACCCGTCCCTCCCGGAGCACGACGAGCTGGTCGCAGTACATCGCAGCCAGATTGAGGTCGTGCAGGGCTATGACGCTGGTGAGCCGGAGTTCGGCGAGCAGGTCGAGTAGGTCCAACTGATGTTGGATGTCCAGGTGGTTGGTCGGTTCGTCCAGGAGGAGTTCACGCGGCCGCTGCGCCAGGGCCCGGGCGATCTGGACCCGCTGGCGCTCGCCGCCGGACAGGGTGCACCAGAGCCGGTGCGCCCGGTCGGTGAGATCGGTGCGGGCGAGCGCGGCACGTACGGCCTCCTCGTCCTGCGCCGACGGCGGCATCCATGCCCTGCGGTGCGGGATGCGGCCCAGACGTACGACGTCCTCGACGGTCACCTCGACTTGCGTGTCGGCCTGTTGCTCGACCACGGCGACACGGCGTGCGAACTCCCTGCGGCCGACGGTGCTCAGCGGTGAGCCGTCCAGGGTCACCACTCCGGCCTGGGGGGTGAGGGTGCCCGCGAGGAGCCGCAGGAGTGTCGTCTTGCCCGAGCCGTTGGGCCCGATGAGGCCCGTGATGCCTCCGGGGGCGGGGTGCACGCTGACGCCGTCCAGGATGAGGTGTCCACCGGTCTCGCGGCGGACGCGGTCGGCCCGCAGCCCGTCGGCGGTGGCTGGGCCGGTGGTGGCCGGGCCAGGAGCGGGTGTGCCGGTGGCGGGTATGCCGGTAGCGGGCTGGGTCATCTGCGCAGGCTCCGGGTGCGGTACAGGACGAGGACGAAGGCCGGTACGCCGATCAGCGAGGTCACCACGCCGACCGGCACCTCCTGCGGGTCGAGGGCCGTGCGGGCGAGAGTGTCCACCCACACGAGGAAGACCGCACCGGCCAGGGCGGTCACGGGCAGCAGCCGGGCGTGGCCCGGACCGGCCAGGGCCCGCGCCGCGTGCGGCAGGACCAGGCCGACGAAGCCGATCGCACCGGCCGAGCTGACCAGTGCCGCCGTGAGCAGGGCGGTCGTGCACAGCAGGACCAGGCGCGTGCGGGCCACGTGCACGCCGAGTGACGCGGCCGCGTCCTGTCCGAACGCGAAGGCGTCGAGCGTGCGGGCGTGTCCTACGCAGATCACGAGCGCCGCCACGAGCAGCGCCAGGCACAGGTGGACGTCGCTCCAGCCCGCCCCGCTGAGCGAGCCGAGCAGCCAGAACAGGACGCCGCGCGTCGTCTCGGCGTCCGCCGCCGTCAGTACGACGACGGAGGTGAGTGCGGAGAACAGCTGCATGGCGGCCACCCCGGACAGCACCACGCGGTCGGTGGAGCCGCCGAGGGCCTGGCTGAGCGCCAGGACCAGCGCGAAGGAGAGGATCGCGCCGAGGAAGGCGCCGCCCGAGACCGACAGGGCGCCGCCGCCCACGCCGAGTACGACGACCATGACCGCACCGGTCGAAGCGCCGGAGGAGACGCCGAGGACGAAGGGGTCGGCGAGCGGGTTGCGCAGCAGTGACTGCATCACGGCTCCGCACACCGCGAGCCCCGCGCCGCACACGGCGGCCAGCAGGGTGCGCGGCAGCCGCAGGTTCCACACGATGCCGTCGCGGATGGGGGTCAACTCCGGTTCACCCAGGCCGAGATGGGAGACCACGGCCGACCAGACGTCGGTCATGCCGATGTCGGCCGGGCCGATGGTGATGGCCAGGGCCACGGAGGCGATGAGGACCGCGAAGCCCGCCGGCCAGGCGAGCGCGCCGCGCACCACCTGTGGCCGCTTCCCGGCGGCCGGAGACGGCGCCGCTTCCACGCTCATCCCGCGAGGCCGAACGCCCGTATTTTCGCGGCGACTTGCTCCACGCCTTCCACCGTACGGATGGTCGGGTTCATGGCCTGCCCGCTGAGCAGCACGTACCGCCTCTTCTTCACCGCGGTCATGTTCTTGGTCACCGCGTTGGACTCCAGGAACTCGATCTTCTTGGCGGCGGATTCGGCGGTCTGTGAGCGGCGTGTCAGGTCGCCGATGACGAGGACGTCCGGGTCCCGGTCGGCGACCGTCTCCCAGTTGATCTGCGGCCATTCGTCACGGGTGTCGTCGAAGACGTTCTTCGCTCCGACCTCGCGTGTGATGACGCCGGGGGCGCCGCAACAGCCCGCCATATAAGGGGAGTCGGAGTTGGCGAACCAGTACAGGAGTGTCGTCCGGGAGGCGTCGATGCCGCCGGTGGCCTTCTTGACCCGGGCTTTGAGTGCGGAGACGAGCCGTTCTCCCCGTTCGCGCACGTCGAAGACCGCGGCGAGATCGCGGACTTCGCCGTACACGGTCTCCATGCCCAGGGTCTCGGTGCGGGCGC
Organism: Streptomyces sp. NPDC045026; assembly: GCF_056432625.1. Lineage (NCBI taxonomy): Bacteria > Bacillati > Actinomycetota > Actinomycetes > Kitasatosporales > Streptomycetaceae > Streptomyces > Streptomyces sp. NPDC045026. Next base: position 24,550 of record NZ_JBWKIS010000004.1, read on the forward strand.
CGTCCCCGCCGCCGCTGTTGTCCTTGCCGGCGCAGTCGGAGGGCGAGAGGTACGCCGGTACACCCAGTTTCGCGAACTGGTCGCGTGTCGCCACTCCGCCCTTGCTCAGCGTGGCGCCGAACGACGCGGCGACGAAGTCGGGCTCGGCGTCCAGGACCTTCTCGAACGACGGGTAGCGGTCGGCGAGCCGCTCGACCTTCGCGTTCTCCTTCTCAAGTCCCTTCATCACCGGGTCGGTCCAGGTTCCGGTGCCGGCCATGCGGTCGCCGAGGCCGAGGGCGAACATGATCTCGGTCGAGCCCTGGTCGAGGGAGACGGCGCGCTCGGGGGCCGCCTTCACCTCGACCCGCGCACCGCAGTTGTCGAGTACGACGGGATATCCGTCGGCGCTGCCTTGCGCTGCCGGTGTGCGGGCGGATCCGCCGCTGCCGCAGGCGGCCAGGGCGAACATCCCGGCGAGACAGAGCGCGGCACGGGATATGAGGCGACGCGAGCCATGGGGTGTGGCGGAGTTCGCGAAGAACACGGGGACTTCCTCGATGTCGAGGGCTCATGCGCGGAGCCCGGTCGCACGGTCTCCCCCGCCGCCCCGACCGGGGCCCACGAAGGCTGCCAGCAGGTCTTCGGACTCGGGATCACCCGGACGAGGCGCCTTCCCGGACCGTGTGCCGTCCAGTGGCCGATGCCTCGCCCGTCACCCTCACCGCTGCGCGTCAGCTCCGGATTCGCACCGGATTCCCTGACACATACCTGTCCGAGCTCCCGCAATGCGGGGCAGACGGGCATGAGTTCGACTGGTCTTGGAAAGCTACCACGGCGCCCGAAAGCGACCGGGCCCCCTGGGGTCCGGCTCGCGTCGGACCGTTCCGCGTGCGTAGGGTGACCGGTGCAGCTGGTTCGCCCCGTCCGCCAGACGGGAGCGTCGTAAGAGGGAACCCGGTGGGAATCCGGGACTGCCCCGCAGCGGTGAGCTGGAACGACCGCCGTCACACGCACTGGCCCGATGGATCGGGCTGGGAAGCGACGGCCAGTAGGTGTCCGCCCGACATCGGGTGGACGTGCCCGCGAGTCCGAAGACCTGCCCGTTGCCCGCGTGCGAGCCATTCGTGCGCGGAAATCCCGGTGACCTCGAGGGCGGGTCGGCGTACACACCGAACGGGCGCGCGTGCCCTGCCGTACGCGACCGCACCGTCCGGTCCGTGTCACCCTTCGCGCTCTCGTCCCCTCTCCGGGATCTCAGGGATTCGTCTCGCGAAGGAGATCTCCGTGACCACCAAGTCCGCAGCCGCGGCAGCACGGGCCACCGTGTACGGCTACCCCCGCCAGGGCTCTGCCCGCGAACTCAAGAAGGCGATCGAGGGCTACTGGAAGGGCCACGTCGACGCCGACACCCTCCGCGCCACCGCCGCCGGCCTGCGCCGCGCGAACTGGCTCGAACTCGCCGACGCGGGCATCGGCGAAGTCCCCACCGGCGACTTCTCGCTCTACGACCACGTCCTGGACGCCACGGTCATGGTCGGCGCCGTCCCCGAGCGGCACATCCCGGCCGTCGAGGCCGACGCGCTGGACGGCTACTTCGCCATGGCGCGCGGCACACAGGACGTGGCGCCGCTGGAGATGACGAAGTGGTTCGACACCAACTACCACTATCTCGTACCGGAGTTGGGGCCGGGGGCGGAGTTCACGGCCGACTCCACCAAGCAGGTTGCCGAGCTCAAGGAGGCCCTCGCCCTGGGCCTGTCGGCCCGGCCCGTTCTCGTCGGCCCGGTCACCTATCTGCTGCTCGCCAAGCCCGCGCCCGGGGTGGCCGCCGGCTTCGAGCCGCTGACCCTGCTCGACCGTCTGCTGCCGGTGTACGCCGAAGTCCTCGCCGACCTGCGCGAGGCGGGCGCCGAGTGGGTGCAGCTGGACGAGCCCGCCCTCGTCGAGGACCGCACGCCTGCCGAACTCAACGCCGCCGGGCGCGCCTACCGCGACCTCGGCGCCCTCACCGAGCGGCCCAAGATGCTGGTCGCCTCGTACTTCGACCGGCTCGGTGACGCCCTGCCCGTCCTCGCCGGGGCTCCGGTCGAGGGGCTGGCCCTCGACTTCACCGAGGCCGCCGCCGCCAACCTGGACGCCCTCGGCGCCGTCGGCGGGCTGCCCGGCAAGCGCCTGGTCGCGGGCGTCGTCAACGGCCGCAACATCTGGGTCGACGACCTGGAGAAGTCGCTGGCCACGCTCGGAACCCTGCTCGGCCTGGCCGACCGGGTCGACGTGGCCGCCTCGTGCTCCCTCCTGCACGTCCCCGTCGACGCGGCTCTCGAGCGGGACCTCGATCCGCAGATCCTGCGCTGGCTCGCCTTCGCGCGCCAGAAGACCGCCGAGATCGCCACCCTCGCGCGCGGTCTCACGCAGGGCACCCACGCGATCTCGGCCCAACTCGCCGCCAACCGCGCCGACCTGGCCTCCCGGACCACGTCCACCCTGACCCGCGACCCGCAGGTCCGGGCTCGCGCGGCGGCGGTCACGGCGGCCGACGCCCGCCGCGCGCAGCCGTACGCGCAGCGGGCGGCGGCCCAGCGCGGCAGCCTCGGCCTCCCGCTGCTGCCGACCACGACCATCGGTTCGTTCCCGCAGACGGCGGAGCTGCGCACCGCACGCGCGGGACTGCGGGCGGGGCGGATCGACGAGGCCGCGTACGAGGAGCGGGTCAGGGCCGAGATCCAGGAGGTGATCGCCTTCCAGGAGAAGGCCGGTATCGACGTCCTGGTGCACGGGGAGCCCGAACGCAACGACATGGTGCAGTATTTCGCCGAGCAGCTCACCGGCTATCTGGCCACGCAGCACGGCTGGGTGCAGTCGTACGGCACGCGCTATGTCCGTCCGCCGATCCTCGCCGGTGACATCTCGCGCCCCGAACCGATGACGGTGCGCTGGACGGCGTACGCCCAGTCGCTCACCGGCCGCCCGGTCAAGGGCATGCTGACCGGGCCCGTCACCATGCTCGCGTGGTCCTTCGTCCGCGACGACCAGCCGCTGGCCGACACCGCGCGCCAGGTCGCCCTGGCCCTGCGGGACGAGGTGAACGACCTTGAGGCGGCGGGGGCTTCGGTGATCCAGGTCGATGAGCCGGCCCTGCGCGAGACCCTGCCGCTCCGTGCGGCCGACCGCCCCGCCTACCTCGCGTGGGCGACCGAGGCGTTCCGGCTCAGCACGAGCGGTGTGCGGCCGGACACGCAGGTGCACACCCACATGTGTTACGCCGAGTTCGGGCACATCGTGCAGGCCATCGACGATCTCGACGCCGACGTGATCAGCCTGGAGGCGGCCCGGTCGCACATGCAGGTCGCGCGCGAGCTGGCCGCCCACGGCTACCCGCGCGAGGCCGGGCCCGGCGTGTACGACATCCACTCGCCGCGCGTGCCCGGCACCGATGAGGCGGCGGCCCTGCTGCGCAAGGGGCTCGAGGCGATCCCCGCCGAGCGGCTGTGGGTAAACCCCGACTGCGGGCTGAAGACGCGCGGCTGGCCCGAGACCCGCGCCTCCCTGGAGAACCTGGTCGCGGCGGCCCGTACGGTCCGCGGGGAACTCTCGGCGTCCTGACCTTGGGGTGAGACTGTCCGGGCGGAGGGCATCGTGTCCCGCCCGGACAGCCACGCACAGAGGGACATCCCTCAGCCGCGGTACGTCTCCAGCAGCCTCAGCCACACCTCACTCACCGTCGGATAGGACGGGACCGCGTGCCACAGGCGGTCGATGGGGACCTCGCCCGCGACCGCGACCGTCGCGGAGTGGATGAGTTCGCCGACGCCCGGACCGACGAAGGTCACGCCCAGGAGGATCTCGCGGTCGAGGTCGACGATCATGCGGGCCCGGCCGCGGTAGCCGTCGCCGTACAGGCCGGCGCCCGCCACCGAGGCGATGTCGTAGTCGACGGCGCGGACGCGGTGACCTGCCGCCTCGGCCTCCGCGAGGGTGAGGCCCGCCGAGCCGGCCTCGGGGTCGGTGAAGACGACCTGCGGGACGGCGGAGTGGTCGGCGGTCGCCGCGTGGGCGCCCCAGCGGTCCGTCTCCAGGAGCGGGACGCCCTGCGCGCGGGCCGCGATGGCCGCGCCCGCGATGCGGGCCTGGTACTTGCCCTGGTGGGTGAGGAGCGCGCGATGGTTCACGTCCCCGACCGCGTACAGCCAGGTGCTGCCCTCGACGCGGAGGCTGTCGTCGACGGGGAGCCACGAGCCGGGTTCGAGGCCGACGGTCTCCAGGCCGATGTCTTCCGTGCGGGGCGCGCGGCCCGTGGCGAAGAGGATCTCGTCGGACTCCAGGGTCGAACCGTCGTCCAGGGTGGTGACGACGGTGCCGCCCTCCCGGGTGACCCCCTTCACGGAGACTCCGGTGCGCACTTCCGCGCCGGCCTCGACGAGGGCCTGGGTGACGAGCTCGCCGGCGAAGGGTTCCATCCGGGGCAGCAGCCCCGTGCCCCGTACGAGCATCGTGACCTGCGAGCCGAGGGCCTGCCAGGCCGTGGCCATTTCCGCGGCGACGACTCCGCCGCCGACCACGACGAGGCGGCCGGGCACCTTCTGGGCACTGGTGGCCTCGCGGCTCGTCCACGGCTCGACGTCGGCCAGGCCGGGGAGGTCGGGGAGCGCGGCGCGCGTGCCCGTGCAGACCGCGACGGCGTGGCGGGCCGTGAGGACGTGCTCGGTGCCGTCGGGCCCGGTGACGGTGACCCGGCGGGGGCCCGCGAGGCGGCCCTTGCCCCGGTAGAGGTCGGCACCGATGGACTCCAGCCAGCTCACCTGGCCGTCGTCCTTCCAGTGTGAGGTGTACTCGTCACGGCGAGCGAGGACCGCCGGCGCGTCCAGCGGACCCTGCACGGACTGCTGCAGGCCCGGCAGGCGCCTCGCGTCGGCCTGGGCGATGACCGGGCGCAGCAGGGCCTTGCTCGGCATGCACGCCCAGTAGGAGCACTCGCCGCCGACCAGCTCGCTCTCCACCACCGCCGCGCTGAGGCCCGCCGCGCGTGCCCGGTCCGCGACGTTCTCCCCGACCGGCCCGGCGCCCAGAACCACCACGTCGTACGTGTTCTCATCCGTCATGGGACCCAGTCTGGTCGTAGGTGTGCGCCGTGGCCACACGGGTACGTGCGCGGAATACGTCCAATACCGGGACCGTTGTGAACAGCGGCTTCAGCACCGCAACCAGGAAGCAGGAAGAGGGCACATCATGAGCAGCACCACCGTGGAGCTCACCAAGGAGAACTTCGACCAGACGGTCACGGACAACGGGTTCGTGCTGATCGACTTCTGGGCGTCGTGGTGCGGGCCGTGCAAGCAGTTCGCGCCCGTCTACGAGAAGGCCGCGGAGGCCAACCCGGACCTGGTCTTCGGCAAGATCGACACGGAGGCGCAGCCGGAGCTCGCGTCGGCGTTCGGTATCCAGTCGATCCCGACGCTGATGATCGTCCGCGACCAGGTCGCCGTGTTCGCCCAGCCCGGGGCGCTTCCGCAGGAGGCCCTGGACGACGTGATCGGCCAGGCCAGGAAGCTGGACATGGACGAGGTGCGCAAGTCGATCGCCGAGCAGCAGGCCAAGGCGGGCGAGGACGGCGCGGGCGGCGCGGACAGCGCGCAGGCCTGACGACACCCCCCATACCGACGGCCGCCGGGTCCGTACTTCCGTACGGGCCCGGCGGCCTTTTCACACTCCCGGGCGCGGGGCGGTCAGAACGGATAGCCCGCCACGTCGCCGCGCACCGTCGTCCACCGGGTCTCGGTGAACGCCTCGATGTTCGCCTCGCCGCCGAAGCGGGCGCCTGTGCCGGACGCGGCGACCCCGCCGAACGGGGCGACCGCCTCGTCGTTCACCGTCTGGTCGTTGATGTGGACGATGCCGGTGGGGATGCGTTCGGCGAGGTCGAGGCCGCGCGCCGGGTCGCGGGTGAGGATGCCCAGGGAGAGGCCGTACGGGCTCGCGGCGGCCAGCGCCGCCGCCTCGTCGGCGTCGGCGAAGGACCGGACGGGTGCGACGGGGCCGAAGACCTCCTCGGCGTACGCGGGGGTGCTGTCGTCCACGCCCGCGAGGACCGTCGGCCGGTAGAAGAGGTCGCGGTGCGTGCCGCCCGCGGCGAGCTTCGCCCCCGTGGCGGTGCTGGCCTCCACCAGGCCGTGGATCTTGGCGAGTTGGGCCGCGTCGATGACGGGGCCGAGGTGGACCTGTTCGCGGTGCGGGTCGCCGACGGCGAGGGAGTCGGCCTTCGCGGCGAGCCGTTCGACGTACTCCTCGTAGAGCGAGGCGTGGACGAGGTGGCGGCCGGTCGTCATGCAGATCTGGCCCTGATGGAAGAAGGAGCCCCAGGCCGCGGTGGAGATGGCGGCGTCGAGGTCGGCGTCCGCCAGGACGATCAGGGCGGAGTTGCCGCCGAGTTCCAGGTGCGCGCGCTTGAGATGGCGCCCCGCGGCCTCGCCGACGGCCCGGCCCGCGCCTGTGGAGCCGGTGAAGGAGATGACGGGGACGTCCGGGTCGGCGACGAGCGCCTGGCCCGCGTCCGCCCCGCCGGGCAGCACGTGGAGGACGTCCTGGGGCAGACCCGCGGCGGCGAGAACGGCCGCCAGGGCGAGCCCGCCGCAGACCGCCGTGCGCGGGTCCGGCTTGAGGACGACGGCGTTGCCGAGCGCGAGGGCCGGGGCGACGGAGCGGATGGAGAGGATGAGCGGGGCGTTGAACGGGGCGATGACGCCGACGACACCGGCCGGGACGCGGCGCGTGTACGAGAGGCGGGGCGCCTCGCTGGACAGGACCTGGCCGATGGGCCGGGACGCGAGGGCGGCGGCCTCGTAGCACTCCTGGGCGGCGACGTGCAGCTCGAAGTCGGCCTTGCCCGGGATGGATCCCGACTCGCGCACGAGCCAGGTGCGCAGCTCGTCGGCGTGCTCGGTGAACAGGTCGCCCGCGCGGCGCAGGACGGCGGCGCGCGCGAAGTGGGGCCGGCGGGCCCAGTCGCCCTGGGCCGCGGCGGCGGCCTTCGCGGCGGTGCGGACGTCGTCAGGGGAGGCGAGCGTGACGGTGGCGAGGCGCTCGCCCGTGGCGGGCTCCGTGACCGCGTGCTCCTCGCCCGACAGCGGGCGGGCCTGCCAGGTCTTCGGGTCGAGCAGGGACATGCCGGATCTCCGATCGGTCACTGATCTCCGGGGCGGCACGCCGGGCGGCGCACCGACCCATGTTGTTGAGCGCGCAACATCCTAGTCGCGCGGGCCACTCGGGACCCCGGCCGTCAGGTCGACTGCCGTGCCACGACGCGGGCCCGGAGCATGTCGTGCGACTCGGTCACGGCGCCCGGGTCGCGTACCAGACGGTCGACGAGCGCGGCGAGCTCCTGCCCGGACGGCAGCTCGATACGGACCGTGCTCAGCCGGGGCCGCAGCAGCCGCCCGAGCATCAGGTCGTCGGCGCCGATGACAGCAGTCTCCCCCGGGATGCCGACGCCCGCGTCCTGGAGCGCCCGCATCAGGAGCATCGCGTACTCGTCGTTGTACGCGAACACGGCGTCGAGCTCCAACTCCCTGATTCTCGGCACCAGTTGGGACGCCGACTCCTCGTCGTACGTGAGGGGCAGCCCGAAGACCTCGGCGCCGGTGCCGAGGACCGCGTTCCGTACGCCTTCGAGGCGCGGCCGCGCGAAGTGGTCGAGGCCCGGCTCCGTCGGCAGCACGACGCCGATGCGGCGCCGGCCACGTTCGACGAGGTGGGCGCCCGCGCTGCGACCGACCTCGCGATGGTCCATGAGCAGCGCGTGCGCGCCCTCCGCGCGCTCCGGGCCGAGCGTGATGACGGCCCTGGCGCCGGAGCGGCGGAGCACCTCGACGCCCTGGGTGCCCAGGTCGGGAGGTGTGAGCACGGCGACCGGGCGCAGCTCCGCCCAGGCACGTGCAGCGTCGTCGCCGCGCAGACTCACGCTGCCGTACTGCACGACGGTGTAGTCGAGGCGGCTCAGCGCCCACTGGAGGTCGTTGAAGAACGTGTTGTAGAGCGGTCCGACGGGGACGCTCGGGGCGGGCATCAGGACGATGCGGGTGTGTCCGGCGCGCAGGCTGCGGGCCGCGGCGTGCGGCACGTAGCCGAGCTCCTTCGCGGCCTCGTGGACGCGGCGCCGGGTGGGTTCGCTGATTCTGACGGCACTGGTGTTGTTCAGGACGTAGCTGACGGTGGCGCGCGAGACCCCGGCGAGCCGGGCGACGTCGGCGCTCGTCGGCGCCGGGCTCGGCGCGGCGGACTCCCGTGGCTTCCGGGCGGACTGCGGCTTCGGTATCTGCACCATGACCCACGGCATCTTTCCAGACGGCTGCGGCCGGGCTCCCTGCCGGGCATACCGGTTCGCGCCGACGACCGCTAGCGTGCGTGCACGCAAGCCGTTCGAAGCCCCGAAGTCCCGAAATTCCGAAGCCCCGAAGTTCCGTACGAGGAGGTGGCCGCATGGCGTCCGACCGTGCCGCCGGGCTCGCCGCGACCGCCCGCGCGCTCGCCGACGGGGACGTGTCGTCGCGCATCCTCGTCGAGGAGGCCTTGAAGCGCATCGAAGCGACGCAGCCCGCCCTGAACGCGTTCCGCACGGTCCGCGGGGAGGCCGCGCTCGCCGAGGCGGACGCCGCGGACCGCGAGCGCGCGGCGGGCGAAGGCTCGTCAGGGGGCAGTCGGCCGCTGCTCGGCGTGCCGCTGGCCGTGAAGGACGACATGGACGTGGCGGGCGAGCCGACCGCGTTCGGCTGCCCCGGCGCCTTCCCGCCGAAGACCGAGGACGCGGAGGCCGTACGCCGTCTGCGCGCGGCGGGCGCGATCGTGATCGGCAAGACGAACACGTGCGAGCTGGGGCAGTGGCCGTTCACCGAGGGTCCCGCGTTCGGCGACACCCGCAACCCGTGGAATCACGGGCACACGCCCGGCGGTTCGTCCGGCGGCTCGGCGGCCGCCGTCGCCGCGGGCATCGTATCGGCCGCGCTCGGCTCGGACGGGGCGGGCAGCATCCGTATCCCCGCCGCATGGACGCACCTCGTCGGCATCAAGCCGCAGCGCGGCCGGATCTCCACGTGGCCCTGGGCGGAGGCCTTCCACGGGATCACCGTGAACGGCACGCTCGGCAGGACCGTGGAGGACGCGGCGCTGCTCCTGGACGCGGCGAGCGGTTCACACGACGGCGACCTGCACCGTCCGCCGCGGATAGGGGCGGCGCAGGCGGCGCGCGACGAGCCGGGAAAGCTGCGCATCGCGCTCTCCCTGCGCATGCCGTTCACCGCAACTCCCAAGCGCCTGGACCCGGTTGTGCGGGCCCGGGTCGTCGCGCTCGCGGACCGGCTCGCCGCGCTCGGGCACGAGGTGGAGGAGGCCGACCCGCGCTACGGGCAGATCGGCCTCGCGTTCGTGCCGCGCGCCACCGCGGGCGTCGCGGAGCGGCTGCGCGACGTCCCCGACCCGGCGCTGCTCGACCCACGGACCCGTGAGTCCGTAAGGATGGGGCGGGTCCTCGGCGGCGCTCCGCTGCGGCTCGCCCGGCGCGCCGAGGGCTCACTCCAGCGCCGGGTCGGAGCGGTCTTCGACACGTACGACGTGGTCCTCGCGCCGACGACGGCCACTGCTCCACCGCTCATCGGCGCGATGGCGTCACTGGGCGGCTGGCGCACCGACCGGGCGATGATCGCGGCATGTCCGTACGCGTGGCCGTGGAACGTCCTGGGCTGGCCCGGCGTGAACGTACCCGCGGGCTTCACCGGCGACGGGCTGCCCGTCGGCGCCCAGCTGCTCGGCCCCGCGAACAGCGAGCCGCGGCTCGTCTCGCTCGCGGCCCAACTCGAGGCGGATCAGCGGTGGTTCGAGAAGTGGCCCGACAGCCCTCAGGGGGCGCACATCGGTTCCTAGCGCGGGTCACGTACCGCGGGCGAGCACTCCCCACAGGCCCGGGTCCTCGAAATCGAGGGCCCACAGCACCGTGTTGCGCACCCCGTAGCGGCGCAGCACGGGCAGGTGCGCCTCGGTGCCGCGCGCGCCCTGGTACCAGACCGTGCGGACGGTGTCGTCCTCTTCGTAACTGAAGTGCGGGGTCTGCGAGACGGGGTCGAGTTGCGCCGAGCCTGTGTCCCACCGTCCGGGCCCGCTCTGCGGGTTGGGCCAGACAGGCCCTAACGTGACCCGCGTGACTGCCTTCATCGATGACCCGCATGCCCACGAGCACCCCGGCCGCGCCGGCGCCACCGCCACGGTCGAGGCCGCGCCGCGCGAGGTGGGCCGGGTGCGCACCGAGTACGCGCCCGCCCACGACGGCGACCCCGATCCCGGTGAGATCGTCTGGACGTGGGTGCCGTTCGAGGAGAACGACGGCCGCGGCAAGGACCGCCCCGTGCTCGTCGTCGCCAGGGAGGCCGCCGGCACGCTTCTCGCCGTACAGCTGTCGAGCAAGCAGCACGCTCACGACAGGGACTGGGTGCCGATCGGCAGCGGGCCGTGGGACACCGCGGGCCGCGACTCGTGGGTGGCGATCGACCGGGTCCTGCGGGTCCACGAGCGGGGCATGCGGCGCGAGGCGTGCGCCCTGGACCGCATGCGCTTCAATCTCGTGGTGCTGCGCCTCAGGGAGCGGTACGGCTGGCGCTGACCGCCGGCGGGCCCGCGAAGGCCCGCTCGAAGGCCGTCCTGGTCCGCGCGTCCGGCGTGCGGTCCAGGACGCCGAACACGATGTGGTCGAAGCGGCCCGCGAACCGGCCGCCCCCGTCGAGGAGCGCCCGGAACGCGGCGGCGACCTGTGCCGGCTCGTTCTGGAACACGCCGCAGCCCCAGGCGCCGAGCACGAGACGCCGGTAGCCGTGGGCCGCGGCCGTCTCCAGGACCCGCTCGGCCCGTGCCGCGAGGGCCCCCGCGATCTCGCCTGCCCGCTCCGGGGTGCGGCGGCGTATGACGCCCGCGTTCGGCGCCGGTGAGGTGAGGAAGCCGACGGCATACGGCTCGTCGAGCAGCCGTCCGCGGTCGTCCCGGAAGACGGGGACCCCTGGTGAATGGATCACGCGGTCCGTGTAGAACGCGTCGCGGTTCTCGCGGTGGTGGTCGTAGAAGTCGCGGGCCCGCAGCAGGCACGTGTACAGGGCCGAGGCCCGGCACACGGCCTCTTCCTGGGCCTGGGCGCCGTTGAGATAGCCGCCGCCGGGATTGCGGGCCGAGGCGAAGTTCAGGACGGCGACCGGGTCCTGACCGGCGGTGACCAGGCGGCGCGCGGCCTCCAGGCTGGACTCGCCGGTGACCTCGACCGCTGTAGCCGCGGGCGGTCCGGGCTCGGGCACATCAACCGGAGCCGGTCCGTACGTGCGGGTCGCGGCCCGCGCCGCCGCCACCGCGTCCGCGATCGGCACGACCGCGCCGCCCGGCGCCGTGTACCTCCCCGCCGCGACGATGTCCTCCGTCTGCTGCGCGATCCCCCGCAGCCGGGCGCTCACGCCCGCTCCCCCGTGGTCGTCCTCATGAACGCATGATGTGCGCCGCGCGACGCCACGAGCAACAGATTTTCACCGCCCGAGGGGCACTCTTGTGCGATTCGCCGTGAGGGTTTTGGGTGGTACGAGCACCGCCCCGGCCCGGCCCATCCCGCCGAGTCGACGGCATGGCCCCTACCGGGGACGATGAAGGCGAACAGAGTCAGGAGGATCCTGAACATGCCCGAGGGAGACTGTACTGAGCTCGGCACGGCGGCCCTGGTCACCGAGGCCGAGGTCGAGGCGCTGGTCCGCGGGATCTGTTTCAAGACCGGACCGCCCCGCACCGTGGGTGTCGAAGTGGAATGGCTCGTCCACGAGCCGCGCAGGCCGCGGCTGCCCCTGCCACCCGAGCGGCTCGACGCGGCGTACGCCGCATTGGGCGCCCTGCCCCTCAGCTCGGCGCTCACCGTCGAACCCGGCGGCCAGCTGGAGCTCAGCTCCCTGCCCGCCGCGTCGCTCATGGACTGCGTCTCGGCCGTCTCGGCCGATCTGACGGCGGTCCGCACCGCACTCGCCGCCCGTGGCTTCGCGCTGACCGGGCTCGGCACGGACCCCTGGCGTCCACCGCGGCGGCTGCTCCACGCGCCGCGCTACGACGCCATGGAGATCTGGCTCGACCGGGCCGGTCCCGCGGGCCGCGCCATGATGTGCTCGTCGGCGTCCGTGCAGGTCTGCCTCGACGCCGGGCACGAGGAGCCGGGGCCGCTCGGCCACGGCAGGCGCTGGCGGCTCTCGCATCTGCTCGGCGCCGTCCTGGTCTCGGCGTTCGCCAACTCACCGATGCTGGGTGGGCGTCCGACCGGCTGGCGCTCCACCCGCCAGGCCGTATGGGAGGAGATCGACCCGGGCCGGTCGGGGGCGCCGCCCCTCGATGCCGAGCCGCGCGAGGCATGGGCCCGGCACGTCCTGGACGCGCCGGTGATGTGCGTCCGCAAGGACAGCGGGCCGTGGGACGTGCCGGACGGCATGTCCCTGCGGACGTGGCTGCGTACCGGCGGGCCCCGGCCCGTCACGCGCGGTGACGTCGAATACCACCTGTCCACCCTGTTCCCTCCGGTGCGCCCGCGCGGCCACCTGGAACTGCGCATGATCGACGCGCAGCCGGGCGACGACGGCTGGATCGTGCCGCTCGCCGTGACGACCGCGCTGTTCGACGACCCGGAGGCCGCGGAGACCGCGTACCGCACCGTGAAGCCGCTGTCCGAACGGGCGGGCCCGCTGCCCGCGCCGCACAATCAGCTGTGGCGGGACGCGGCGCGGCACGGGCCTTCGGACCCCGAGCTCGCCGAGGCGGCCGTGACCTGCTTCGCGGCGGCGCTCGACGCGCTGCCGAGGCTCGGCGCTTCACCCAAGGTGCTCGCCGCCGTCTCCGCCTTCATGGACCGCTATGTCGTGCGCGGCCGGTGCCCCGCCGACGACGTGCTCGACCACATCGATGCCCCCGCCCCCGGGAGGACCGTCACCTCATGACCGCACAGAGCGAAGACACCGCCCCGGACCCCGAGGCGCTGCGGGAGCGCGCGCGGACCGCGCTGCTCACCGCGCGGGACCGCACGACGCTCCTCACGAGCTGCGTCGAGGGGCCCGAACTGACCGCGCAGCACTCGCCGTTGATGTCGCCGCTGGTGTGGGACCTGGCGCACATCGGCAACCAGGAGGAGCAGTGGCTCCTGCGGGCGGTCGCGGGCCGTGAGGCGATGCGCCCGGAGATCGACCCGCTGTACGACGCGTTCGAGCACCCGCGCTCCGAGCGCCCCAAGCTGCCGCTGCTCGCCCCGAAGGAGGCGCGCGGTTACGCGGCCGAGGTGCGGGGCCGCGCGCTCGACGTCCTGGAGAGCACGCCCTTCAACGGCACCCGGCTGACCGAGGCGGGGTTCGCCTTCGGGATGATCGCCCAGCACGAACAGCAGCACGACGAGACGATGCTGATCACCCATCAGCTCCGGGCGGGCGCACCGGCGCTCACCGCCCCCGATCCCGGCCCCGTCTCTCCGGCGTTCCGCGGGCCGTCCGAAGTCCTGGTGCCCGGCGGCCCGTTCACGATGGGGACGACCACCGAGCCGTGGGCGCTGGACAACGAGCGCCCCGCGCACGCGCGTCTCGTCCCGCCGTTCCACATCGACACCGCTCCGGTGACGAACGGCGCGTATCTGGCGTTCATGGAGGACGGCGGTTACGACGACTCCCGCTGGTGGACACCCGAGGGCTGGGCCCTCGTGCGGGAGAACGGCCTGCGGTCGCCGCTGTTCTGGCGGCGTGATGCGGGCCAGTGGCTGCGACGCCGCTTCGGGGTGACCGAGGCGGTCCCGCCGGACGAGCCCGTCGTGCACGTCAGCTGGTACGAGGCCGACGCCTACGCGCGCTGGGCGGGACGGCGTCTGCCCAGCGAGGCCGAGTGGGAGAAGGCGGCCCGCTTCGATCCGGCGTCCGGGCGGTCGATGCGCTTCCCGTGGGGCGACTCGGACCCGACGGCGGAACGCGCGAACCTCGGCCAGCGCCACCTGCGCCCCGCCCCGGCGGGCAGCTATCCGGCGGGTGAATCACCGCTGGGCGTACGGCAGTTGATCGGCGACGTGTGGGAGTGGACGTCGAGCGACTTCCTGCCGTACCCGGGGTTCGTGGCCTTCCCTTACCGGGAGTATTCGGAGGTGTTCTTCGGGCCGGACCACAAGGTGCTGCGCGGCGGTTCGTTCGCCGTGGGCACGGTGGCGTGCCGCGGTACGTTCCGCAACTGGGACTATCCGGTGCGCCGGCAGATCTTCGCCGGCTTCCGCACGGCGCGCGACGGGGAGGGTGCCTGATGTGCCGGCACCTGGCCTGTCTGGGCCCCGCGGTGCCGCTCGGCGACGTGCTCGTGGCGCCGCCGCACAGCCTGCTGCGCCAGTCCTGGGAACCGCGCCGCCAGCGGCACGGGACCGTGAACGCCGACGGCTTCGGCGTGGGCTGGTACGCGGACGGGGACCCGGTGCCCGCGCGCTACCGCAGGGCCGGGCCCATCTGGGGCGACCAGTCGTTCGCCGACCTCGCGCGGGTCGTGCGCTCGGGCGCCGTGCTCGCCGCGGTTCGCGACGCCACGCTCGGCGGCGCGGACGGCGAGGCGGCGGCGGCGCCGTTCGCCTCCGGTCCGTGGCTGTTCTCCCACAACGGCGCGGTGACCGGCTGGCCGCGCTCCCTGGCCCCGCTCACCACAGCGCTGCCGCCCGTCGACCTGCTCTCCATGGAGGCGCGCTGCGACTCGGCGTTCGTATGGGCGCTGCTGCTGCACCGGCTGCGCTCGGGCGACGACCAGGGGCAGGCCCTGGCCGACACCGTCCTGGAGGTCGCCGAGGCGGCCCCGGGGTCCCGGCTCAACCTCCTGCTCACCGACGGCGAGTCGATAACGGCGACCGCCTGGGGCGACAGCCTCTGGTATCTCACCGAACCCGGCCGCCGCACCGTCGTCGCCTCCGAGCCCTACGACGACGATCCGCAATGGCGCGAGGTGCCCGACCGCACCCTGCTCGCCGCGAGCCGCACCGACGTCCTGCTGACCCCGCTCAAGGAGCCCACCGCGTGAGCCCGTACCAACTGACCCGCACCCTGCCCGAGGACGCCACCGGCGCCGCCCTGCGGGCCGATGTCCTCAGCGGCCTGACCGGCACGCCGAAGACGCTGCCGCCCAAGTGGTTCTACGACGCGCGCGGCAGCGAGCTGTTCGACGAGATCACGACCCTGCCCGAGTATTACCCGACGCGTGCCGAGCGGGAGATCCTGCTGGCCCGGTCCCAGGAGATCGCCGACGCCACCGGCGCCCGCACCCTGGTCGAACTGGGCTCCGGCTCGTCGGACAAGACCCGCCACCTGCTCGACGACCTGCCGGACCTGGAGACGTACGTCCCCGTGGACGTCAGCGAGAGCGCGCTGCGGGGCGCCGCCGATGCGCTCGGCGCCGAACGGCCCGGCCTGAACATCCATGCGCTGATCGCCGACTTCACGCTCGGGCTCACCCTGCCGGACTCCCCGGGGCCGCGCCTGGCCGCGTTCCTCGGCGGCACCATCGGCAACCTTCTGCCGGGCGAACGCGCGGCGTTCCTGGCCTCCGTACGCGCCCTGCTGCGGCCCGGCGACATGCTGCTGCTCGGCACGGACCTGGTGAAGGACGAGTCGGTCCTCGTCGCGGCGTACGACGACGCGGCGGGCGTGACGGCCGCGTTCAACAAGAACGTGCTCAGTGTCATCAACCGGGACCTGGGAGCCGACTTCGACCCCGGCTCCTTCGAGCACGTCGCCCTGTGGGACGCGGAGAACGAGTGGATCGAGATGCGGCTGCGCTCCACGGCCGCGCAGACCGTCAAGATCGCTGCGCTGGGCCTCGCGGTCGACTTCGAGGACGGGGAGGAGATCCGCACCGAGATCTCGGCGAAGTTCCGCGAGGAAGGCGTGCGGGCCGAACTGGCGGGCGCGGGGCTGCGCATGACGCACTGGTGGACGGACGCGCAGAACCGCTTCGCGCTCTCGCTCAGCCGGGTGGACTGACGGGCGGGGCGCCCGGCGACGGTCGGGTCACGACCCGCTGCCGTCCAGCTCCTTGGTGATCCGGCGGGAAGCCTTCCCGGCCTCCTCGGCCGGGTCGGCCCCGGCGAGTACCTCCGACATGTACGCCTTGATCGGGTTGTCCGCCTCGACCCTCGCCCAGAGCGGGGACACGGGCGTGGCCCGGCCGCGTGCGGCGCCCGCGGCCATCGCGGCCACGCCCGGCTCCGCAGCTACGGCATCGCTGAGCGTCGTCTTGTTGGGCACGTAGTTCATGGTCCTGGCCAGGTCCTTCTGCCACTTCTCGCCGGCCAGGGCCTTGACGACCGCGACGGCTCCGTCGCGGTCGTCGGTGTTCTCGGGCACGACCAGGTCGGAGCCGCCGGTGAAGACGGAGCCCGGCTTGGCCGCCGTCCTGCCCGGGATCGGGAAGTAGCCCAGCTTTCCCTTGAGTTCGGGGTTCTGCTCCTCGACGGCCTGGGCGACGCCGGGCACGGCGATGATCTGGCCGACGTCGCCCTTCGCGAACTCGCCCGACTGCGGCGGGTGTTCCTCGTCGGCGTCCTTGGGCCCCTGGCCGAGCGCCTGGAGCTGCCGGTAGAACTCCATGCCGCGCAGCGCCGCCGGTGACTGGAGGCTGCCCTCCCAGATTCCGCCGTCCTCCGTCGCGAGGTCGCCGCCCTCGTCCCAGATGAATCCGGCGAGCGTGTACCAGTCCTGGCCGGCGAGGTAGACGCCCTGGTCACCATGGGTGTTGAGGCGCCGCGTGTCGGCGAGCCACTCGGCACGGGTGCGGGGCGGCCGCTTGATGCCCGCCTTCGCGAACAGGTCCTTGTTGTAGATCACCACTCGGTTGGCCGCGTACCAGGGGATGCCGTACTGGCGGGAGTGGAACATGCCGGGCTCGGCGAGTCCGGGCAGCCAGTCGTCCATGCCGAAGTCGCGCGCGGACTCCAGGCTGAGGTCGAGCAGTCCGCCCTCGTCGACGTACTGGGGCACCTGGGTGTTGCCGACCTCGATGACGTCCGGGGCCGGTCCGTCCGTGGCGTTTCCGCTCGCCGGGTCGCCCTCCGCCTGGCCCAGGGCCGCGGTCACCTTCTCGCCGATGCCGGTCCACTCCTGGATGCGGATGTCCAGGAGCAGGCCGGGGTTCTTGTCCTCGAAACTCTTCGTGAACCGCTTCAGGAACGCGTCCGACGCGCTGTCCTTCATCAGCCAGACGGTCACCGTGCGCTGCTCCTCGCCCCCGCCCGGCAGATAGCCGCAGCCCGTGAGCAGCGAGGCGGACAGGAGGGCGAGGGGGATGAGGGACGCGGTGGTGCGGCGGTGCTTCACGTGGGGTCACTTTCTGCCTGCGGACAGGGAGGGGCGGCCCGACGTGGGGGATGAGCGTGATGCTCGCACGGGTGTGGCTGGATTTTGGTATGGACCAATCGAACGGTCAAGGGGGTGACGGCCGGAAAGTCGAACAGTTGCCCTCTCGCTCGCGGTCCGCGGTGACCTGAGGCACCGTGGAGGGACGTCCACCGCACGGGCCGAGGAGGCCTTCATGTCCGATCACACGTACCGGGTCACAGAGATCGTCGGCACCTCCCACGAGGGAGTCGACCAGGCCATCCGCAACGGCATCACCCGCGCCTCACAGACGCTGCGCGGCCTGGACTGGTTCGAGGTGTGCCAGGTACGCGGCCACATCGAGAACGGGCAGATCGAGCACTACCAGGTCGGCCTGAAGGTCGGCTTCCGGCTGGAGGACGAAGCCTGAGCGTGCGCGCCGGGGCCACTCAGGTCCGGCCCTGAACCCGCGCGCCCGGTCCGTTCAGGTCCGGCCCTCGCGCTCCTGGGCGTCCTTCAGCGCCTCGGACCCGCTCGCCCAGCGGGCGCGTACGACGGTGAAGCCCGCCCGTTCGGCCTCGTCGCACACGAGCTCGTCGTCGTCGACCAGCACGCGCACCTCCCGGCCACGGGACAGCGTGCGCAGCGTCTCCAGTTTGGTGCGGCGCGCGGGCCTGCGGTCGTCGTTGCGGCGCATCCAGACGCGCCCTTCGGGCAGGCCCTGTTCGGCGAGCCAGGCCACGGTGTCGGCGCGGCACCGCTCCGGCCTGCCCGTGAGGTAGACGACCTCGCAGTCACGGGCGCTCTCCAGCGCGAGCTCGACGCCGCGCGCGAGCGGCGGATCGTCAGGGGCGGCAGCGAAGAAGCCCGGCCAGTCACGCGGGGTGCGCTCCAGGAAACGCTGCCGGTGGGCCGTGTCGGCGAGGGTGTTGTCGAGGTCGAACACGGCGAGGGGTCTGGCGAGAGGTCCGCTGTTGTCGATCACACGCCAAGGGTAGGGAATCCTGGCGCGGCACAGACGTTGAACGGTGTGTGAGCTCAGTGATCGCATCGACCAAGTTCTCCGTCCTGGACCGTTCGCGTACCCGCGAGGGGCACGACGGGCCGGAGGCGCTGCGCGACACCGTGCGCTTCGCGCGCGAACTCGACGCGCTCGGCTACCACCGCGTCTGGGTGGCGGAGCACCACGGGGTGCCGGGCGTCGCGGGCTCCGCGCCGACCGTGCTCGCCGCGGCGGTCGCGGCCGCCACCCGCACCATCCGGGTCGGCACGGGCGGCGTGATGCTGCCCAACCATCAACCCCTGGTGGTGGCCGAGCAGTTCGGGGTCCTGGAGTCGCTGTTCCCCGGGCGGATCGACATGGGTCTCGGCCGTTCGGTGGGCTTCACCGGCGGGGTGCGCAAGGCGCTCGGGCGGGACAAGGACGATGCCGACGACTTCGCGGCACAGCTCGCCGAACTGCTCGACTTCTTCCGGGGGAGCTCCTCGACCGGGGTACGCGCACGCCCCGCGGAGGGGCTGACCGTCCCGCCGTTCGTGCTCGCCATGGGCGAGGGCGCGACGATCGCCGCCGAGGCCGGGCTCCCGATGGTGATCGGCGACCTCAGGAACCGCGAGAAGATGCTGCGCGGCATCGACCACTACCGTGCGGCGTTCCGCCCGTCCGCGTGGGCGAGCGAGCCGTACGTCGTCGTCTCGGGGACGGTCGCGGTCGCCCGGACCCCGGAGGCGGCCCACCGCCTGCTGATCCCGGAGGCCTGGTCGATGGCGTACTCCCGCACCCACGGCACGTTCCCGCCGCTGGCGCCCGCCGAGCGGGTGGCGGCGCTGACGATGACGGCGAAGGAGCGGGACTTCTACGAATCCGGGCTGCGCGGGCACATCGCCGGCACAGAGGACCAGGTCGCGGACGAGCTGGAGACCCTGATCAAGGAGAGCGGCGCGCGGGAGGTCCTGGTCACCACCAGCTCTTACGACCGCGAGGGCCTCCTGGAGTCCTACCGCGGGCTCGCCCGGGTCGCGGGGCTGCGGGGTGCCTAGGTCGTGTCCGCAAAGTCCCGTCTGCACCGCGACGCCTGGCACGCACTCTCGCCGCACCGGGCGTAAGCCCAAGTGCATCCAGTACGAGGGCTTGCACCCGGCACGCCGAGAGCACGCACCAGATGCCGCGGCGCCCGCCCTCCGGGCGGACGACGGGACTTTGCGGACACGACCTAGAATCGTAGGGTTTGCCCCCGCGTGACACCGCATCCGAGCCACCTTACGGAGCCCGCACCATGCACGAGCCCGACCACGATCCGTTCGTCCGTGTGCGGGGTGCCCGTGAGCACAACCTGCGGGGCGTCGACGTGGACATCCCGCGCGACGTGCTCGCCGTCTTCACGGGGGTCTCCGGCTCGGGGAAGTCCTCGCTCGCGTTCGGCACGATCTACGCCGAGGCGCAGCGCCGCTACTTCGAGTCCGTGGCCCCGTACGCGCGCCGCCTCATTCACCAGGTGGGCGCCCCCAAGGTCGGCGAGATCACCGGTCTTCCGCCGGCCGTCTCGCTCCAGCAGCGCCGCTCCTCCCCCACGTCCCGCTCGTCGGTCGGCACGGTGACGACGCTCTCGAACTCGCTGCGCATGCTGTTCTCGCGTGCGGGCGACTATCCGCCGGGCGCGGAGCGGCTGGACTCCGACGCCTTCTCACCGAACACGGCGGCCGGGGCGTGCCCCGACTGTCACGGGCTCGGTGTGGTGCACCGCACGACGGAGGCGCTCCTCGTGCCCGATCCGTCCCTGTCCATCCGCGAGGGCGCGATCGCCGCGTGGCCGGGTGCCTGGCAGGGCAAGAACCTGCGCGACGTCCTGGACGCGCTCGGGCACGATGTCGACCGGCCTTGGCGTGAACTGCCGCAGGACGAACGGGACTGGATCCTCTTCACGGACGACCAGCCCGTCGTCACCGTGCACCCCGTCCGCGACGTGGGTCGGATCCAACGCCCGTACCAGGGCACGTACATGAGCGCGAACCGCTACGTCCTCAAGACGTTCGCGGACTCCAAGAGCCAGACGCTGCGCACGAAGGCGGAGCGGTTCCTCGACAGCGCGCCCTGTCCGGTGTGCGGCGGGGCGCGGTTGCGGGCCGAGTCGCTCGCGGTGACCTTCGGCGGCCGTTCCATCGCGGATCTCGCGCGTCTGCCGCTCGCGGACCTGGCGAAGATCCTCGACGTCCCGGGCGAAGTGTCCGAGACCGCGCGCGTGCTCACCGGCGACCTCCTGGCCCGGATCGCCACCGTCATCGAGCTCGGCCTCGGCTACCTCAGCCTGGACCGCGCCACGCCCACGCTGTCCGCCGGCGAGCTCCAACGCCTGCGCCTGGCAACGCAGTTGCGCTCCGGCCTCTTCGGTGTGGTCTACGTGCTCGACGAGCCGTCGGCGGGCCTGCACCCGGCCGACACGGAGTCGCTCCTCACGGTCCTCGACCGGCTCAAGGCGGCCGGCAACTCGGTGTTCGTCGTCGAGCACCACATGGATGTCGTCCGCAAGGCCGACTGGCTCGTCGACGTCGGCCCGCTCGCGGGCGAGCACGGCGGCCGCGTCCTGCACAGCGGTCCCGTGGCGGACCTGGCGTCCGTCCCGGACTCGGCTACGGCGCGCTTCCTCTTCGGCCGCGAGAGGTTGCCCGCGCGCACGGTGCGGGAGCCGCGCGGACGGCTGAGGGTCGGCCCGGTGACCCGGCACAATCTGCGCGACGTGTCGGTGGACGTACCGCTCTCCACGTTCACGGCCGTCACCGGCGTCTCCGGCTCGGGGAAGTCCACGCTCATCGGCTCGATCACCGAGGAACTGGAGGGCGTGGGCCGCCTCGTGGTGGTCGACCAGAAGCCGATCGGGCGCACGCCGCGCTCCAACCTGGCCACGTACACAGGCCTGTTCGACGTCGTGCGGAAGGTGTTCGCGGCCACCGACGAGGCGAAGGCCCGCAAGTACGGGGTGGGGCGCTTCTCCTTCAACGTGGCCGGAGGCCGGTGCGAGACCTGCCAGGGTGAGGGCTTCGTCAGCGTCGAGCTCCTCTTCCTGCCCAGCACGTACGCGCCCTGCCCGGACTGCGGCGGCGCGCGCTACAACTCCGCGACCCTCCAGGTCACCTACCGGGGAAAGAACATCGCGGAGGTCCTCGACATGACGGTGGAGGGTGCCGCCGCGTTCTTCGAGGAGGCGGGCGACGACGCCCCGGCCGTCGTACGCAGTCTGCGCACTCTCCTGGACGTGGGCCTCGGCTATCTGCGGCTCGGCCAGCCCGCCACCGAGCTGTCCGGCGGCGAGGCCCAACGCATCAAGCTGGCAGGCGAGTTGCAGCGGGTACGGCGCGGCCACACCCTCTATCTCTTCGACGAGCCCACGGCAGGTCTGCACCCCGCCGACACCGAGGTCCTGATGCGGCAGCTGCACGGTCTCGTCGACGCGGGCAGTTCGGTGGTCGTCGTCGAGCACGACATGACGGTCGTGGCCGGCGCCGACTGGGTCATCGACATGGGACCCGGCGGCGGCGACGAGGGCGGACACGTCGTCGCCCAGGGCCCGCCCGCGGAGGTGGCGCGGGCCGAAGGCAGCCGTACGGCTGCCTATCTGGCCCGCGCGCTGGCCCTGTGACCTGTCGCGGCCGGGCCACCTCTCAAGCGGCCCGCGCGGCGACCCGGTCACCGCCGGGCATCGGGTGCGGGATGCGCGGCCCGTCGCCGAAGCCGCCCCCGCGGACGATGACGGTCTCCGCCGCCTCCGCGAGGCTCTTGCGGTGGGGATGGCTGCCCGAAACGATCACGGGCAGCACCTCCATCTCGGCGACCACACCGCGCGCCATGGCGATCCGCCACAGGGACGCGAGCAGCGGGTCGTCGCCGACGAACGCGGGCGCCGTGCTGGGCGCTCCCCCGGCGGTCCGGTAGGAGATCCGCACCGGCTGGACCGGCACGCCGGCGTCCAGGGCGGCCTGGAACACGGCACGCCGGAAGGGGCCCTGGGCGCGGCCGCACCACGTACTGCCCTCCGGGAACGCGACGACGGCGGCACCGGCGCGCAGGGCGTCGGCGATCCGCGCGACGGTGTCGGGCAGGGCCCGCAGCCGGTCCCGCTCGATGAAGAGCGTGCCGCCCCGCTTGGCGATCGGCCCGGCCACGGCCCAGGAGCGCACCTCCCGCTTGGCGAGCATGCGGGCCGGGCGGGCGACAGTGGTCAGCGGTATGTCGAGCCACGAGATGTGATTGGCCACGACCAGCACTCCCCCGGCCGGCACGACGGCCCCCGTGATCCGTACGCGCACCCCCACCGCCCGCACCACGCCCCGGCACCAGCGTCTGACCAGGGCGTCGCGCACCCGGGACGGGCAGCGTCCCACCAGGGGTGTCAGGGCGACGCCGAGGGCCGTGACGCACACGAGTGCCAGGAGCCGGAGCACGGCGCGCGGCGCGCCCGTCACGGCTCCCCCCGTCTGGGCGCAGCTCTGCGGGGTGCAGGGCGCGCTGGGCAGCCAGGCGCTCACCAGGCCGGGGCGAGCGAGAGGAAGTGCCGCATGTAGCGCGGGTTGACGTTGCGCATCGACAGCAGTACGTACAGGTCGGCGACGCCGAAGTCCGGGTCGTGGGCCGGCTCTCCGCACACCCAGGCGCCGAGCCGCAGATAGCCGCGCAGGAGTGGCGGCAGCTCGGTGCGTCCCTGGCGCTCGACGCCCTCGGACGACCAGGGCAGCCGGGGGCGTACGCGGAACTCCTCGGGCGCGAGGTACTTGTCCCGCACCCGGTCCCAGGTACCCGCGGCGAGCTGTCCGCCGTCGGCGAGCGGCAGGGAGCAGCAGCCGGCCAGCCACTCGTGACCACCGCGCTCCATGTAGCGCGCGATGCCCGCCCAGATCAGGCCTATGACGGCGCCGTCGCGGTGGTCGGGGTGGACTCAGGAGCGGCCGACCTCGACGAGGCCGGGGCGGATCGCGGCGAGCGGGCCGAGGTCGAACTCGCCCTCCGAGTAGAGCCGCCCCGCGACCGCGGCGCGCTCGGGCGGCAGCAGCCGGTAGGTGCCGACGACCTGTCCGGTGGTGGTGTCACGGACCAGCAGGTGGTCGCAGTACGCGTCGAAGGCGTCGATGTCGAGGCCGGGTTCGGGCGTGGTGAGCAGGGCGCCCATCTCCCGGGCGAAGACGTCGTGGCGCAGCCGCTGCGCGGCCCTGACGTCGGGCTCGTCGCGTGCCAGGGTGACGGTGTAGTGGGGGGTCCCTGCGGCGGGCGGCGCGGCGGGGGCGAGGGTGGGGACGGTCATGGCTCTCTCCGGGACAGGGGCCTCAGCGGCACGTCGGCGGACAGGGCCGCTGGGGAGCGCGGCCTGTCCGGTTACGTTCTTCCGCCGTCCGCTGGCGTGCGCGTGGCCGCCAGCGGGATCCCGGATGTGCGGATGTTGAATGCCAGAAGCCCGGAGGGGCAGCCGGGCACGAACCCGGACACGGTCCGGGACGGGACGGGACGGGACGGGACGGGACGGGACGGGACGGGAAAGCCTGACGGGACCGGGGGTTGAGCACCACTCCCGGTCCCGCCCGTCGGCGCTGTGCCGCGGGACGTCTCTCATGCGTCAGCCGTACGGCTTCAGCTCCTGCTGACCTTGCGGGTCGCCCGCAGCCACTCCTTGTTCATGGCGGCGATCGACGGCAGCGGGATCCCCTTCGGGCACGCCGTCGCGCACTCGCCGGTCAGCGTGCAGCCGCCGAAGCCCTCGGCGTCCATCTGCCCGACCATGTCGAGGACACGGGTCTCGCGCTCGGGCGCGCCCTGCGGCAGGACGTTGAGGTGGTTGACCTTCGCCGAGGTGAACAGCATCGCCGAGCCGTTCGGGCAGGCCGCCACGCACGCACCGCAGCCGATGCACTCGGCGTGCTCGAACGCGAAGTCCGCGTCGGGCTTGGGCACGGGCGTCGCGTGCGCCTCGGGCGCGGCCCCGGTCGGCGCGCTGATGTAGCCGCCGGCCTGGATGATCCGGTCGAAGGCGGTGCGGTCGACGACGAGGTCCTTCACCACGGGGAAGGCGGAGGCGCGCCACGGCTCGATGTCGATGGTGTCGCCGTCCTGGAAGGACCGCATGTGGAGCTGGCAGGTCGTGGTCCGCTCGGGGCCGTGCGCGTCGCCGTTGATGACGAGCGAGCAGGCCCCGCAGATGCCCTCACGGCAGTCGTGGTCGAACGCGACGGGGTCGTCGCCCTTGAGGATGAGCTCCTCGTTGAGCGTGTCGAGCATCTCCAGGAACGACATGTCCTGCGAGATCCCGTCCACGTCGTACGTGGACATGGCGCCTTCGGCGTCGGCGTTCTTCTGGCGCCAGACGCGCAGGGTGAGCTTCATGCGTAGCTCCGCTGGGTGGGGTGGACGTACTCGAAGACGAGGTCTTCCTTGTGCAGGACGGGGGCGTCACCGGTGGCAGTGAACTCCCAGGCGGCCGCGTAGGAGAACTCCTCGTCGCGGCGGGCGGCCTCGCCGTCCGGGGTCTGGGACTCCTCGCGGAAGTGGCCGCCGCAGGACTCGGCGCGGTGCAGGGCGTCGAGGCACATGAGCTCGGCGAGCTCCAGGTAGTCGACGATGCGGTTGGCCTTCTCCAGCGACTGGTTGAACTCCTCGCCGGTGCCCGGCACCTTGATGCGGCGCCAGAACTCCTCGCGGATCTGCGGGATCCGGTCGAGGGCCTTGCGCAGGCCTTCGTCCGTACGGGCCATGCCGCAGAACTCCCACATGAGTTCGCCGAGTTCACGGTGGAAGGAGTCGGGGGTGCGGTCGCCGTCGACGGCGAGGAGGAGGTGGAGCCGGTCCTCGGTCTCGGCCAGCACCTCCTGGACCGTGGGGTGTTCGGCGCTCACCTCTTCGTGGTGGGGGTTGCGCGCGAGATAGTCGTTGATGGTCGACGGGAGCACGAAGTAGCCGTCGGCCAGCCCCTGCATGAGTGCGCTCGCGCCCAGGCGGTTCGCGCCGTGGTCGGAGAAGTTGGCCTCACCGACCGCGAACAGGCCCGGGATCGTGGTCTGGAGGTCGTAGTCGACCCACAGGCCGCCCATCGTGTAGTGCACGGCGGGGTAGATCCGCATCGGCACCTCGTACGGGTTCTCCGCGGTGATCCGTGCGTACATGTCGAAGAGGTTGCCGTACTTCTCCTCGACGGCCTTCTTGCCCATGCGGCTGATCGCGTCGGCGAAGTCGAGGTACACGCCCTGGCCGCCGGGGCCCACTCCCCTGCCTTCGTCGCACACGTTCTTCGCGGCGCGCGAGGCGATGTCGCGGGGCACGAGGTTGCCGAACGCCGGGTAGATGCGCTCCAGGTAGTAGTCGCGCTCGTCCTCGGGGATCTTGTTCGGCGGGCGGTCGTCGCCCTGGGCCTTCGGGACCCAGATCCGGCCGTCGTTGCGCAGCGACTCACTCATCAGCGTCAGCTTCGACTGGTGGTCGCCGGTGCGCGGGATGCACGTGGGGTGGATCTGGGTGAAGCAGGGGTTCGCGAAGTAGGCGCCGCGGCGATGGGCCCGCCACACGGCCGTCGCGTTGGAGTTCATGGCGTTCGTCGAGAGGTAGAAGACGTTGCCGTAGCCGCCGGACGCGAGGACGACGGCGTCGGCGAAGTACGTGTCGATCTTCCCGGTGATCAGGTCGCGGGCGACGATGCCGCGCGCCTTGCCGTCGACGACGATCACGTCGAGCATCTCGGTGCGCGCGTGCATCTCGATGTTCCCGGCGGCGATCTGCCGCGACAGCGCCTGGTACGCGCCGAGGAGGAGCTGCTGGCCAGTCTGGCCGCGGGCGTAGAACGTACGGGAGACCTGTACGCCGCCGAAGGAGCGGGTGTCGAGCAGGCCGCCGTACTCGCGGGCGAACGGGACGCCCTGCGCGACGCACTGGTCGATGATCTCGACGGAGATCTGCGCGAGGCGGTGGACGTTCGACTCACGGGCGCGGAAGTCGCCGCCCTTGACCGTGTCGTAGAAGAGGCGGTGGACGGAGTCGCCGTCGTTGCGGTAGTTCTTCGCGGCGTTGATGCCGCCCTGCGCGGCGATCGAGTGGGCGCGGCGCGGGGAGTCCTGGTAGCAGAACTGGACGACGTGGTAGCCCTGTTCGGCGAGCGTGGCGCCCGCGGAGCCCCCGGCCAGGCCGGTGCCGACGACGATCACGGTGTGCTTGCGGCGGTTGGCCGGGTTGACCAGCTTCGCCTCGAAGCGGCGGGTGTCCCAGCGCTCGTTGACGGGGCCCTCGGGGGCCTTGGTGTCGACGACCGGCTCTCCGGTCGTGTACTCCGCGTAGGAATTCATGGGTCAGCTCACCACTCCGGTCATGACGCCCACGGGTACGGCGATGAAGCCGGCCGTGAGCAGCAGCGCGAGAACATTGGCGATGGTCTTCAGGACGCGGTTGCGGGTCGCGCTGCCCACGCCGAGGGTCTGCGCCGCGCTCCAGAAGCCGTGCTGGACGTGCAGGCCGAGCGCGAGCATCGCGACGATGTAGACGACGTTGCCGTACCAGGTGGAGAAGGTGTCGATCACGTTCTGGTACGGGTGGCCCGGCTGGAAGCCGCCCGGGTGCGCGGTGCCGGTCGTCAGGTCGAGGAGGTGCCACACGATGAACAGCGCGAGGATGATGCCGCCCCAGCGCATCGTGCGCGTGGCGTAGCTCGAACGCGCCTTCTTGTGCACGTACTTGGCCGGCCGGGCCCTGATGTCGCGCCGGCTCAGCTGGTACGCGGATGTGGCGTGTGCGACGACGGCGACCACGAGCACGACGCGGACGAGCCACAGCGTCCACTCGTAGTGCATGAACGGCTCACCGACCGTGCGCAGCCAGTGGGCGTAGTGGTTGAACTCGCCAGACCCGAAGAAGATCTTCAGGTTGCCGATCATGTGGACGACCAAGTAGAGCAGCATGATCAGGCCGCTGACGGCCATCACTGTCTTCTTGCCGACGGACGAGTCCCAGAGCGTACGCGTCATGGACGGCCGTCGGTCCGTCCGTGTTGCCAAAGCCATGTCACGCACGCTAGAGCCGAAGGGCCCGATCGGTCCAAGACATGGTCCGGCTCATTTCCATAGGCACAGGCTATCGAGCGATTACCGTGGGGGTCATGCAGTTCCAGCAGCTCCAATACTTCGTCGCGGTCGCCGAGACCCGGCACTTCACCCGGGCCGCCGAGGTCGTCCATGTCGCCCAGCCGTCGCTGTCCCAGCAGATCCGGTCCCTGGAGCGGGAGCTGGGCGCGGATCTCTTCCTGCGCGCCCGCGGGAACATCACGCTCACCGACGCGGGCGAGGCGCTCCTGCCGCTGGCCCGCCGCATCCTCGCCGACGCGGACACGGCACGGCAGGAGGTGCAGGAGCTGGCGCAGCTCAAGAGCGGCCGGGTGCGGCTCGGTGCCACGCCCTCGCTGTGCACGGGTCTGCTGCCCGACGTGCTCCGCACCTTTCACGACCGGTATCCCGGCATCCGGCTGATGATCGAGGAGGGCGGCTCCCTCGACCTCGTACGCGAACTCGCGCGCGGCGCGCTGGATCTGGCGCTCGTGGTGCTGCCGCTGCCCGCGCCGGCGCCCGCGCTGACGACCGTGGAGCTGCTGCGTGAGAACCTGGTGGTCGTCTCGTCGCCGGACGCGCCGCGCCCGGGGCGAGGGCGGTCCGTGCACATCGCCGACCTTGAGGGCGAGCGTCTCGTGATGTTCCGGCACGGCTATGACCTGCGGGAACTGACCGTTGCCGCATGTCGGGCGGAGGGGTTCGAACCGGATTTCGCGGTGGAGGGCGGCGAGATGGATGCGGTGCTGGGATTTGTGCGGGCGGGGCTGGGGGTGGCCGTCGTGCCGCACATGGTCGCCACGCGGGCGGGGGCCGATCTGCGGGTGACTCCGCTGGCCCGTCCCGGGCTGCACCGGACGATCGCGCTGGCCCATCGCAGCGATGTGGCTCCGCCGCGGGCTGCGCGGGAGCTTCAGCGGATGCTGCTTGAGCGGTGACGCGATTTTTTGGCGGGGGATGTGTGCGGGTCGTCTTTGGGGGTTTGCGCAGTTCCCCGCGCCCCTGGTCGTGAGGGCTGGGGCGTTTTGTCGGGTGCCGGTCGTTCGTGGGGTTTGCGCAGTTCCCCGCGCCCCTGGTCGTGGGGCTGGGGGGACGATTTCGGGTGCGGGCCGTCGTCGTTTTTGCGCAGTTCCCCGCGCCCCTGATCGTGCCGTGCCCCTGGTCGTGCCTCGTCCCCGGTCGTGCCGTGGCTCTGGGCGTGGGGGACTGTTGGTTACTTGGGAGGTCTGGACGTCAGGCAGTAGGGCGTTGCCGTGGGGTCCTGTAGGACCAGCCAGTGGCTGCCCCTTGCGAGGAGTTTTGCGCCCAGCGATTCGTGCCAGGTGCGCGTCGCTTCGATGTCTGTGCAGGCCAGGTCCAGGTGGGCGCCGGTGGGGCGTGCTGTCGTGAGGCGTTGCAGCAGGATTCGTACCGGGAGTTCCGCCGGAGGGCGGATCGTGTGGAACTCCGGGAGCGTGCCCGGCGACGAGGTCCATGCGGTGAATCCGGTCCAGAAGTCGATCTCCGCCTCGTACACCGCCGGGGCCAGGTCCACGCAGACCTGGTCCAGGCGGCTCTTCGTCCCGTCGGGGGCCGTGACGGGGTCGGGGCGTCGGTGCTCGCCGGACCACGGGACCAGGCAGAACAGCTGGCCGCCAGGTGAGCGCAGTACGTCGAGGCCCTCTTCGGAGTGGACAGGTGTCGCACCGAGGCGGCGCGCCGATCCCGCTGTCTGAGCGAGGTCGTCCACCGCGAAGTCCAGGTGCGCACCGCCGGGGCCGGTGACCGCCTGCGCCTTGAGGTACGGATCGGCGGCGCCGCCCGGCAGCAGCGTCGCGAACTCGTCCCGGTCGCCGCGGGGCGCGGACAGCCGCGTCCCCGTGACCCGCGTCCAGAAGTCGCAGGCTGCCCCGAAGTGCGCCTCCGGCCGGTCGATGAAGGCGTACGCCCAGCGGATCACCGGGCCCTCACCCCGTCGCGTCGCACAGGGCGAGCTCGTGCAGGCGGTCCGGCGGGCCCGGGCGCGCGTAGTACCAGCCCTGCGCGGTGTCGCAGCCCAGGTCACGCAGCTGCTCGGCCTGCGCGCCCGTCTCCACGCCCTCCACGGTGACCGAGAGGTCGAGGCTGTGCGCGAGCCCGACGATGCCCTCGACGATCTTCAGGTCGACGCGGTCGGCAGGGTAGCGCTGCATTCCCTGAGTGAAGGAGCGGTCCAGCTTGAGGACGCTCACCGGCAGCCGGCGCAGGTTCGCGAGGTTCGAGTAGCCGGTACCGAAGTCGTCGAGCGCGATGTCCACGCCCATCTCGGCGAGCCGCCGCAGCGGCTTGAGGAGATCGTCGTCCGCGCCGATCAGGGCCGACTCGGTGACCTCCAGGCACAGGGCGCCGGGTTCGAGTCCGAAGCGCTCCAGGATGTCGACCGTGTCGGAGACGAGGCCGGGGTGGGTGAGCTGCATCGGGGACAGATTCACGTTGATGCGCAGGGGACCGGCGTCCTCGTAACGCTCCTGCCAGACCCGGGCCTGCCGTACGGACTCCTCCAGGACCCACCGCCCGAGGGGCACGATGAGGCCCGTGTCCTCGGCGAGGGGGATGAACTGGTCGGGCCCGAGCACCCCGTGCTGCGGATGCAGCCACCGCACCAGCGCCTCGGCGCCCCGCACGCTGCCGTCGCCGAGGCGCACGAGCGGCTGGTACTCAATGAAGAACTCGCCCCGCTCCAGGGCCGCGGGCAGCGCGGTCGTGAGGCCGTGCCGGGTGATGGCGCGCGCGTCGGCCTCGGGGTCCGCGAGCTCGTAGCGGTTGCCGCCCGCCGACTTGGCCCGGTACATGGTGATGTCGGCGCTGCGCAGCACCTCCGCGGGGCTGCGCTCCCCCGCCGCGGGCCCCTCCACGATGCCGATGGACCCGCGCACGGTCAGCTCGCGCCCGTCGATGCGGATGGGGGCGGCCAGCGCGTGCATGATGCGCCCGGCCAGGTCGTCGACCTCGGCCGCGGTATCCCGGCCGGTGGTCAGTGCGACGAACTCGTCGCCGCCGAGCCTCGCCACCATCTCGCCGGGTGCGGTGGCGCAGGCCTGGAGACGGTCGGCGACCTCGACGAGGAGCCGGTCGCCCGCCGCGTGGCCGAGGCTGTCGTTGATGGTCTTGAAGCCGTCGAGGTCGAGGTAGCACAGGCCGAAGCGCATGCCGTCGCCGGCCGCGAGCGCCTTCTCCAGGCGCTCGAAGAACAGAGTCCTGTTGGGGAGCCCGGTGAGCGCGTCGTGGGTGGCCTCGTAGCGCAGCCGCAGGTTCAGGAGGCGGCGCTCGGTGGTGTCCTCCATCAGCGCCAGCTGGTACTGCGGCACGCCGTCGGCGTCCCGCAGGAGGGAGACGGTCAGGTTCGTCCACAGGGAGGTGCCGTCGGGGCGGTGGAACGCCTTCTCCACGCGGTAGTGCTCGCGCTCGCCGCGCACCAGTTCCTCGTAGAGGCGCCACACGTGCGGCGCGTCGTCGGGGTGGGTCCATTCCACGACGTTGCGGCCGCGCACCAGGTTCTCGGCGCCGCCGAACATGCGCACCAGCGCGTCGTTGGCCTCCAGGACCGTGCCCTCCAGGTCGGCTATGCCGATGCCGATGGCCGCACCGTGGAACACCGCGCGGAACCGGGCCTCGCTCGCGTGCAGCGCCTCGGCGACCGCGCTGCGCGCGCTCAGGGCGGCCCGTGAGATGGCCTCCTGCTCGGCGAGGGTCCGCTCGCGCAGGGCCTGGGCGAAGCCCGCCGCGACGGAGTGCTGGAGCCGTGCGCAGCGCGCCCGCAGCTCTTCCTCGCGCCGGTCCTCGTCGGGTCGGCAGTACAGGACCAGGTAGGCGTCGACGACGTCGAGGGTGCGGGTGAGCGCCTCGGGGTCGGTGCAGTGCACGTCGATCAGTGCCGCGCCGACGGCCTGGGCCGCGGGCGCGTCGAGGGTCCGCTCGCCGAGTGCGTCCCGCAGCCGCCGCGCGAGCGGCATGAGTTCCTTCTCGAACTCGATCCGGGTCAGGGAGGTCGCCGTCACCGGGAAGATCGCCCGGCTCCAGATGGCGGCGAACCTGCGCAGTCTGTCCTCGGGTCCGTCCGGTTCGCCGCTCACGCCTTGCGCCCCACGCCGGCGTACCCCGAGAAGGCGTAGGGGTCCTCGTCCGCGGGCGCGTTCTCCGGGCGCCAGTCGGGCATCTGCACGAGTCCGGGTTCCGCCATCTCGTATCCCTCGAAGAACCGCGCGATCTCCTCGCGCGAGCGCATGACCAGCGGGTTGCGGATGTTCTTGTACACGTCGACCGTTCCCGCGGCGCGCGCGGCGGGCACGGGGATGCCCTCGTACGCGGCGTGCGTGACGATCAGGAGGCTGCCCGGCGCGAGGGCGTCCCGCAGCTCGGCGACCGCGGCCTGCGGGTCGTCCGCGTCCTCGACGAAGTGCAGGACGGCGACGAGGAGCAGGGCGACCGGCTTGTCCAGGTCGAGGAGTTCACCGACCTCGGGGGCCGCGAGGATCTCCCGGGGCTTGCGCAGATCGGCTGCCACGACGGCCGCGCGCTCGTTGCCGTCGAGGACGGCCCGGCTGTGCGCGACGGCGACCGGGTCGTGGTCGACGTACACGACGCGTGCTTCGGGGTCGGCCGCCTGGGCCACCTCGTGGGCATTGCCGAAAGTGGGGATTCCGGATCCGATGTCCAGGAACTGGGTGATGCCCTCCTGGACCGCGTAACGCACCGCCCGGCGCATGAAGGCACGATTCGCCTGCATGATCTTCGGGAGCCCCGGCAGGAACTCCATCGCCTTGCGGGCCGCCTCCCGGTCCACCTCGAAGTTGTGCGAACCGCCCAGGTAGTAGTCGTAGATCCGGGACACACTGGGCACCGAGATGTCGATGCCCTGAGGGGCCCAGGCGGGACGCTCCATCAATGTCTCCAAGGCGTAGGCGAGCCGGTGTTCGAGCTGAGGCTACTGATCGCCCGCCAAAGGAGCGAGTCAAAACGGAAATTGACCGTCCGTTCTCGGTCACTGCCTCCGGCAAGTGCCGAATGGCAATGATCCGAAATCACCCCGAAACCCTCTCTGTTGCAACGGAAAAGAACCGGCCTGTTCCCTCCGCGTCACCACGGGGGGAACAGACCGGCGATTCGCCAAATCCGTCGCAGACTCTACGCGGTGCCCCTACTTGGGCGCTCCCACGGGCTTTCCCTCGGGCGAAGCGGCGTACCAAGTGCCGCCCACGCCCTGCCCATTGGTGTCGCCGGGCTTCTTGTCACCGGAGTAGGTGTAGATCGGCCAGCAGTTGATCGTCTGCTGCTTGCCGCCGTCGGGACGGTTGTACGTCATGAAGCCCTTCTTGAGGATGCCCTTCGTGTCGTTCTTCGCCACGGGCGCGACGGCCGGCCAGTTCTCCGCGCAGGTGTCGACGCAGTTCGACTTGATGGGCCACGCCGAGTCCTTGAGGAACCGGTAGACGGTCATACCGTTCTTGTCGACGACGATCTCGCCGAGCTTCGGGTCCTTGCGCGTGGACAGGCCGGCCAGGTCGGCGGGCTGCGCGGCGGCGGGGCTCGCCTTCTTTCCGTCGGGCGCGGCGGCGTACCACACGCCCCCGACGCCCTGCCCCTTCGCGTCGCCCGGCTTGGTGTCCATCGCGTACCGGTACATGGGCCAGCCGTCGATGGTCAGCTGCTTGGTGCCGTCGGCCGCGGTGACCTCGCCGAGCAGCGACTGGTCGACGCCGGGCGCGGCCTCGGCGCCGTCCGCGGGGACCACGGGCCACGCCTTGAGACAGGCGTCGTCACAGTTCGACTTGGGCGGCTGCGCGGTGTCCTTGTCGAAGCGGTACATCGTGAAGCCCGCACTGTCCGTGAGGACCTGGCCGAGCTTCTTGCTGTCCCAGGTCGCGAGCTGCCCGGCCGGTTTCGCCTTGGCCGCCCCCGCGTCCTTCGCGTCCCCGGATCCGTAGCCGTCCGAGCCGCCGTACGCGTCCCCGTTGCCGTAACCGCCCTGCGCCGGGGCGGCGTTGCCCACGGACTGGCCGTTGGGCGACTGGTCGCCCTGGTCCTGACCGCACGCCGTCGTCAGCGCCAGCAGGGCCGCAGCTGTCGCTACGAGTGAGGCGCTCCGCCAGGTGTTCATTGCCAACTCCCGCTGTTTGCTTGGGTGTTGTGCGATCCCGGAAGGGGCCGCACATGGCCCTAGGTACGCGCGGCGACGGCGGGTGCGTTCAACGGGGCGGAAATTTTCTTTTCGGCGAGGGGGGCGAGGGACGTATCCGGGGCGGACCGGCGTGCGCTCCGGAGGCCGCGGGCAAACCTGGCGCCCCCCCATCTCCCCACCTTCGGACCAATCCGCGGCGGCCGGGGCGTGGCAGCGCCTCGCGCCGCCCATGATCTCCGTCGTGTACGGATCCAGAGGGGCCAGGTCGACCCTGGTCACACGGGTGGTGGCGGTGCTCGCGCTGGCCTGGCTGCTGGGCTCGCCCGCGGCCGGTGCCACGGCGGCCGCACTGACCCCTGCCGACAACTGCGCGTACGCCTCGATCGGCAAAGGCGGCGATGCGATAGCCCGCGCCGGTGACGGCGTCGTCTGCCGGGCGGGCCCTGTCAAGCCACCGCCACGGAAGCCCCCGCCGCCCCCGGCCCCCAAACCACCGCCCCCACCACCACCGCCCCCTCCGCCACCACCTCCTCCGCCTCCTCCGCCACCGCCCGTGAAGGCACCGCCGCCGCCCGCCCCGAAGCCGACGGTGCGCCCCAAGCCCTCGCCGACTCCGGTCAGTTATCCCGAATACCGCCCCGCGCCCCGTAAGGCGCCGCCGAGCGGCGGGCCTTCCCTGGTCTCGCTCACCCTGCTCATCACCGCGCCCGCGGTGCTCGCCGTCGCCGCGCTGCGCCCGCGCTGACCACCGGAGGTCCCGATGTCGGAATGGCTTGTTCTCACTCTCGCGATGGTGGCCGCGTGCGCGGTCGTCCTCGTCGTGACCGTCCTTCAGCAGCGCCGGATCGGTGACGACGACGACCCGAGCGAGACCCCGGACGTCATCGAGTACATGACGATGATGATCGGCGTGGTGTACGCGATCGTCCTGGGCCTCGCCATCGCGGGCGTCTGGGAGGGCCGCAGCGCCGCCCAGGACCACGTGCGCAACGAGGCGCAGGCCCTGCACGAGATCCATGAACGCGTCCGCGTCTATCCCACGGAGGTCAGGACCCGTATCCGCTCGGATGTCGACACCTATGTCAGCCATGTCGTCACCACCGAGTGGCGCACGATGAAGAACAAGGGCCATCTCACCGCCGAGGGGACCCGGCTCCTCGACAAGGTGCGCCACGACGTCACCGACTACCAACCGAAGACGGACTTCGAGGCGCAGGCCTACCAGCCGCTGCTCGACCAGATCACCGCCGCGGACGACGCCCGCAACGCGCGCGCGGACTCCACCGGCGCCACGATGCCGGGCGTGGTCTGGTTCGGTCTGATCGCGGGAGGGCTCGTCACGATCGGGATGGTCTTCGCACTCCAGATCCGCAGAACGGCACGCGAACTGGTCCTCGCCGGGCTCTTCTCGGCGCTGATCGCGTTCCTGCTCTTCCTGGTCTGGGACCTCGACGCGCCGTACAGCCGCGGGGTCGCGGCCACCGTGGAACCGTTCCTCATGCTGTTCCCGCACGCCGCAGGCTGAGGCCGGCGGGCCGCGCTCACCTCCCGGTCAGCGCGGCCCGCCCAGCGCCAGCCCTTGTTCGGCCAGCGCCTCGCCGAGGACCCGCAGTGCCTTGGGCCCCATCCCGTGCAGGGCCTTCAGCTCGTTCACGGGCACGCCCACGAGCTGGGCGAGTTCCGTGTATCCGGCCGCGTTGAGCGCGCGCAGCGCCGGAGCGCCGATACCGCGCGGAAAACCGGTGGGTGCGGTGCTGTCCGTCATCACTGCCTGCCTCTCCCAGTAGGGCGCGGACTGCGCCCGGCGCCCCGGAGACGCACTCTGGTGCCATGACTGCCTGGCACACCCCCATCGTCGTACACCCTCCCGCACCCGAGGGCGGGCGGCATGTCACCGTGCGGGGGCGGGCCGTCGGGCTCGCGCACAGTGATCAGGACCTGATCCGGCTGCTGCGCGAGGCCGGGCTCGGCGAGTCCGACATGACGCTCGACGATCCCCATCTGGTCGAGTGGCGCGGCGCGGGCCCGCACATGTGGCACACGACGGGATCCGACGAGCCGTCATCGCACCGCCCTGTCACCTGACCGGCGGACTTTCAGAAACTGTTGGCGATGCGGACTCGGATGGCGCACCGCACTCATGGTCGCCACCCGTTCGCCCCTGCGCTGTGGCCCGTCGCGTGCGCCGCGCTTAGTTTTTTCGTAAGCGCAAGTGACGCGGTCTCGCCGCCGCGTCGAGAGGGGTGAACGAATGCCTTCGTCCCAGCCGGCCGACGAGCAGGGTACGCAGAAGAAGCGCGCGCCGTGGGGCGTGATAGCGCTGGTTCTGCTCACCGGACTCGCGCTGATTCGCAATGGAACGGGGGAATTCGACACCGGTCCCCCGCAGCCCGCGTCGGCCGCGGCGGCGGATCTCCGCTCCCCGTCCACGTCCGGCGCAACGGCGCCGAAGCCGCTGCCGTTCTCCGCGGCCAGCCGGGTTGAGATCCCGGCGATCCAGGTGGACGCCCCGGTCACGCCCGTGGGGGTCGACCCGGACGGCTGGGTGGAAGCCCCACCGCCCGAGGACCCGAATCTCGCGGGCTGGTTCACCGGTGGCGTGTCTCCGGGCGAGAAGGGCACCGCGGTCATCGACGGTCACGTCGACAACCAGCAGGGGCCCGCGGTCTTCTACGGCCTCGGCTCGCTCAAAAAGGGAAACCACGTCCAGGTCCTGCGCAAGGACCAGAAGACCGCCGTGTTCGAGATCTACGGCATCCAGGTATTCGAGAAGGCGAATTTCCCGGGGAACCGCGTCTACGGCAGCACCGGTGCGCCCGAACTGAGGGTGATCACGTGCGGCGGCGGATTCTCCAAGCAGAACGGCTACGACGGGAATGTCGTCGTCTTCGCCCGCCTGGTCGAGGTCCGCTGACCCGGCGGGCGAAAACCCGGCTCAGGCTGCCCGGCGCCTGGGCACCATGATGCGGTAGCCCGAGTCGAGGAGTTCCGGCAGATAGGTGCGCAGGGCGGCAACACTCTGGGAGCGGTTGCCGCCCGCGTCATGGCTGAGGACCACCACGCCGGGGGCCGCCTCGGCCCGGACCGCCCGGACGATGGCGCGGGTGCCCGGCTCCGTCCAGTCGTTGGTGTCCAGCGTCCAGGCGAAGGGTTCCATGCCGAGCTCGGCGCCGATCCGGAAGGCGTTGCGGTTCCAGGCTCCGTACGGCGCGCGGAACCAGGCGGGCGGCTCGCCGATCGTGTCGTCGATGATCTCGCAGGTCCGCTCGATCTCGGAGCGCATGGCCGAGCGCGACATCGTGGTCAGGAGGGGATGGGTCCAGGTGTGGTTGCCGACGACGTGCCCGTCGTCGGCCATCTCGCGCAGCAGGTCCTGGTTCCACTCGACCTGTTCCCCGCAGACGAAGAACATGGCTCGGACGTCGTGTTCACGCAGCGTCCGCAGGATGTGCGGGGTGTAGCGGGGGTCGGGTCCGTCGTCGAAGGTGAGGACCATGCTCCTGTCGTGGGTGTCCATCCGGAGGATCGGCTCACGCCGTACCTCCAGCCGCGCGGGCGCCGCGTGCGGCGGGCCGTATCCGGCCAGGGGCTGGAGGCGGTACGTGGAGGGCCGCATCACCTTGGCCGCCTGCGGTCCTCCCGCGGCGGGGGCGGCCGAGCGGGGGGCGCCGGCGCGGCCGGTGCCGGTACAGCCGGCGACGGCGGTGAGGCCGAGGAGCGCGGCGCCGCGGAACAAGGCCCGCCGCCCTGGATTGATCTGATCCGATTTCATGACCAATGCGTCGCACGGCGACCACTGCGGGCCGCATTCCAACGCCGCGCCGCCGCCCGAAAGCACCCGATGGGACCAGCAGGCCCGCGGCGGACCGGTACCGGTCGTGTCGCCCCCAGCACCTGTGGGACCTGGGGTTTCCGCTAGCCTCACCGCTGTGAACGCAGAGCAGCCACACCAGTTCGAACGCGGTACGGACGGCCCCAAGGTGATCGTGGTCGGAGTGGACGGCTCCGACTCCTCGCTGCGCGCCGCGTCCTACGCCGGCGGCCTCGCCCGCCGCCAACGCGCCCTCCTCGCCGTCGTGTACGTCCAGCCCGTCATGGCCACCGGCGCCGCGCTCGGCGTCCCCGTGGCCGACACCACGGACGAGATCGCCGAGGGTCTGATCGCCGAGATCAGGGAGGCGGCGGAGCGGGTGAAGGGCATATTCGAGGTGCGCTGGGAGTTCCACACCTTCCGCGGCGACCCGTACAACGGCCTGGTCACCGCCGCGGACGAGCTGAAGGCGGATGCCGTGATCGTCGGCGCGTCCGAGCAGGCCGGACACCGCATCGTCGGGTCGGTCGCGATCCGGCTGGTGAAGGCCGGGCGCTGGCCCGTCACCGTGGTCCCGTGACCACCTGAACCTCACGCGAACCCTCACACCCCCTAGAGCGTGCCGTCTTCCGTCGCCGCCGCGGCTGGGCCATCATGATCGCCCGTCAGCCGACTGCCGTCCGCGAAGAGGTGGAGCCCATGGCCGGTCTCAGAGGACTTCGGATGGGGCAGGGCGTACTTCGCCGCAAGCCCATCGAACACATCGAGGAGGCCGAGGGCAGCAGCGAGCAGCAGCTCACCCGCTCCCTCGGCCTGTGGCAGCTCACCGCGATCGGGGTCGGCGGCATCATCGGCGCCGGCATCTTCACCCTCGCCGGCACGGTCGCCAACGGCACGGCGGGGCCCGCGGTCCTGGTCTCGTTCCTCATCGCGGGCGTCGCGAGCGCGGCCGCCGCGCTGTCGTACGCGGAGTTCGCCGGCCTCATCCCGAAGGCGGGGTCCGCCTACACGTACGGGTACGCGGTCCTCGGCGAGCTGGTCGGCTGGTTCATCGGCTGGGACCTGCTCCTCGAGTACACGGCGATCGTGGCGGTGGTCGCCATCGGCATCTCCGGCTACTTCGGCTTCCTGCTCGGCGAGATGGGGCTCGACCTGCCGAACTGGATGCTGGGCGCGCCGGGCACGGGCGACGGTCACAAGGTCGACCTGTTCGCCGCCCTGCTGTGTCTGCTGATCGCGTATCTGCTGACGCTCGGCATCAAGAACGCGGCGCGCTTCGAGACCATCGTGGTGGTCCTGAAGGTCCTGGTGGTGGTGGTCGTCATCGCCGTGGGCTTCTTCCACATCAACACGGCCAACTACACGCCGTTCTTCCCCTTCGGGGTCAGCGGCGCGTTCACCGGAGCGGCCACGGTCTTCTTCGCGGTCTTCGGTTACGACGCCATGTCGACGGCGGCCGAGGAGTCCAAGGACGCGCAGCACCACATGCCGAAGGCGATCCTCTACTCGCTCGCGATCTCGATGGTCCTGTACGTGCTGGCCTGCCTGGTCCTGACCGGCATGCAGAACTACAAGGACATCGACCCGGAAAGCGGCTTCTCGACCGCCTTCAAGTCGGTCGGCCTGAGCGGTCTCGCGGATGTCATCGCGGTGGGCGCGATCATCGGCATCCTCACCGTGATGTTCACGTTCATGCTGGGCGTCACCCGTGTGTGGTTCTCGATGAGCCGCGACGGGCTGCTGCCCAAGTGGTTCGCGAAGACCCATCCGACCCGGCACGTGCCGACGCGCGTGACGTGGATCGTCGGGTGCGCGTCGGCTCTCATCGCCGGGTTCCTGCCGATCGGGGAGGCGGCCGAGCTGACCAACATCGGCATCCTGCTGGCGTTCGGCGTGGTGTGCGTCGCAGTGATCGTGCTGCGCTACAAGAAGCCCGACCTGCCCCGCACGTTCCGTACGCCGGGTATGCCGGTGGTACCCGCCCTCGGGGTCATCTTCTCGATCTGGCTGATCACGTTCCTGCAGTGGCAGACGTGGGTGCGGTTCGCCGTGTGGTTCGCCATCGGGCTCGTCATCTACTTCGGCTACTCGTACAAGAGGTCGGAGCTGGCGAAGACGGACCCGCCGACGAAGTCCTGACCTCCACCTGCCCGTCGTCTACCTGCCCATCGTCAGGCCGTCCTCGGCCGCGCCTCTGCTGAGGACGGCCTGGCGGATCCGGTCGCGGACTTCCGCCAGGCCGAGGCCGTCGTGGATGGCCTGGTTGACGTTGATGACGCGGCCCGAGCCGACGTTGAACCACTGGGGGAGGAACTCGGCCTTGCGCACCTCCCAGCGCCCGCCCGGCTTCGCCGGGGGCGCGAAGGTGAAGCGGCCGATGGTGCCGTCGTTGCCGCGCGGATCCTTGGCGCCCTCGCCGTCGAACATCTCGCCGGCGATCTGATCGCCCATGCCGTAGACCACCCAGGTGCCGTTGACCTTCTCGTACGCCTGCGGGACGTGCGCGTGCGTGCCGAGGATCAGGTCGATGTCGGGGCGGCCGTCCGTGCGCGACGCGGTGAGATCCTCACCGAGGC
The DNA here is from genome assembly GCF_056432625.1 of Streptomyces sp. NPDC045026. Classification (NCBI taxonomy): domain Bacteria; kingdom Bacillati; phylum Actinomycetota; class Actinomycetes; order Kitasatosporales; family Streptomycetaceae; genus Streptomyces; species Streptomyces sp. NPDC045026. Next base: position 64,474 of record NZ_JBWKIS010000004.1, read on the forward strand.
TCAGCTGGTCCTCGTCCGGCTCTTCCTGCCACTCGGTGCCCCAGTTCAGGGAGACGACGACCACGTCCGCGCCCGCCTTCCGGGCCGCCCGCGCATCGTCGACGATCTTCTGACCGTCGATCATGTTCACGGCCCACGGCCGCCCTTTGGGCAGCGGGCGGCCGTTCGTGTCGTGCGTGTACGCGAGGTGGGCGACCTTGGCGCCGCCGGCGCTCAGCCACCCGGGTCTGCCCGCCTCGGCGGCCGTGCGGGCGGAGCCCACGTGACCGATGCCCGCGCGGTCCAAGGTGTCGAGGGTGCGGTCGATACCGGCGGCACCGTCGTCAAGGGTGTGGTTCGAGGCCGTGGAACACGCGTCGTAGCCCGTGGCACGCAGCCCTTCGGCCACCTCGGGCGGCGACTTGAAGTTCGGGTAGCCGGTGTAGTGGCCGTTGGCGCCGTAGACCGTCTCCATGTGGCAGATCGCCAGGTTCGCCTTGGAGACGACCGGTTTCACGCCGGCCAGCATCGGCTCGAAGTCGTAGCCGTCGCCTCCCGCGTCGGTGTTCGCCTTCTTGATGATCGACGCGTGCGGCAGTACGTCACCGGAGGCGACGAGAGTGAAATCGCGCTGCACGCCGATGGCGCCGCCCGCGGCCGACGGCGCCGGGCTGTCCGTGCCGCGGGGCGCCGCGCGATGCGTGCCGCCCTCGGGCGCCGCGCAGCCCGCGCCCGCCGCGATCAGCGCGGCCGCCAGGACCGCCGCGCCCTGCCGTGTGTGCCACGAGCGCTGCGCGTGCCGTGAGCGTCCTGTGTGCTGGGTGCGTCTCGTGCTCCGTGTGCGGTGCGTCATCGGCCAAGCTCCATCAATCGGTGAATAGGGTGATTTTTGACACACGCATACACGTACGGGCACCGGACCGAGTCAAGGCTCCATACCGCCGCAGTCGCTGGAACGGCGTCATGTTCCGCCCCTGTCGGCCCCGTTCGCCGCACCGCTCGCCGACGGCATCGACCGCCCGTCGCAGACCGCTGCCCGCGCTCTGGGCCTGCGGCGTGCGCTGCGCTGCCATACGGCCATGACGACCGCCATGAAAACCGAAGGACCCGCCGGAACGGCAGAACACGTGCTGGCCGAGCTCCAGCGCGAGCACGGCAGGCCGCTCCTCTCCTTCCTCCTGCGGCTGTGCGACGGCGACCGGCAGCGGGCGGAAGACCTGGTCCAGGAGACGTTCGTGCGCGCCTGGCAGCACCCGGAGGCGCTGCACGCCGACTACGAGTCCGTGCGGCCCTGGCTCTTCACCGTCGGCCGCAGACTCGCCATAGACGCCCGGCGCGCGCGGCTCGCCCGGCCGCCGGAGATCGGCGGCGCGGTCCTGGAGGGCGCGCGGGTCTGCGCCGACCACGCGGAGCGCTCGGCGGCCGCGCTCGATGTGCGCGAGGCCGTGGCGACGCTCAGCCCGGAACACCGGGCGGTGCTCCTGCAGGTGTACTTCCGGGGCGCCTCCGTGGCCGAGGCGGCCGACGCGCTCGGCATCCCTCCCGGTACCGTGAAATCCCGCGCGTACTACGCGCTGCGCGCACTGCGCAGGGTGCTCCCGGGCTATGGGGCGAACCCGGCCGCCCCGCATTGAAACCGGACGGCAGGTCAAGCCTCGGTAAAGCGCCTTGCCCGGTGCCCCGGTCCTCGATTGAGTAATCGGCTGTCCTCCCCTGCCCGGTCGGGCGCGAGGGCCCGGGGGCCGACGGAGCGCACGGACCGGAGGAAGGCAGGAAGGGATGTTGCACGGGAGCAAGGAAGGCACATCGGGCGCCGGCGGCGGCGAACTGACGGTACCGATGGCGTGGTTGTACGCCGAGTACATCGCCGATGAGCTGCTGCGCACCGGTGATCTGATGCCGCCCACGTCCTTCGAGTTCCGGGCCGGGCGCGATGCACTCGCACTGACGATCTTCCTGTCGGACACGGACGGCGAGCTGTCCGGCATCCGGGTCGTGTCCCAGCTGGAGACCTGGCTGTCGCTCACGGCGTACGACCAGCCGTGGCAGCACTGGGTGCGCGAGCACATGGGACGCCTGGCGGCGCAGGCACTCGATGAGAACAGACCTTCGCCGGACCTCGAACTGGCCGAGGCGGCGTGGCGATGGCTGGAGGAGACGGAGCTGCTCGCGCCGGACCTGGATTCCGTGCCGGGGCGCGGGTCGCTGCCCGACGAGGAGGACGACGGACCGAAGGTATGGACACCGGCATGGCAACTGGGGCTGCCGCTCGGCCATCTGGCGATCCATCTGTTCTGAGGCCCTGCGGCCTCTTCGCAGGGCCCCTGCTGCCCCGCTATTCGACCTCGACGCCCGAAGAGTGCACCCCCGCGCGGTATTTGGGGATCCGCACGGTGATCTTCATGCCCGCGCCGGTGCCGGTCTCGATGACGAGGCCGTAGTCGTCGCCGAACACCTGCCGGAGCCGCTCGTCGACGTTCGAGAGGCCGATCCCGGTCGAGGTGCCGCCCTCGCCGCGCAGGATCGCGCGCAGCGCGCCCGGGTCCATGCCGACCCCGTCGTCCTCGATGACGACCTCCGCCTCCGCGCCCGCGTCCCGGGCGCCGATCGTGATGCGGCTGCGGGTGACGGCGCCCTCCAGGCCGTGCTTCACGGCGTTCTCGACGAGGGGCTGAAGGCACAGGAAGGGCAACGCCACCGGCAGCACCTCGGGCGCGATCTGGAGCGTGACCGAGAGCCGGTCGCCGAACCGGGCCCGGACCAGGGCCAGATACTGGTCGATGGAGTGCAGCTCGTCGGCGAGCGTGGTGAAGTCACCGTGGCGGCGGAACGAGTAGCGGGTGAAGTCGGCGAATTCCAGGAGGAGTTCGCGGGCCCGCTCGGGGTCGGTGCGGACGAACGAGGCGATGGCGGCGAGTGAGTTGAAGATGAAGTGGGGCGAGATCTGCGCGCGCAGGGCTCTGATCTCGGCCTCGATGAGGCGGGTGCGGGAGCGGTCGAGTTCGGCCAGCTCCAGCTGGACGGAGATCCAGCGGGCCACCTCGTCGGCGGCGCGGGCGAGGACGGCCGACTCGCGGGGCGCGTAGGCGACGAGGGCGCCTAGCACGCGCCCCTCGGTGACGATCGGGGCGGCCACGGCCCAGCGCAGCGGGCAGTCGACGGCGCCGCATCCGCAGCCGAACGCGGCGCTGCGCCCGGTGTCGAGCAGCCCTTCGAGATGCCCCATGACCTGTTTGCCGTGCTGGTCCCCCGCGCCGTCCCAGGCGAGGACGGCGGTGCGGTTGGTGAGGCAGAGCGCGTCGGTGCCGAGCAGCGTGCGCAGTCTGCGGGCCGACCTGCGCGCCGACTCCTCGGTGAGCCCGGCCCGCAGCGGCGGCGCGGCGAGCGAGGCGGTGTGCAGGGTGTCGAAGGTGGCCCGTTCCACGGGCGTGCCGACGTCGCTGCGTCCGCCGGGGTGCGCCGTGCGCCGCCCGAGGACGAAGCCGCCCGCGAGGAGGAGCGGGCACAGGGCGAGGAGCACGGCTGTGGCGGTCACGGGCGGGCTCCCGGCTCCCCCGTGGTGACCGTCCCGTGGGTGCTGAGCGACTCCGGGAGGTGCAGCCGCGTCATCGTGGCGCTGGTGTGCGGCGGTACGGAGTCCTGGGTGGCGAGCGATACGAGGATCATGGCGAGGAAGCCGACCGGGACCGACCAGACGGCGGGCCAGGCGAGGAGCGTGTGCAGCCAGCCGCCCTGTGCGACGCCGGCGACGGTCAGGGTGACCGCGACGAGCGCGGAGCCGCCGCCGAGGAGCAGCCCTGCCCGCGCGCCGGGCGGGGTGAGCCGCCGCCACCAGATGCCGAGCACGAGCAGCGGGCAGAACGAGGACGCCGACACCGCGAACGCCATGCCGACGGCGTCCGCCACCGGCACCCCGCTGACGAGGAGCGCACCTCCCAGCGGCACGGTCATCGCGAGGAGCGTCGCGAGGCGGAAGTGCCGTACGCCGCGGGCCGGCAGGACGTCCTGGCTGAGCACGCCGGCGACGGCCATCGTCAGACCCGAGGCGGTCGACAGGAACGCGGCGAAGGCGCCGCCCGCCACCAGCGCCCCGAGCAGGTCCCCGCCGAGGCCGCCGATGGCTCGCCCCGGCAGGAGCAGGACGGCCGCGTCGGCATCCTGGGTGGCGCTCAGTTCGGGCGCGTACAGGCTGCCGAGCCAGCCGTAGATCGGGGGCAGGAGGTAGAAGAGCCCGATGAGGGCGAGCACGGCGACGGTGGTGCGGCGGGCCGCGCGGCCGTTCGGGCTGGTGTAGAAGCGGACGACGACGTGCGGCAGGCCCATCGTGCCGAGGAACGTGGCGACGATGAGGCCGTACGTCGCGTACAGCGGGTGGTCCGCGCGGCTGGTGGCGAGCGGCTGCCCGGAACCCGCGCCGGACCAGGGCATGCCGTCGGCGGGCGGCGGGGCGCCGCCGTCGCCGTGCCAGGCGAGGACCAGGAAGAACGCGGGCACGAGCAGCGCGGTCAGCTTCAGCCAGTACTGGAAGGCCTGCACGAAGGTGATGGAGCGCATGCCGCCCGCGGCGACCGCGAGGACGACGACGGCGGCGACGAGCGCCCCGCCGAACCAGCGCGGCGCGCCCGTGAGGATCTGCAACGTGAGCCCCGCGCCCTGGAGTTGGGGCACGAGGTAGAGCCAGCCGGCCCCGACCACGAGCATGCTGACGACTCTCCGGACGCTGCGGGACTCCAGGCGGCCCTCGGCGAAGTCGGGCAGCGTGTACGCGCCGGAGCGGCGCAGCGGGGCCGCGACGAACACCAGCAGGACGAGGTATCCGGCGGTGTAGCCGACGGGGTACCAGAGCATGTCGGGGCCGTGCACGAGCAGCAGTCCGGCGACGCCGAGGAAGGAGGCCGCGGAGAGGTACTCGCCGCTGATCGCCGCGGCGTTGAGGCCGGGGCCCACCGTGCGCGAGGCGACGTAGAAGTCGGAGGTGGTGCGGGAGATGCGCAGCCCGAAGCCGCCGATGAGGACGGTGGCCAGGACGACCACGGCCACGGCGGGTATCGCGTACGCCTCGTTCACGGCGCCCCGTGCCGGTCGCGGACAGCCCGGCCGTGCACGAGGCGCGCGAAGTCGCGTTCGTTGCGCTCGGCCCGGCGCACGTACCACCAGGCGATGAGAACGAGGACCGGGTAGCAGCCGAAGCCGAGGACGATCCAGACGGCGGTGGTGTTGCGCAGGGCGCCGAAGAAGAGGGGCAGGGTCACGACGGGCAGGGCGAGCACCGCGAACGCGGTGAGTCCGGTGCGGAGTTGACTGCGCATCAGGGATCGGACGTAGGCCGCGCCCAGCGTCGTCTGTTCGTCGATCTCCCACTGGGTGGGGTGGCCGGGCAGCCGGCGCACCGCGCGCGGCTCGCCGGTCACGACCTCGCGGCGGGGTGCGGGCTCAGCGCTGGCGGACACGGCCGGAGTGTAGGCGGGGGTGCGGGCCGAGCGGAAGGGGTCGACGCGTATCGGCCCAGGTCACGCGGTTTCCGGTCAGCCGCCCGCGCGCCGCATCAGGAGTTCGCGGACGCGGCTCGCGTGGCGGCGGCTCACGGCGAGCTCGGCCTCGCCTATCCGCACGCTCATGCCTCCGCCGTCGAGGCGCAGTTCGTCTATGCGGTGCAGGGCGACCAGGTGGCTGCGGTGGATCCGGACGAACCCGTGCGGCTGCCAGCGCTCCTCCAGGGTGGTCAGCGGGATGCGCACGAGGTGGCTGGTGTCGGCGGTGTGCAGGCGCGCGTAGTCGCCCTGGGCCTCGGCGTACGTGATATCGGCGACGGCCACGAGGCGGGTGACGCCGCCGAGTTCGACGGGGATCCGGTCGGCGGAGAGGTCCACGGCGGGCCGGGCGACGGCGGCCTGCTCGGCGACGCGCCGCACGGCCTCCGCGAGGCGTTCCCTGCGGACGGGCTTGAGGACGTAGTCGACGGCCTTCAGGTCGAAGGCCTGCACGGCGAAGTCCTCGTGGGCGGTGACGAAGACGATCATCGGCGGCTTGGCGAACCCGGCGAGGAGCCGCGCCACGTCGAGGCCCGTGAGCCCGGCCATCTGGATGTCGAGGAAGAGCACGTCGATGGCGTTGGCGTCGTCGCCTCCCGCGTCCAGGGCGCGGCCGATGCGGCGCAGCGCCTCGTTCGCGTCGGTGGCGCCCTCGGCCGCGCGCACCCGCGGGTCCGCCCGCAACAGGTAGAGCAGCTCGGCGAGTGCGGGTTCCTCGTCGTCCACGGCCAGTACGCGCAGCATGCGGCTGGAGTGTAGGTGGTCGTCCCGCGGTGGCCAATCCTGGTGGGACTTGAGTGATTCGGCGGCCGGTTGCGTACGGGAGGTCGAGCGGCACACACCGTCCGGTCAGAGGTCATTCACGTACGACGCGAGGAACGGCATGAGGTCCCTGGATCGGCATCGCGACGCCGGCGCCTATGCGCTGGGCGTCCTCGACGAGGCGGACCGCTTCCGCTTCGAGGACCATCTCGGGCAGTGTCCCGGGTGCGTGGCGCGGGTCGGGGAGTTCGGGTCCGCGACCGCGGCTCTGGCGCTGTACGCGCGGGCGACGCCACCGGCCGTGGAGACGGTGGCCGAGGCGGGGCCCGTGCTCCTGGACGGACTGGTGTCGGGGATGGAGCGGGTGCGCCGGGCGGGGCGCAGGCGGTGGCTGTGCGCGATGGCGGCGGCGGTCGTGCTCGCCGTGGTGGGGCCTGGTGTCGCGGTCCTGGGCGGGTCCGGCGACGGCGCCGTGCGGCTGGACGCCCGGGACGCGCGGACCGGGGTGTCGGCGTCGGTGACGGCGTCCGGCCACGAGTGGGGCACCGCGCTGGGGATCGAGGTCCGCGACGCGCGCGGTCCACGGGTGTGCGAGCTGGTGGCCGTCGGCAAGGACGGTTCGCGGCAGACGGTGACGAGTTGGGCCGTGCGGGCCCACGACGCCGCGGCGACCACGACGCAGAGTGCCGTGGCGCTGCGCCCTCAGGAGATCGCCGGATTCGAGGTGCGGACCGTGGACGGGACGCGTCTGGTGGCCATTCCGATGCGGTGAATCTCCCTTCCTGACACGGGACTTCGGGCGGCGCGCCGCAGCGGTCGTCACTTCAGGAGCTTCGACATCCTGCGGTCCGCGAGCGGCTTGCCGCCCGTCTGGCAGGTCGGGCAGTACTGGAGCGACGAGTCGTGGAAGGACACCTCACGGATCGTGTCGCCGCACACCGGGCACTTCTCCCCGGCTCTGCCGTGCACCCGCAGCCCGCTCTTCTTCTCCGCCTTGAGCCGCCCGGCCGCGAGGCCGCGCGAGCGCTCGACGGCCTCGGTCAGCGTGCCGCGCAGGGCCTTGTAGAGGACGGACACGTCGTCGGGGGTCAGGCTCGACGCGAGCTTGAACGGGGACATCTTCGCGGCGTGCAGGATCTCGTCGCTGTACGCGTTCCCGATGCCGGCGATGAGGCTCTGGTCGCGCAGCGCCCCCTTGATCTGCCGCCGTTCGCCGTCCAGGAGGGCGGCGAAGCGCGCCTCGTCGAAGCCGTCGGCCAGGGGGTCGGGGCCGAGCCTCGCGATGCCCGGGACGTCGGCCGGGTCGTGGACGACGTACACCGCGAGGCTCTTCTGTGTGCCCGCCTCGGTGAGGTCGAAGCCCTCGCCGTCCTCCAGGGCGACGCGCAGGGCGAGCGGTCCTTTGCCGGGGCGGGGCGGGCCGTCGGGGAGCCGGTCCTTCCAGTGGAGCCAGCCCGCGCGGGCGAGGTGCGTGACGAGGTGCAGTCCGTCCGCGTCGAGGTCGAGGAACTTGCCGTGCCGCGTGACGCCCGTGACCGTGCGGCCCTCCAGGGCGGCGGGCGGCGGGTCGTACGTCTTGAGGACGCTCACGGCGACGGGCAGGACGCGGACGATCTCGTGCCCCACCAGATGCTCGGTGAGGAAGTCCGTCAGCGCTTCGACCTCGGGAAGTTCCGGCATAGGTCCAGAGTGCCACCGGGCACCGACACCGCCAGGCGAGCCGTCGCCACGGCCCCGGTCAGTCGCGGGCCGGCACGACGAACTCGCACCACACGCACTTGCCGCTCCCCCGCGCCTCCACGCCCCACACGTCCGCGAGCCGGTCGACGAGGAGCAGGCCGCGCCCCGAGACGCCGTCCTCGCCCGCCTCGCGCCGGCGCGGCAGCGCGCTGGAGGTGTCCTCGACCTCCACGCGCAGCCTGCGGTCGGACGCGGTGACCACGCGGAGGGTGACGATCGCGGGGCCGTCGGTGTGCATCAGCGCGTTGGTGATCATCTCGTCGGCGACGAGCTCGATCTCGTCCGCGCGCCCGGCCGAGCCCCAGGCCCGGACGGCGGCCCTGATCATGTGCCGGGCCTCTCGCAGGGCTTCGGGGTCGTTCGGCGCGACATGCTGCTGGAGGCGCCCGCCCGACTGGGGCGCGCCGATGCCGCGGCGGCGCAGCAGGAGGAGCGCGACGTCGTCGTCCCCGCCGCGTTCGTCGACGCTCTCGCAGAGCCGGTCCGCGAGGTCGCCGAGGTCGTGGGGGCCGCTGGCGACGAGGGCCGTGAGGGCCTGGAGTCCGTCGTCGAGGTCGGTGCCCGGCTGCTCGACGAGGCCGTCGGTGCACAGGATCAGGGCCTGGCCCGGATCGAGTTCGACGGTCCCGACCGGGTATTCGAGCCGGCCGAACTCCGCGGAGAGGCCGAGCGGCAGGCCGCCGTCGACGGACAGTCTGCGGCAGGTTCCGTCGGTGAGGCGGAGCAGCGGGTCCAGGTGCCCGGCCCGCACGAGCTGGACGACCCCGGTCGAGAGGTCGGCCTCGGCATACAGGCAGGTCGCGAACCGTTCGGTGTCGAGCTCGTGGAGGAAGACGGAGGCGCGGGCCATGACGGTGGCGGGCGTGTGCCCTTCGGCGGCGTAGGCGCGCAGCACGATGCGCAGCTGTCCCATGACGGCGGCTGCGTGGGTGTCGTGTCCCTGGACGTCGCCGATGACGGCGCCGACGCGTCCGCCGGGCAGCGGGATCACGTCGTACCAGTCGCCTCCGATGTCGCGACCGAGGGAGGCCGAGCGGTAGCGGACAGCGATGTCGGCGCCGGACACGGCGGGGATGGTGCGGGGCAGCATGGCCTGCTGGAGGCTCTGGGCGAGGTCCTTCTCCTGTTCGTAGAACATCGCGCGCTGGAGGCTCTGGGCGATGCTGCTGCCCAGGGCGACGAGGACGTTGCGCTCCTCCTCGGTGAAGCCGCGTTTGTCGTGGTAGAGCAGGCCGAGCGCCCCGATGGGGCGGGCCTGCGCGATGAGCGGCAGGTAGGCGGCGGCCGTGATCTCCAGCTGGGTGATGTGCGGCCACAGAATGGGGTAGGACTCGGCGAAGTCGTCGGGGGACTCGATGAAGCGGGGCGCGAGGGTGCGCACGACGTCGCCCATGGGGTACGGCTCGTCGATCCGCGTGACCTTGGTGCCGGGCACGAAGCTGCCCTCGGGGCCGTCCGCGACGAGGTGGATGCGTCCGGCTCTGACGAGGCCCATGACGAGGCTGGTGGCGCCGAGGTGCTGGAGGCCGTGGCTGTCCTTGAGCACGTCGATGACGTCCTGGACGGTGCGGGCGTGGGCGAGTGCGGCGGTGGTGCCCTGGACGACGCTGGTCTGGCGGCGGCGCAGGGCGTCCTGTTCGCGGCGGGCCGTGCTGTCGCTGAGTTCCTGGGCGGCATCGCGGACGATGCCCACGATGCGGCGCGGGCGGCCGGTGTCGTCGCGCCGGATGTAGCCCTGGGCGTGGGTCCAGCGCATCCTGCCGTCGCGGCATTTGATGCGGAAGTAGGAGCCGTAGTTCTCGCTGCCGTCCTTCAGGGCGGTGGAGACGACGCCGTCGAGCCGGGTGGCCTCGGTCGGGGGGACGCGGATGGCGAGGGTCTCGGGGCGCCCGTCGTATTCGTCGGGGCGTACGTCGAAGATCTCGTGGGCCTTGGCGTCCATGTGCATCAGGCCGGTGTCGAGGTCCCAGTCGAACCTGCCCATGCCCAGGTGGCCACCGAACTCGGCGAGGAAGCAGCAGGCCGTGCCCCCGGCCGCCCTGTCGCACAGGGCGCAGTCGAGGGGCTCCCCTCCCCCCGTACCGGCTTCCATGGGGCCACGCTAGGCGCAGCGCGAATCACTCGCATGCGGGGCACGGTGTGCTCCGGACGGGCCTGGGTGCACCCCGGGGCGCGCCGCGACCGTCGGTGCGGCGGCGGCCGCGGCGTGCTGCGCCGGGAAGGGCCCGTCAGATGTCGAAGACGAGGCCACTGCCGTCGGGCTGGTCGGCGCTGTCGGGGATGTCGGGAACAGCAGGGATCTCGGAGCTGTCGGGGACGGTCTCCGGGCCGACGTCGCTGGAGCCGTCGCCGGGGGGCGAGTCCGTGGCGGTGTCGGTGTCTCCGGGCGCGCTGGTCGGCGGGCTCGCGGGCTCCGTGGTCGGCCCCGACTCCTGCGACGAGGGCGGCTGTGGCGACGGGGGGACGGCGCTGCTGGAGGACTCCGAAGGGCCGGTGCCGGTGCTGCTGGAGGACTCCGAGGGGCTGGTGCTGCCGTTCGAGCTCGGCGACGTGGACGACGACGAGGGTGAACTGGAACTGTCGGAGGGGTTGGGCATCGGCATCGGGGGCGGCGGCACCCGCTTGTCGTGCTGCCCCTCGTCACCGACCTTCCGCTCGATCCACGTGTTGTTCGTGATGTTCACGATGACGATGTTCGTGATGGTCTTCGGGGCCGGAGTGACGACCACGACCTGGGTGGGCCGGTAGCCGGACCACTCCTGTCCCTCGGTGTTCGGCGTCCCCGTGAACGCTACGGGCGGCGCCAGCGGGTTGCCGCACGCGCACCGCACCCGGGGCATCCCGCGATCGTCGACGAGTACGGCGGTGCCGGCCTGGAGCACGGACTGGAAGCTCGACGCCTCTCCGGAGCGGTAGCCGTGGTTGGTGACGCGGGTGTCGACGCGCAGTACGACGGGGGTGAGGCCGCGCAGGAAGCCGGGGACGGATGCCTGGGAGATGCCCGAGGCCTCGGCGAAGGCGCGTTCCTTGTCCGGGTCCGAGGTGAGGAAGGCGACCTGCTTCTCGACGTCACAGCTTCCGACGGACTGGGTTCCGCCGTAGAGGCCCGGGGTCGAGCCTTTGACGGCGTGCGTACCGCCCTGTGGGGTCGCGGAGGTGGTGTCGGCCGGTGATGGCAGTTGCGGCGTCCGAGTGACCGGCGCGGGGGTCTCGGTGGTCCTGGCGGTGGAGTCGGTGAACGGGTCGGGGCCCACCTCCGCCACGGGCTGGAGGAAGAGCTCCCCCTTGTCGGACGACGTGCTCCTGCCGTTGTCTCCCGAGCATCCGGCGACCAGGAGCGCGGCGGATATCGCCAAGGCTGTGAAAAGGGTCCTGGTCGGTGAGCGCACCGTGTTCTCCCGCCTACATATGGGCACTTTGACCCATTATTTGCGGCGTAGTCGAGCATCCCGCAAGCGCAATGCGCTCACTCTCCGTCACACTGGAGGAGTGGAGTGGTTCAGCTCGCCCGGGTACTGGCTCGGCCGCCTGATCTTCCAGCGCGGTCTGGCGGCGCTGTACCTCGTGGCTTTCGTGGGGGCGGCCCTGCAGTTCCGCGCGCTGATCGGCGAGCGGGGGATGCTGCCGGTTCCGCGCTATCTGGAGCGCGTGCCGTGGCGGCAGGCGCCGACGCTGTTCCGGGCGTACTACTCGGACCGGTTCTTCGCGGTCCTCGCCTGGGGCGGGGCCGCCGTGTCGGCCACGCTCGTCGCGGGCCTGGCCGACCTGGTGCCCCTGTGGGCCGCCATGGCGCTGTGGGTGGTGCCGTGGGCGCTCTATCTGTCGATCGTGAACGTCGGGCAGACCTGGTACGCGTTCGGCTGGGAGTCGCTCCTTCTGGAGGTGGGCTTCCTCGCCGTCTTCCTCGGCAACGAACGGGTGGCGCCGCCACTGCTCGTGCTGCTGCTCCTGCGCTGGGTGCTCTTCCGCGTCGAGTTCGGCGCGGGACTGATCAAGATGCGCGGGGACGAGTGCTGGCGGAAACTGACATGCCTCTACTACCACCATGAGACGCAGCCGATGCCGGGCCCGCTGAGCTGGTTCTTCCACCGGCTGCCGCGCCCCCTGCACCGCGTCGAGGCCGGGGCCAACCACGTGACCCAACTCGTCGTGCCCGTCCTCCTCTTCACCCCGCAGCCGATCGCGACGGCCGCGGGGTGCCTGATGATCCTCACCCAGCTGTGGCTGGTCCTGTCGGGCAACTTCTCGTGGCTGAACTGGCTGACGATCCTGCTCGCCGTGACAGCGGTGGACTTCTCCCTCCTACGCGAACCACCGCACCCGGCCGCCGCCCCGCTCTGGTACGAGTGCGTCGTCATCGCCGTCACCGCACTCGTCGTCGCGCTGAGCTATCACCCGACGCGCAACCTGCTGTCCAGGCGCCAGTCCATGAACCGCTCCTACGATTCCCTGCACCTGGTCAACGCCTACGGCGCCTTCGGTACGGTCGGGCGCATCCGGCACGAGATCGTGATCGAGGGCACGACCGACCCCGTTCCGCGCGAGGAATCCCCTTGGCTGGTCTACGAGTTCAAGGGCAAGCCGGGCGATCCGGGACACTGGCCACGCCAGTTCGCCCCCTACCATCTGCGGCTCGACTGGATGATGTGGTTCGCGGCGCTGTCCCCCATGTACGCGGAGTCCTGGTTCGGGGGCCTGGTGGAGCGGCTCCTGACCGGCGACCGCGACACGTTGCGGCTCCTGCGCCGCTCGCCGTTCCCCGCCGACGCCCCGCCCACGTACGTCCGGGCCCGGCTCTACCGCTACCGCTTCACCACCTGGCGCGAGCTGCGGGCGACAGGTGCCTGCTGGGAGCGGACGTACGTACGCGAGTTCCTGAGGCCGACGCGGCTTGCCGCCTCCCGGATTCAGAGCCGGTAGCAACCTCCCGGGGTCAGAGCCCGTAGACGCGGGCCGCCGTGCCGCCGAAGACCGCGTCGCGCTCGGGAGCGGTCAGTGGCCCGGTCAACTCCTTTGCGGATTGCACGACTTGCCCGTACGTCGCCGCGAGGGTGCACACCGGCCAGTCCGAGCCGAACATCACGCGGTCGGGCCCGAAGGCCTCCAGGACGGTGTCGGCGTACGGCCGCAGCGCCCCCGGCGTCCAGGTGCCCCAGTCGGCTTCGGTGACCAGGCCGGAGAGCTTGCAGACCGTGTTGGGGAGGGCCGCGAGCGCCCGCACGTCGTCCGTCCACGGCTCGGTGGCGCCCGACGCGACGGGCGGCTTGCCGCAGTGGTCGAGGACGAAGGTCAGTCCGGGCAGACCGGCGGCCGCCTGCACGCAGGCCGGGAGCTGATGGGGCAGGACCAACAGTTCGTACACAAGACCGGCGTCGGCGACGGCCGCGAGGCCCCGGCGCACGTCGGCCCGCAGCAGCCACTCGGGGTCGGGCTCCCCCTGGACCTGGTGGCGGATGCCCTTCAGGTAGCGCCCGCCCGGGAGTTCGGCAAGGCGGGCCAGGGTGTCGGCGATGTCCGGGCGCGTGAGGTCGGCCCAGCCGATCACCGCGGCCACGAGTTCACTGTCGTGCGCCAGGGCGAGGAACTCCGGGGTCTCCTCCTCCACGGTGACGGTCTGCACGAGGACGGTGGCCGTGACACCGGACTCGCGCGCGAGGGGCGCCAGGTCGTCCAGCGTGAAGTCCCGCCGGATCGGGGCGAGTTGCTCGCCGGTGATCCAGTCCTGATCACGTACGGAGAGGTCCCAGACGTGGTGGTGCGCGTCGATGATCACGGGCATCACAGCTCCCAGACGACGGGCAGGCCCGCGTCGGCTCCGTCGGCGGAGTAGTCGTGGACGACGTCGAGGAGCTCGGCCATGCGGGCCTGCCAGGCGATGTTCACCGGGAGCTCGTCCAGCTCGGCGAGCAGGCGGGCGTAGTCCTCGCACTCCAGGACGTGGAACAGGTCGGTCCCGCTGCGCCAGATGGTCCACGAAGTGGCACCGGCCGCGCGGATCGCCTTCCGGAGTTCGTCCGGGACCTCGCGGTGCGCGGCCTCGTACGCCTCGACGCGGTCGGCGCGGACCTTGGTGTGCAGGGCGATTCTCACGCGTGCTCCTCTCCGGGTACGGGGACGTGGTCGGCGAGCAACCCCGCGGCGCGGGCCTCTTTCCAGAACGCGGCCGGCACGGCGACGGCGAACTGCTGTGCCGTGTCCAGGACTTCGTGCGGCGAGCGGGTGCCGACCAGGACGCTCGCCACGGCCGGATGACCGAACGGGAAGGCGAGCGCGGCTGCCCGCAGCGTGATGCCGTGCCGCTGCGCCACGGCCTTCAACTGGCAGGCACGGTCGAGGACTTCGCGGGGTGCGACCGCGTAGTCGTACGTCGCTCCGGGCCGGGGGTCCGCGAGGAGACCGGAGTTGAACACGCCGCCGACGACGACCGACGTACCGCGGGCCTGCGCCTCGGGCAGCAGCTCGGCCAGCGCCCCCTGGTCGAGCAGGGTGTAGCGGCCCGCGCACAGGACGGCGTCCACATCGGTGTCTCGGACGAACCGGGTGAGCATCGCGACCTGGTTCATGCCGGCGCCGATCGCCCCGACGACGCCCTCGGCGCGCAGCCGCTCAAGAGCCGGGTAGGCCTCGCGGAACGCCTGCTCGCCGTGATCGTCCGGGTCGTGCAGATAGACGACGTCGACGCGGTCGAGGCCGAGCCGCGTCAGGCTGTCCTCCAGGGAGCGGCGCACCCCCTCCGCGCTGAAGTCCCAGACGCGGCGGTGTGTGGCGGGCACGGCGAACCCGTGCTCCAGGTCGTCGCCCCCGCTCTCTTCGGCCGGTACGAGGAGGCGTCCCGCCTTGGTGGAGACGGTGTACGCCGACCGGTCCCGGGCCGCGAGTGCCTCGCCGAGGCGCCGCTCGGACAGGCCGATGCCGTAGTGCGGCGCCGTGTCGAAGTGGCGGATGCCCGTTTCCCAGGCCGCGTCGACGGCGGACCGGGCCTCCTCGTCGGTGACGGGCGTGTACAGGTTGCCGATGGCGGCGGCACCGAAGGACAGCTCCGTGACGTCGACGCCGCTTCGGCCCAGGGTGCGGGTGCGCATGGCGGTCACTGGCCCGCGGGGCGCAGCCGCAGGCCCTGCATGCCGCCGTCGACAGCGAGGGCGGTGCCGGTGGTGGCGCCGGACAGCGGGCTCGCCAAGTACGCTATGGCGCCGGCGACTTCGGCGGCCGAGACCAGGCGGCCCGTGGGCTGACGGGATGCGAGGGCCGCGCGCTCGGCGGCCGGGTCGGGGGCGGCGGACAGCAGCCGGCCGACCCACGGGGTGTCCACGGTCCCCGGGTTGACGCAGTTGATGCGGACCCCTTCGCGGACGTGGTCGGCGGCCATGGCGAGCGTCAGGGAGTACACCGCGCCCTTCGACGCCGAGTACAGGGCGCGCTGTGGGAGGCCGGCCGTCGCGGCGATGGAGCAGGTGTTGACGATCGCCGCGTGCGACGACTCCCGAAGGTGGGGCAGGGCGGCGCGGGTCGTGCGGACGATGCCGAGGACGTTGACGTCGAGGACGCGGTGCCACTGCTCGTCGTCGTTGTCCTCGACGCTGCCCTGCGCGCCGATGCCCGCGTTGTTGACGAGGACGTCGAGCCCGCCGAGGTCGGCGACGGCGGCGGCCACCGCGGCGCGCACGGACGCGTCGTCCGAAACGTCGGCGGTGTATCCGCGCAGCGGCTTGTCGACGCCGCCCGGGTCGAGGTCGAGCACGGCGACGCTCGCGCCGCGGGCTGCGAGGAGTTCGGCGGTGGCCCGGCCGATCCCGGACGCTCCGCCGGTGACGAGGGCCTTGAGCCCCGCGAAGTCCTGCACGTCGCTTGCGTCGGTCATGCCGCTGCACCCTTCTGGTCGGTGACGCCCTGCCGGGCGAGGTCGGCGGCCCAGAACGTGCCGCCGGGGTAGGTGTACTCCGCGATGGAATCGGACCGCATCGCGGCGGAGAAGCCGGGCGCGGTGGGCGCCGTGTAGTGGCCGTCGCGCATCACGACGGGGTCGATGAAGTGGCCGTGCAGATGGTCGACGTACTCGATGACGCGGTCCTGCGTGGTGCCCGCGACGGCGACGTAGTCGAACATCGAGAGGTGCTGGACGAGTTCGCACAGGCCGACGCCGCCCGCGTGCGGGCACACGGGAACGCCGAACTTGGCGGCGAGCAGCAGGATGGCGAGGTTCTCGTTGACGCCGCCGACGCGGGCCGCGTCGATCTGCAGGATGTCGATGGCGCCGGCCTGGAGGAGCTGCTTGAAGATGATGCGGTTCTGGACGTGCTCTCCGGTGGCGACCTTCACGGGGGCGACGGCCTTGCGGATCGCGGCGTGGCCGAGGACGTCGTCGGGGCTGGTGGGCTCCTCCACCCAGTACGGGTCGAACTCGGCGAGCGCCTTGGTCCACTCGATGGCCTCGCCGACGTTCCACCGCTGGTTGGCGTCGATCGCCATACGGATGTCCGGGCCGATCACCGAGCGGGCGGTGCGGCAGCGCCGGATGTCGTCGGCGAGATCGGCGCCCACCTTCAGCTTGATCTGCGTGAAGCCGTCGGCGACGGCCTGCCGGGCGAGCCGGCCGAGCTTCTCGTCGGAGTAGCCGAGCCAGCCGGGCGAGGTGGTGTAGCCGGGGAACCCGCGCTCGCGCAGAGCGCTCTCGCGCTCGGCCGCGCCCTCACGGCCCGATCTGAGGAGCGCGAGGGCGTCGGCAGGGGTGAGCGCGTCGGCGATGTAGCGGAAGTCGATCTGCGAGACGAGCCACTCGGGCGTCGCGTCGGCGAGGAACTGCCACAGCGGTTTGCGGGCGCGCTTGGCCGCCAGGTCCCACACGGCGTTGACGACGGCACCGATCGCCATGTGCATCACGCCCTTCTCGGGACCGAGCCAGCGGAGCTGGCTGTCACCGATCAGGTCGCGGTTCAACGTCCCAGGGTCGGCGCACAGTTCGTCGACCCCCCGGCCGACGACGTGGTGCCGCAGAGCGTCGATCGCCGCGACCTGGACATCGTTGCCACGGCCGATGGTGAACGTGAATCCGTGCCCCTCGACCCCGTCGGCGGCGTCGGTGCGGAGCACGACGTAGGCGGCGGAGTAGTCGGGGTCCGGGTTCATGGCGTCGGATCCGTCCAGCTCCCTGGAAGTCGGGAACCGGATGTCGAAAGTGTCAACCGCTATGATTCGGGCGGCAGTTGGAGACACGGGTGGCCTTTCTTGCTGAGGCGGGGGTCAGTCCTGGGCGCGGCCGGTCGTGACACGGGCGATCATCAGGGCGAGGAGGATGATTCCGCCGTAGATGGCCTGGATCCAGAACGACGGAACCTGGGCGAGGGTCAGCAGGTTCTGGACGACGCCGAGCAGCAGGACGCCGGTGAGCGCGCCGAACATGGTGCCCTTGCCGCCGTCGAGGCTGATGCCGCCGATGACCGCCGCCGCGAACACGGTGAAGATCATGTTGTTGCCCTGGTTGGCGCTGATCGCGCCGACGTAGCCGGTCTGCATGATCCCGCCGACCGAGGCGAGGACGCCCGCGACGACGAACACGCCGAGCATCACGCGTTCGACGCGGATTCCCGCCGCGCGTGCGGCGTCGGCGTTGCCGCCGATCGCGTACAGGGCGCGGCCGATCCGGTGGTACTTCAGGATGAGGCCCACCACGCCGAAGGCGACGGCGGCCAGCCATACGGACATCGGGATGCGCAGGAACGTCGTGGTGGCGAGGGAGAAGAACGCGTCGGGCATCCCGAACAGCGTCTTGCCCTTGGTCGCGCCGACGAGCAGTCCGCGCAGGACGATCAGCATCGCCAGCGTCACGATGAAGGCGTTGAGCTTGAACTTCACGACGAGGATGCCGTTGAAGGCCCCGATCGCCGCACCCACGACGAGGATCGCGAGCAGTGCGAGCACGGTCGGGAACTCGGTGCCGAATCCGGACTGGGAGACCGGCAGGACGAGCAGGGCGCCGACGGCGGGTGCGATGCCGACCACCGACTCCAGGGACAGGTCGAACTTGCCCGTGATCAGGACGAGCGACTCGGCGAGGACGACCATCGCGAGGGCGGCGGACGCGCCGAGGATGGAGATCAGGTTGCGCTCGGTGAGGAACGAGTCGTTGACGACCGCTCCGAGCACCATGAGCAGCAACAGCGCTGGGACCAGGGCCAGTTCGCGAGCCCGACGCAGCAGTACGGCCTTGGCGGGCCCCTTTCCGGGCGCTCCGATCTTTGTCGTGGTCAAGGCCGACGGGGCCTTCGTGTCAGCCATGGTCCACTCCTTCGATGGAGGCGATCAGCTCGTGGTCGTTCCAGCCGGCCGCGTGCTCGGCGACGACCTTCCCGTGGAAGAGGACGAGGACCCGGTCGCAGCGGCGCAGGTCGTCGAGCTCGTCGGAGACGACGAGGACCGCGGTGCCGTCCTCGCGGGCGCTGTCCATGCGGGACAGCAGGGACTCCTTGGACTTCACGTCGACGCCCGCGGTGGGGTTGATGAGGACGAGAAGGCGGGGGTCGGAGGCGAGGGCGCGGGCCATGACGACCTTCTGGGCGTTGCCGCCCGAGAGGTCGGACACGGGCTGGTCGGGGCCCTCCGCGTGGATGTCGAGGCGGTCGATCAGGTCGGCGGCGAAGCGGCGCTTGCGGTCGGTGCCGACGAAGCCGTGGCGGCCGAGGCGTCCGAGGACGCTCATGGTGGCGTTGTCGCCGATGGTCATGCCGGTGACGAGCCCCTGCTCGTGCCGGTCGCGCGGCACGCAGCCGACACCCGCGGCGAGCGCGGCGCTCACATCGCCGAACGGCAGCTTCCTGCCGTCCAGTTGGGCCGTTCCGGCGGTCGGCGTGTGCAGCCCGGCGAACGCCTCGGCGAGCTGGATCTTGCCGCTGCCGCTGGATCCCGCCAGCCCGACGACCTCGCCGCTGCGAATGGTCAGGTCGACGTCGTGGTACGCCTCCGAGGTGAGGCCGCGCGCGTCGAGGAGGACGGCGGCGTCGGGCTCGTGTTCCACGGCGGCGCGGGCGGCCGCGCGCTCCTCGGCGATGACCTCGCCGGCCATCGCCTCCACCAGTGCGGCGCGCGGCAGTTCCGCGACGGGCGCCGTGGTGATCCAGCGGGCGTCGCGCAGCACGGTGACCGTCTGGCAGACCTCGTACACCTCCTGGAGGTGGTGCGAGATGAACAGGAACGTGACGCCGGACTCCTGAAGGGCCCGCATGCGTGTGAAGAGGCGCTCGATCTCGCGGTTGTCGAGCTGTGCGGTGGGCTCGTCGAGGACGATGAAGCGGGCGCCGCCGCTCAACGCCCTGGCGATCTCCACCATTTGGCGGTCCTCGACCTTGAGGTCGGCGGTGCGGGCGTCGGGGTCGACGTGGATGTCCCAGGTGTCGAGGACCTGGGCGGCCTCCTCCTGGAGCTTGCGCCAGGAGAAGAAGCCGCGGCGGCTGCCGGGCTGCCGGTTGATGAAGAGGTTCTCGGCGACCGTCAGTTCGGGTACGACGGTCGGCTTCTGGTAGACGCAGGCGACCTTGGCGCGCCAGGCGTCGCGGTCGCTGAGCGGGGGCGCGGGCTCGCCGTCGAACAGGAGGGTGCCCGCGTCCGGTGCCTGGAGGCCGGTGAGGACCGTGACCAGGGTGGACTTCCCGGCGCCGTTGCGGCCCACGAGGGCGTGGGACTCGCCGGGCAGGACGGTCAGGGAGCCGTCCTGCAGGGCGATCGTGGGGCCGTACCGCTTGGCGATGCCCGACGCCTCGACCAGCGGCCTGACCGCCGGTGTGGTTGTCGTCGAGGTGCTCATTTGACCGTGTTTCCCCAGAGCTTCGGGTCGTCGACGTTGTCCTTGGTGACGAGCGGCGCGGGCAGCTGGTCCTCGAGGATGCCGCTGGGCAGCTTGACGATCTCCGAGTCGTGGTCGGTGGGACCGGGCTTGAACGTCTTCCCCTGCATCGCCGCCTTGATGTAGTACATGCCGTACTTGGCGTAGGCGTCGGCGGGCTGGGAGACGGTCGCGTCGATCTGGCCCTTGCGGATCGCGGCGAACTCCTGCGGGATGCCGTCGTTCGAGACGATCGTGATGTGACCCTTCTCGCCGGTCTTCTTCAGCAGGCCCTTGGACTTGAGGGTCTGCAGGGTGGGCGCGAGGTAGACGCCGCCCGCCTGCATGTAGATGCCCTTGATGTCCGGGTTGGCGTTGAGGAGGGTGTCCAGCTTGGACGCGGCGGTGTCGGACTCCCACTTCGCGGGGATCTCCAGGACCTTGAGGTCCGGGTACTTCTTCTTGACGCAGTCGCGGAAGGCCTGCGAGCGCTCGCGGCCGTTCACGGAGGCGAGGTCACCCATGATCTGGACGACCTTGCCCGTCTTGACCTGCTGGCCGAGGTATTCGCAGGCCTTCTCGCCGTAGGCGACGTTGTTGGCGCGTACGACCATGGCGACCTTGCCCTTCTCGGGCGCGACGTCCACGGCGACGACGGGGACGCCCTTGCGTTCGGCCTGGTCGAGGCCGGCGGAGATCGCGGCGCTGTCGAGGGGCGCGACGACGAGGCCCTTGACGCCCTGGTTGAGCTGGTTGTTGATGTCCGTGATCTGCTGCGAGGGGTCACTGTTGGAGTTGACGGTCTTGAGCGCGTCCACGCTCTCGGACTTCGCCATCTTCGGCACGTAGTCGTTGTACGACTGCCAGAACGGCGAGGTGAGCAGGGGCAGGATGACCCCGACCTTGCCCTTTCCGTCGCCGCCGCCCTTGCCGCCGGAGGCGACGTCGTCCTTCGTGCTGCCGCATGCGGTGAGCACCAGGGCGGCGCAAGCGGCGACCGCCGCCGCGCCGACGATCCGCGACCTGTTCCGCTTGCGCACTGTTCTGCCGGCCATCTGACGGCTCCTCATCGAGCGAGATCGAGCGACTTCTGGTACCTGATGGCGGAAATATTTATCAGACCACTTGGCGGCCACAACACCCCTCGTCGCCAACTTTTCCGCATTTCAAGCCGTAGTGGTCGGACCACATCTCTGGCTAGACTGCGGCGCACCCGGCATATTGAGGAGCGTCCGTGGAACAGACCGCCCCGCAGAAGGGCACCGTGACGCAGCGGGCCATCGAGCAGATCAAGGCGATGATCGGCGAGGGACTGCTCGAGCCGGGGCAGCGGCTGCCCACGGAGCGCGATCTGGCCACCCAGCTCGGCATCTCGCGCAGCTCCATGCGCGAGGCGATCAGGGCGCTCACCGTCCTCGGCGTCCTGGAGGCGCGGCACGGATCCGGCATCTACGTCACGCAGTTGAACGCCGGGGATCTCCTGGAGACGTTCGGTGTCGTCGCCGACCTCTCGCGCGGGTCCCGTCTGGTGGAGCTGATGGAGGTGCGCCGCGTGCTCGAGTCGACGGCGACGGCACTGGCGGCCGCGCGCATCACGCCGGAGCAACTCGCCGAGGTGGAGCTGCACTTGGCGGCGATGGCGGCCACGGACGACCCAGAGGAGATCCTCTCCCACGACCTCGCGTTCCACCGGGCGATCGCCACGGCCGCGGGCAACGACACGATGGCCGCGATCCTGGAGGGTCTTTCGTCACGGACGTTCCGGGCGCGCGTCTGGCGCGGCTACCAGGAGGAAGGTGCCTTCGAGCGCACGGGCCGCGAGCACGCCCGTATCCACCGCGCGCTGGTCGCCCGCGACCCGGAGGCGGCGCGCGCCGCGGCGGCGGCCCACGTGGGCGAGGTCGAGGCCTGGATGCGCAGCCAGCTCGACGCCGAACCGACCTGACCACCCCGGCGCCCCCGGCCCCGCGCCCCCGGCCCCCTCAGCGCGGCGCCTGGGCCGCCAGCGCCGAGAGCAGCAGTTCCAGCGCCGTCTCGAAGGAGCCCTGCGCCATGAGGGGCAAGTGCTCGCGCACGGAGGCCAGTTGGGGATGTGAGTCCGCCGGCAGCGACTGGTACGTCTCCGTCCAGGCGCTGTGGTCCTGGGCCCGCCGTTCGGGCGGCAGCGCGAGATGGGCGGCGTCCAGGGCCGCGTGCCCGAGCGCGGTGTCGACGAACGCGGCGTAGTACCGCACGGCCGTGGCGCCGTCGAAGCCCGCGCTCAGCAGCAGCCCGATCCCCGTCTCCACGGCCCGGACCTCGTTGATCCTGCGGGTCACCCGGTACGCGGCCAGCGCGGCGATCCGGGGGTGTTCGCTGTAGGCGCGGTGGATCCGGCGCGCCATGGTCCGCAGGTTCGCGACCCAGTCGTCGCCGGGCTCGAAGCCGGCCATGCTCTCGCCGATGATCCGGTCGGCGACGGCGAGGAGCAGGTCGTCCGTGTTGTGGAAGTAGCGGTACACCGCGCTGGGGTCGCAGCCGAGCGCGGCGCCCAGCCTGCGCACGCTCAGCGCGTCGGGCCCGTGCTGCCCGACGAGGCGCAGCGCGCAGTCGACGATCAGGTCGGCGGAGAGCAGCACCCCCGACTTGGTCGGCTTGCGGCGCCGCCGCTCCACCGGAATCCGCCCCTCGGTCATCCCGAATCCCCTTCCGTCGCGCCGCCCGTTCCCCTTATGTCAACACCATTGACGCAACATTGACAAGGCCTGTTTGATCGCACCCTCCCTCCCCTCCTCCGGTTTCAGGAGTGTCCGAATGAGCAGCGAACCCCCTGGCCTGCGCCGTTCTCTCGGTGTCGTCGACGGCGTCGCCATCGCCGCGTCCAGCACCGCCGCCACCACCAGCATCGGGATCGGCATGGGCGCGCTCGCCGCGACGGTGGGCCTCCAGGCCCCGGCGGTCCTGCTCGTGGCGTTCCTGCCGATCCTGGGCATCGCCTCCGCGTACGCCCGCCTCAACCGCTCCGAGCCGAACATGGGCAGCGGCTATGTGTGGGTCGGCAAGTCGCTCGGCCCGTGGCCCGGCTTCATCACCGGCTGGGTCACCCTGATCGGCACGGTGATCTTCATGGCGTACACGAGCGCCGTCACCGGGTCGGTCTTCCTCCAGTTCGCGACCAAAGCAGGCTGGCACCACGCCCTCGGCCTCACGCTCGACCCGAACTCGACGGCCCTGAGCACGGTGGTCGGCCTCGTCGTCCTGGCCGTCGTGACGTACACGGCGATCACCGGCGTACGCAAGGCCACCCGGCTCCAGACCTGGCTGCTCGTCTTCGAGTACGCGGTCCTGCTCGCGTTCTGCGGCTGGGCCCTGGTGTCGGGCGACCACGCCTTCCAGTGGTCGTGGCTGAACCCGTTCGCGATCCACGACGGCACGGCGTTCGCGCAGGGCCTCGTCCTCGCGGTGTTCTTCTTCTGGGGCTGGGACGCGGCGTTCAGCGTCACCGAGGAGACGAAGAACGTACGGGACGCCGGCCGGGGCGGCTTCATCGCGCTGTTCACGATGCTCGCGATGTTCCTCTACGGGGCCGTGGCCTTCCAGCGCGAGATGAGCCTGCCCGAGCTGATCGCCCAGGGCCCGCAGGGCCTCACCTACCTGGGCGCGAAGCTCGCCGACGAGCCCTGGGCGACGCTGCCGCTGCTCGCGCTGATGTTCTCGGCGGTGGCCTCGCTCCAGTCGAGCGTCATCCCGACGGCCCGCGGCCTGCTCGCCATGGGCCGCGACCGCACGATGGGCGAGGTCTGGACGCGCGTCAGTCCCCGCTATGGCTCCCCCGCCCAGGGCACCGTCCTGATCATGTCGATCTCGGCCGGAGTCTCCCTGCTCGCCCTGGCCATCCCCAAGCTCAACGAGATGATCCTCGCCGCCGTCAACTCCATCGGCCTGGTCGTCGCCCTTTACTACGGCCTGACGGCCCTCGCCTGCGCGGTCCGCTTCCGCGCCGTCCTCCGCGGGCCGGTGTCCGGGGCGCTGCGCGCGGTCGTGGCGCCCGCGGTCAGCGGGATTGCACTCCTCGGCATCGGCGTCTACCTCGCCCGCTCTTACGTGACGATGAGCGACCGCTTCGAACTCAGCCCGGACAACGGGTGGTTCATGCTGTCGGTACCGGTAGCCATCGTCGCGTCCGGCGTGGTGATGGCCGCGTACGCCAAGTACGTGCGCCGCTCCCCGTACTTCGCCACAGGCCGCGGCACGGCGCCCGAGGCGGTCCGCCTCACCGCCGACCGGCCCTGACCACCACACCGATCCCCCTACCCCAGCAAGGAGTTACGGCAATGCCGCACACCGCCCCCGCCGATCTGGTCTTCACCGGCGGCCCGGTCCACACCCTCTCCCCCGCCCGGTCTCGCGCGACCTCGGTGGCCGTACGCGGCGAGCGGATCGTCGCCGTGGGCCACGACGACGTGCGCGATCTCATCGGCCCGGCTACAGAAGTGGTGGACCTGGCGGGCAAGTTGCTCATCCCCGGCTTCCAGGACGCACACGCGCATCCGGTCGGCGGCGGTATGGAGCTCGGCCAGTGCGACCTGAGCGGCGCGACGACCCTCGACGAGTACCGGCGCCGCATCTCCGAGTACGCCCAGGAGCGCCCCGCCGACGAGTGGATCACCGGCGGCGGCTGGTCGATGGAGGCGTTCCCCGGCGGCCTGCCCACGGCCGCCCAGCTCGACGCCCTCGTGCCCGACCGCCCTGCTTACCTCGTCAACCGCGACCACCACGGTGCCTGGGTCAACTCCCGCGCCCTGCAAGCCGCCGGGATCGACGCCCGCACGCCCGACCCCGCCGACGGCCGCATCGAGCGCGACGCCGACGGCACTCCGACCGGCATGCTCCAGGAGGGCGCGGCGAACCTGATCGGCCGGCTGCTGCCGCCCGTCACCCTGGAGCAGAAGATCACGGGGCTGCTGCGTGCCCAGGCGCTGATGCACTCCCTGGGCGTCACCGCGTGGCAGGACGCTCTGCTCGGCGAGCACGCCAACCTCACCGACCCCACGGACGCGTATCTCGCGACCGCCGGGGACGGCCGCCTCACGGCGCGGGTCGTCGGCTCGCTGTGGTGGGACCGCGCGCGCGGCACCGAGCAGATCGAGGAGCTGGTGGCGCGGCGCACGGCGGGCACGCGCGGGCGGCTGCGCTGCACGACGGTGAAGATCATGCAGGACGGTGTGGCCGAGAACGGCACGGCGGCCCTCCTCGGCCCCTACCTGGACGGCTGCGGCTGCGCCTCCGACAACAGCGGCATCAGCTTCGTCCCGCCCCTCGACCTGCAGAAGTACGTGACCGAGCTGGACGCGCGAGGCTTCCAGGTGCACTTCCACGCCCTCGGCGACCGGGCCGTGCGCGAGGCGCTCGACGCGGTGGAGGCGGCGCGGCGCGCCAACGGCCGCACCGACACCCGCCCGCACCTCGCCCATCTCCAGGTGGTCCACCCCGACGACATCGGCCGGTTCAGGGAACTGGGCGCGACGGCGAACATGCAGGCGCTGTGGGCGGCCCACGAGCCGCAGATGGACGAGCTGACGATCCCGTTCCTCGGTCCGGAACGCAGCACGTGGCAGTACCCGTTCGGCGATCTGCAGCGTTCGGGCGCGACGCTCGCGGCCGGCAGCGACTGGCCGGTGAGCAGCCCGGACCCCATCGAGGCCATCCATGTCGCGGTCAACCGCGTCCTGCCCGACGCGGCCCCCGGAACCGAGGTGTTCCTGCCCGGCCAGCGGATCGGCCTGGACGCGGCGCTCACCGCGTACACGGCGGGCAGCGCTTACGTGAATCACCTGGACGACGAGACCGGCTCGATCACGCAGGGCCGCCTCGCCGATCTGGTCGTGCTCGACCGGGACCCGTTCGCGGGTCCCGCCGAGGAGATCGGCGCGACGCGCGTCCTGGAGACGTTCGTGGGAGGTGAGCGGGTGTACGCCGCCGGGTGACCGGGGCCCAGGGCCGACCAGGCCCTACACGTCCGCCGCGCACCGGAAGCCGCAGTTCCCACTGCTGGAGTCCGGTGTGTTGGCGGTGCGCGCGGCCACGCGGTAGCGGTTGCAGTACGAGTCGTGGCACAGGTACGAGCCGCCGCGCATCACCCGCGTGTCCCCCTCGGCGGGGCCCTGCGGGTCGGTGAGCGGTCCCGCCGGGTGCTCGGCGGTGAACCGGTCGGCGACCCACTCCCACACGTTGCCGACGGTGTTGTAAAGGCCGTACGCGTTGGGCCGGTAGGCGTCGACCGGCGCCGTGCCGGTGTGCCCGTCCTCGCCGGTGTTCACGACGGGGAACTCACCCTGCCAGATGTTGCAGCGCCAGTGGCCGCGCGGAGTCAGCTCGTCGCCCCACGGGTAGCGGGCCTGGTCGAGGCCGCCGCGGGCCGCGTACTCCCACTCGGCCTCCGTGGGCAGACGCTTGCCGGCCCAGGCGGCGTAGGCGCTCGCGTCGTCCCAGCCGACGTGGATCACGGGGTGCCGCGCCCGGTCCCCGATGCCCGAGCCGGGGCCCTCCGGGGTGCGCCAGGTCGCTCCCTCGACACCGCGCCACCAGGGGGTGCCTGCGGGAGCGGGCGTCGCGCGGGCGAGGCTGGGGTCGAGGAACCCGGCGAAGACGTACGACCAGCCGAAGCGCTCGGCGGCGGTCACGAAGCCGGTGTCCTTGACGAAGGTCGCGAACTGGGCGTTGGTGACGGCGTGTTCGTCGATCCGGAAGGGGCCGACGGTGACCTCGCGGACCGGCCCCTCGCCGTCGCCGGGGTTGGCCCGGTCGTCCTCGTTGCCCATGCGGAACGTGCCGCCGGGCAGGGTCGCCATGCCCTTTCCCGAGGCGCGCCGGGCCGTCGGGGCGAGGCGCAGGGGCTGCGGCTCGCCGCCGCCTTCACGGCGCGCGGCGCAGCAGGCCTTCGGGGTCACGTCTTCCGCAGTCATGGTTCCGCCTCGTACACACTCTGGACCGATTGCGGCCGATCCTCGCACGCGTGGGGTGGCCCGCGCCCGGCGGGCCACCCCACGCCCCGTCTCCCGGCTCAGACCCGGGAGCGGTAGAGCCCGAACCGTGCGATGTGCGGGCCGGTGCGGGTCTGCGTGATCCGCAGGCGCCACTCGCGGGCCGTCACCGGCGCCGGCAGGACCAGGACCCGGCTCGCGCCGATCGTCCCGGCCCGCGCCACCTCGGTCCAGGCGCCGCCGGACTTCGCCTCCACGACGAACTGCTCCACCTGCTGCCCGTGCCGAATGTCCTCGGCGAGTCGGATCCGGTCGACCTCCCTGGCCGTGCGCAGATCGACGGTACGGATGCCCTCGCCGTCGTCGCGCACGCGGGCGCCGTCCACCAGGTCCTCGGGCAGTTCGCGGTCGATGCGCTCGCGGAACTCCTTGAGCCGTGCCACGTCCGCCGCGGGCAGCAGGCCGTCCGTGTCCGGCGGGATGTTGAGCAGCAGCACGGAGTTGCGGCCCACCGACCGGAACCAGATGTCGGCCAACTGGTCGACGCTCTTGGGCTGTTGGTCCGCGTGGTAGAACCATCCGGGCCTGATGGAGACGTCACACTCGGCGGGCCACCACTGGAGGTACTGGGCCACGGAGCGCGACTGCGCGAGCGCGTCACGGCTGCCCTGGTCCGGCGCGTCGTACCGCAGGGCGTAGTCGACGCTTCCGTTGCCCGAGTCCTTGACCGGGACGACGCTCCACTCGTCCTCGCGCGCCAGCCCGCCCTCGTTGCCCACCCAGCGCACGTCCGGTCCGCGCACCGCCATGGTGGCGCCGGGGGCGAGCGCGCGGATCACCGCGTACCAGCTGTCCCAGTCGTACGTCTCGACCTTCTCCGGCGGGATGCGGCCCTGCGCGCCGTCGAACCACACCTCGTCGACGGGCCCGTACTCGGTGAGCACCTCGTAGAGCTGGTTGAGCATGTGGGCGCCGTAGTCGGTCGCGTCGAGCGTGAACGTGCGCGGGCTGTCACCCGACCGGTCGTCGCCGTCGACGAGTGTGGGGATGGTGCGGGCGGACCGTTCGCTGCCGTTCGCGTAGACGCCGTCGAGGTACTGGTTCTCGTCCGCGGGCGAGATGTAGACGCCGACCTTGATGCCGTACTTGCGCATGGAGCCGGCGAAGGAGCGCAGGACGTCGCCCTGTCCTGCGCGCCAACTGCTCGACGCGACACTGTGCTTGGTGTAGCGGGACGGGTAGAGGACGAAGCCGTCGTGGTGCTTGACCGTGAGAATGGCGAGCTTGAATCCGCCGTCGCGCAGCGCGCGTGCCCACTGGTCGGTGTCGAGACCCGTCGGCTGGAAGACGTTCGGGTCCTCGTCGCCGGTGCCCCATTCGAGGCCGGTGAAGGTGTTCACGCCGAAGTGCAGGAAGGCGGTCTTCTCCAGGCTCTGCCAAACGATCTGACGCTTCGTCGGGCGGACCCGGGAGGCCTTGGCGACCAGTTCCTCCGGGGAGTCCGCGGTGCTGATGGGGATGCGGAAGTGGGGTTCTTCCGCCGTGGTGCGGCTCGCTGCCGGGGCGGCCAGGGCGAGGGAGTTGCTCGACGCGGCCACGGCCGTGGTCACGGCGGCGGCCATGAAGAGTCGTCTGCTGACGGTCATCTGCGGGTGGGATCCCTTCGGGACAGCGCCGGTTCAGCGCTGGGTCAGCGTCCAGGTGGTCGGGGTCTGCTGGTCGGGCGGGTTCTGCACGAGACGTCCGTCGGATGTCGCGTCGAGGGTCATGCGCGTGACGGCGTTGGTGAGCACGTAGCCACCGCCGGCGCGGGACACCTGCCAGCGCTGAAGGGTGTTCTTCGCGTCGCAGGTCTCCTGCGTCACCGCCGAGCCGGGCTGCAGCGGCACGTTGAGGGTGAGCTTTCCGCTGCGGGTCTCCAGGCAGCTCCCGGTCGCGGTGGACTTGAGGGTGAGATAGCCGTCCGGGGTGCGGGTGAGCTCGAAGCCGGCCGCCTGGGTGTGGTGGCGCGTGTCGGCGAGGGTGTACGTGCCGTCGGCAACGGGCGGCCGTGTCAGGTCGCGCTGTCCCGGTGCCCGGCCGACGGCCTCGGCCCGTGCGGTGAAGCCGGCGTATGTCGCGTCGGGGTGCGGGTCGCTCCACGTCGCCTGCGCGATGTGACTCAGGGGCAGCCGGGCCGCAGCGGCGACCTCGTTCTCCGTCTCGCCCCGCCCGTTGTCGGGCCACAGGCTGATCTTGGCGCCGGTGATGCCGTCGCGGGAGGCGAGCTTCTCGCCCTCGAAGCTGCGCGGATCCCACTGCTCGTCGTAGAGCTTCTGCGTGTCGGTGTGGAAGCCGCCGCGCACGAGGTAGAGGGCGTAGGCGGAGTTCATCACGGGGTAGCCCTGCGCGATCAGCTCGCTCGGCTTCACGTTGACGCCGAGCCAGTGCTCGATGGTCGTGCCGGCCGTCACCGGGACGGTGTTGGCGCCGGTCAGGCCGTCGTTCCAGATGCGCAGCCGCTTGCCCTTGCTCGCGGCGTACTCGTCAACACGGTTGACGAAGTCGATGAACGCGTCCTGGGGCGTGGCGTTCTCGCCGTACTTCTTCTTCGCGTACGCGTCGATCTGCGGGTACTTGGCGAAGTCCGAACCGAGCATGTACTCGTCGGCGCCCATGTGCCACCACTTGGCGGGGAAGACTTCGCCGTACTCGTCGATGAGGCTCTTGTAGTAGTCGAAGGCCGCGGGTGCGGTGATGTCGAGGCGGGACGGCTGCGGCTTGCCGTCGGAGTCGGTGAGCTGGAGGTCGGGGCGGTTCTCGATCCAGGGGTCCATGTGCCCCGGGGAGTTGATCTCCGGAACGATGGTGACGTGGTACTTCTCGCCGAGCGCGACGAGGCGGCGGATCTCGCTCTTGGTGTAGTAGCCCCAGGTGTTGGCCTCGGGGTGCCGGTCGCTCTTCACCTTCAGCTCGACGAGCAGCTGGTTGAGCTTGTGGTACGCCATGTCGCGCACCAGGTTCTCCATCCAGTCCGTGGAGATGTGCACGTAGCAGGCGCAGACGCCGACGCCGCGTTCCTTGTACCGGGGCACGTCCACGGTGCGTCCGGCCGGCACCTGGTCGCCCTGGGCGAGGAGCTGGAGGAGCGTGCGGGTGCCGTAGAAGGCTCCGGCTTCGGCCGCTCCGGTGATCTCGAGCCGCTGTGCGGCGCGGAGTTCGTAGCCCTCGGCGCCCAGGGATCCGCTCTTCGACGGCTCCACATCGACCACGATGTCGCCGGCACGGGACGGACCGCCGGTGACCGGCACGGCGCCCTTGCCCGCGGCCCGCAGGTCATCGGCGAGGGTGGCGGCGACGCGGCGCGAGGCGGCGTCGTGCGCGACCAGGCGGGCGCCGGGACCGTAGGAGTAACCACCCTGCCCTGGAGTCCAGTTGGTAAGGCTCGGCAGGGTGCGGGGCATGGGGTCCTGGGGTGCCGCCCGCGCCAGGGGGGCCGGCGCCGCAAGCAGGAGGAAAGCCGCTACGGTGCCGATCAGTCGGTGTCTACGTCGCCGGGGCGCGATCTTGTAGCTCGGATCCGTCATGAGGTCCGATGATTCAAGCCCTCGTGAGGGAGTGTCAATGGATCGTTCCCTGCGATCACTTGGACATCTCGCAGAACTCATCGGATGAATCAGAGGACTGGGTAGGGAACGCGCGACGGGCGGCGGCGGAAGTCCCCCGACCCGCCCGCCGCCGCTCACCCACTCCTCACTCACTCACGGGTTCACCCCGTCATGCCTCAGCCCTTCCACTCCACCTTGAACACCCACACGTGCTCGCCCGCCGCGCGTGCCGCCGCCGGTACGTCCACGACGAACTTCCCGCCCGTGGTACGCCAGTTGAGCGGACGGTCGTAGCCGAGCATCGTGACCTTGTCCCCGGCCCTGACCGGCACCGCGGCCTCGACCGTGAGCGTCGCGCCCGGCTCGGCGAGCGAGTGGATGTAGAACGCCTTGTTCGGCCTGACCGTGAACCGCAGGTCCTCGCCGAGCTGCGCCATCCGTGACCAGTACGTGGTGTCGTAGATGGCCTCGCCGTTGACCTTGAGCCAGTGGCCCGTCTCACGCAGCCGGGTCTGCATGATCTCCGGGATGGTGCCGTCGGCGCGCGGCCCGATGTCGAGGAGGAAGTTGCCGTTCTTCGACACGATGTCGACGAGGCTGTGCACGACCTCCTCGGTGGTCATGTACTTGTCGTCGGGCGTCTCGGCGTTGTAGCCGTAGCTGTAGGGGTCGAGTCCGCGGCTGGACTCCCACTTGGCGACGACGGTGTTGTCGTACGTCGTGTACTCGGGTGTCGTGAAGTCGTGGAAGCCGATCCCGGAGCGGTTGTTGACGGCCACCTCGTAGGGCTTCGGGCGGTTCTTGCCGTGGTTGAAGAACTCGGCGAGGACGTTGAGCGAGTCGTTGACGCCGCCGATGTCGCACCACAGGAGCTGCGGGTCGTAGTCGTGGATGAGTTCCAGCATCTGGGGGGCCTGGAGGCCCTTCACGTAGTCCTTGCCGGAGGTGTAGCCGGTGTAGGGGACGGGCTCCAGGGTGTACGGGTTGCGCGGGGCGTGCCCCATCCACGGGTTGTCGGGGTTGAACCACTCGGGCATCGAGAAGTACAGGCCGCGGTGCAGTTCGGGGGTGTAGCGGCGGGACGCGTCGAAGAGCTCCTTGATGATGTCCCGCTTGGGGCCCATCTTCACGGAGTTGCGGTCCGACACCTTGGTGTCCCAGAGCGCGAAGCCCTCGTGGTGCTTGGACGTGAGGACGTGGTACTGGGCGCCCGCGTCCCGGAACAGTTCGACCCACGCGCGCGGGTCCCACTTCTTCGCGGTGAACATCGGGATGAAGTCGTCGTACGCGAAGTCCTCGCCGTACGTGGCCTTGTGATGGGCGTACGTCGGGTTGTTCGGGTCCTGCATCTGGTCCCAGTACCACTCGGCGTACTGCTTGCCGACCGGTGCCCACGCGGGCACCGAGTAGACGCCCCAGTGGATGAAGATGCCGAACTTCGCGGAGTGGAACCAGTACGGGGCCTGGTGTCCGGAGAGCGAGGCGTCGGTCGGCTGGTAGTCGGGGACGCCGAGCGTGAGTTTCCTGGCGCTGGCGGCGGCCTGCTGCCCGCGGCCGGTGGCGACGACCTTGCCGTCCTGGATCGTGCCGGGCGCGGTGCCCGCGCGGTTGCGGATGCCGACGCGGACGCGGGCCTGCTCACCGGGGGCGAGGCGCGTGACGCGGGCGGGCTCGACGGTGCGGGCGCCGGGGACGTCGACGCTGACGGTGAGGGCGTCGGCGGTGACGATGCCGACGGTGCCCGCGTTCACGACGGTCGCCTCGACGCTCTGCGCGCCGGTGGACTCCAGGAGCGAGAACGTGGAGTGCGCGTCGCGCAGCGCCAGCGCCCGGCCCTGCGCGGCCGGCTGGAGCGAGAGTGCGAAGACGTGCAGGGCGGTCTTGTTCTCCTCGGCCGGGTTGAGCTCGGGCAGGGTGATCGCGACGGCCTCGCGCTGCGCGTCGAGGGGTATCTCGCTGGTGCCGATGCCGACGCGGCTGGTGTCCTTGGTGCCGTCGGGCTTGTAGCGGTAGGCGACGGAGAGGGGGCCGCCGGAGGAGTACCAGTCGGCGCCGCCGAGTCCGGCGCTCGTGGTGGAGCCGTCGGCATAGTGGACGGTCGCGCTGCCGGACGCGTTGCCGTAGCTGCCCGCGGTGAGGAACAGGGCGGACAGATAGTGGCCCTGGGGCAGCTCGATGCGCTGCCCCAGGGCCACGATGTTGTTCTTCGCGCCCGCCGCCGACGACGGGAAGTCGTAGGTGATCCCGTCGAGTTCGACGCGCCCCGCGGGCAGCTCCTCGCCGGGGAAGGTGTAGCCGCTGCCGTCGAAGTCGCCGCCGCGGGCGGCCGAGGTGTCGACGCCGTCGTTGTCGAAGTGGTCATCGAGCGGTACGGGCACCGGGTCGGGGACGGGGCCCCAGACGGCGTCCGCGGAGGCGGTCCGCTCGGTGGCCGTCGCGTCGGACGCGGCCGCCGGTCCGGCGGCGACGAGCGGCACCGCGGCCGCGGCGGCCACGCCCGCCGCTGTTCCGAGGACCTGGCGTCTTGGGTACGAACTCATACTCAGCACTCCCTGATGCGGCTCAAGGCTGGGCATTCATCGGAGGTCTGATGATGGTAGGGGTCCGCGGACACGTCAATGGGCCGCGCAGAGGCGGAAGTTGAGAGAGTGATCCGATGACCGCTCATCCGCACGGATCCCTCAGCGGACACCCGTGACGAATGTCCGAAAACGGCCGTCTGTCAGCGGGTGCGAAGAAGGCGCGACACCGGTCTGCGGGGACCCGGGACCGTCGGGGGCCGCCGCGTCACAGCGCGCGGTACATGATGTGCAGCCCCACCCGGCCGTGCCGGGCGTGCTCGAACGCGTCCGGGACCGTGCCCAGGACCGTGAAGCCGAGGGAGGTCCACAGGCCGACGGCGGGGTTGGTCTCGACGACCGCGTTGAACACCATGGCGCGGTAGCCGTCGGCCTTCGCTCGCTCCAGAACGTACTCGGCAAGGGTGCGGCCGATGCCGCGGCCGGCGTGGGCGGGGTCGACCATGAAGCCCGCGTTCGCGATGCCGGCGGCGGGACCGCCGTAGTTCGGCGCGACGTAGGCCGAGCCGACGACAGCGCCGTCCACCTCGGCGACGTACACGCGCTTGCCCGGACCCATCCACAGGGTCCGGGCCTGCGCCTCGGGGGTGTCCGGGTCCCAGGCGTACGTCTCGCGGGATCGGACGATCCGCCGCCAGAACGGCCAGATCTGCGCCCAGTCCTTGTCCTCTGCGTCCCTGATCAGCATGCACGTGAGTCTGGCACGCGGCCGGTCAGGGACCGTTACGGGGCGGGGGCCCGTCAGTCCACGCTCGGGAGGATGTGGGGCTCGGCGAGGTCGTCCTCGTAGCCCGCGAGCCTGATGGGGGCCGAACGGGCCCAGACGTCGAGGCTGCCCAGCTTCTCGGGCCGTCGTCCCGCGCGCTCCGTGCGTTCTCGGGGGCGCTGCTCGCGATTCGTCTTCTCTGGTGTCACCGCGCACTCCTTGTGTGTCGGGTAACCCTGTCCGGCGCGTCCCGCCCGGCGTTCCCGTCGGGCGTCCGGCGCCCGGTCGGGCCTGGTTTCGATACCGGTTCGGGCGCGGTGGCGCCGGTTTCCTGCTTGGGCGGCCCAGGATGAGGCCGTCCCGCGACGGACCACGGGTGCTGGTAGGACCACGTTGTGCTGTCCGTTCGGCTACAGAGTACCCATATGAGCAGGGCCCCGCTCGATGGGGCCGAAACCAGAGAGACGGCTGAGGGTCGCCGGGGATTCATTCGGCCATCGGAGATATGACACCCGACTGGGCGATGGCTAGGGCCCTTCGTCTGGATCAGGCCGGTCCGTGTTGATCGATCGCCCCGGATCATCGGTCGGCTCGGCCGACGGCTGGGACGTCACGTACGGCGAACCGGAAGGCTCGGCGGGATTCGGGGCGGGCGGCAGCACACCTCCCGGGGGCGGCGGTCCGGTGGGGCTGGCAGTGGCGCTGCCCGCCGCCTCGTTCGCGATGGCGTCGAAGTCCACGTCGCCGGTGTTCTCCAGCATGGTGATGTGGTCGAGGACGGTCTGGTTGGCGTCGGTGGCGAGCTCGCGGACGAGGGTGTTGCGGGTGGTGTGGCGGACCTGGGCGATCAGCGCGAAGACCTTGCCGTGCGAGTCGCGCAGCAGGTTGGCGAACTTGTTCTCGTAGTCCTTGCCGCTCGCGGCGGTCAGCTGGTCGAGCCAGCCCTGCTGCTGAGGGTTGGGCTGGTTCGGCAGCTCCACGCCGAGCCGGCCCGCAACCGACCGGACGCGCTTGTCGAGGTCGGTGTGGCCGACGACGAGGTGGTCGCCCGCCATCCTGATCGCCTGCGTCGGCGCCCGCTCCATCGCCTGCTGGCCGGCCGGGATCTCCCAGAGCCCGGCGAGCCGCACCTTGACCAGGAAGTCCCGGTCGGTGGCCGACAGGGGACCCCACTGGGTGGCCACGCTGCCCGCGTTCAGATTGGCCGGCCCGGTGCCCGAGCGGTCGGCGTACGACCAGATCGGAAAGGCGAGCGCGCCCAGGGTGGCGACCAGAGCGGCGAAGATGAGCGCGGTCCCGTTGATGCGTCGCAAGCAGTCCTCCCAATACCGGCGTCAACTCGCCGCGCGGGCGAGCTACTTGTTGGTACGGGAGGGTACGGACGTGACGGGTGGGGCGTTCAGACTTTCGTCCCGTCTTTTTCGACCGAGGGGCGCTAACCCCAGAGGGCGTCCGCGAGGGCGACCCCCGCGAAGGCGGCGCCGAGTCCGGCGATGACGCTCGCGA
This sequence comes from Streptomyces sp. NPDC045026, assembly GCF_056432625.1. NCBI lineage: Bacteria > Bacillati > Actinomycetota > Actinomycetes > Kitasatosporales > Streptomycetaceae > Streptomyces > Streptomyces sp. NPDC045026. The sequence goes on from NZ_JBWKIS010000004.1 coordinate 99,641, forward strand.
CCACGTTGGCCACGGCGAAGAGCCGCGCCCCGTCCTCGCCGAGGCGCAGGGTCTCGTAGGAGAACGTCGAGTACGTCGTCAGGGCGCCGCACAGGCCCGTGCCGATGAGGAGCTGCACCTGCGACGAGGCCGCGCCCGCGGCGACAGCGCCGGTCAGCAGCCCGAGCACGAGGCAGCCGCAGACGTTCACCGTGAACGTGCCCCACGGGAACACGCTGTCGTGGCGGGTCTGCACGGCCCGGTCGGTGAGATAGCGCAGCGGGGCGCCCACCATCGCCCCGGCGATCACGAGGAGCCAGTTCACGCCCGCGTTCCGCCGTTCTCGCGGCCCACGTACCGGATGACCTCGCAGTCGTCGATCATGACCAGGCCCTCGGACACCAGCTCGTCCAGCTCCGGCAGGAACGCCCGGACCCGCTCCTCGGTGTCGACGATCACGACGGCCACGGGCAGGTCCTCGCTGAGCGAGAGCAGCCGCGAGGTGTGGATCAGGGACGACGCCCCGAACCCCTCGATGCCGCGGAAGACGCTCGCCCCCGCGAGGCCCGCCTTGTGCGCCCGGTGCACGATCTCGCTGTACAGGGGCTTGCGGTGCCAGGTGTCGTGCTCACCGACGAAGACCGTCACACGCAGTGCCCGCCCGGTCAGTCGCGTCATCGCTTCCTCCACGCCAGTACGCGGCGCGTCAGCTCCACCGCGAGTGCGACCGCGGCGAGCGCCACCAGGAGTGTCGCCGCGAGATAGACCAGGCCCGTCCGGACCCGGCCGCCGTCCACCAGCCGCTGGACGTCCACCGCGTACGTGGAGAACGTGGTGAAGCCGCCCAGGACACCGGTGCCGAAGAACGGCCGCACCAGGCGGTGCGCCGCCCACACATCGGTGATGATCACCATGAACACGCCGATCACGAAACAGCCGAGCGCGTTCACCCCCAGGGTCGTCCACGGGAAGGCGCCCGGCGATGTGGGCCACAGGAGCCCGGCGCCGTAGCGGGCGCAGGCGCCGACGGCACCGCCGAGCGACACCACCGCCACGACCGGGCCCTGCGCCCGCAGACCGCTCCGCCGCTGGTCCGGCACGCGCAGATCGAAGTCCGGATCACTGGGTTCGTCCACCGCCGGGGACTGCCCGCCTGCCATCCGTGTCCGTCTCCTCCTCGGCCCCGCAGCCGCGCCGGCACTGAAGATCACTGCCGCGGTCAGCTTATCGCCGGTCCGGACGCGCCGTTAATGTCCCGTTGTCCCCGGCGAAAGATGGCCATGGTGTCCTGCCGGGACACCGGCGAACGGGTCCAGGGAGGAGCCACACATGGCACGGGTCGAGCTGCGCAGCGTCGACGAGCTGATGGATCTTCTGCACGCCTGCCGCGGCGCGTGGGACACCCCCGACCGCAGCGGGGACCCGGTCGACCTGCACGACCACGCGCTGCAGACCGCCGCGCTGCTGCGCCGCGGCCACCCCAGCGACAAGGAGCTCCAGCTCGCGGGGCTCGTCCACGACATAGGTCATCTGCTGCGGCCGGGTGACGACGCGGGCCACGCGGACACGGCGGCGGACGCGGTACGGGGGCTGCTCGGGGAGCGGGTCGCGCGCCTCGTGCAGCTGCACGTCCCGGCGAAGCGCTACCTGGCGGCGTCGGACCCGGCGCGCGGACTGTCGCCGCAGAGCGCGCTCACGCTGGAGGCGCAGGGCGGTCCGATGACGCCCGAGGAGGCGGCGGCCTTCGCTCATGACCCGCTGGCCGACGACGCGGTGACGCTGCGTCAGGCGGACGACGCGGGCAAGGTCGTGGGCCTCGACGCCGGGGTGATGGAGGACTGGCGGCCGGTGGCCGAGCTGGTCGCGCAGGGGTACCGGTCCACCAACTTCACATCATCACTACGTAGTTGACATGTCGGACTGACGTCCCGTCATGAGACCGTACGCCCCATGACTTCGGAGCTCTCGCTGGAAGGCAGGGTGGCCGTCGTGACCGGGGGGTCGCGGGGCATCGGCCGGGCCGTCGCCGAGGCGCTCGCGGGCGCGGGGGCGCGGGTGTGTGTGACGGCACGCGATCCGGACGGGGTCCGCGAGACCGTCGCCGCGCTGACGGAGAGCGGCGCCGAAGCCACGGGACTCGCCGGGTCCGTCGCGGATCCCGCGCATCTGTGGGAGCTGACGGAGCGGGCGCTCGACGCCTTCGGCCGACTCGACATCGTGGTGAACAACGCCGCGACCAATGAGCCGTACGGGCCGCTGATGGAGGCGGATCCGGAGGTCTGGCGCGAGGCGTTCGCCGTCAACGTGGAGGCGCCGCTGCGGCTCGTGCAGTGCGCCTGGCGGGCGTGGATGTCGGAGCACGGCGGGGCCGTGGTGAACATCTGCACGGAGGGCGCCGGGCACGTCGGCCCGCGCGTGGGCGCCTACGGGACGAGCAAGGCCGCGCTGCTGCACCTGACACAGCAACTCGCGGGCGAACTGGCCCCGTTGGTGCGGGTCAACTCCGTGTCACCCGGTCTCGTGCGCACGGAGATGGCGCGCTTCGTGTGGGAGGACGCCGAGGCGTCCGTGGCGGCGGGGCTGCCGCTGGGCCGGATCGGGGAGCCGGTGGACGTGGCCGGCGCGGTGCGCTGGCTGGTGTCGGACGAGGCGGCCTGGGTGACGGGGGCCGACCTTCTGGTGGACGGCGGAACCCGGGTCAGGGCCGCGTCCGCGGGCCTGACCGATGCCGTCCACCAGCAGCTCCGTCACCGGCTGCCGGACACTCGCTAGGGCACTGCGGCACTACCACTTGCCGGGCGCGTAGTCCTTCAGGAAGACGCCGTACAGGTCCTCGCCGGCCTCGCCGCGGACGACCGGGTCGTAGACGCGGGCCGCGCCGTCGATCAGGTCGAGGGGGGCGTGGAAGCCCTCGTCGGCGAGGCGCAGCTTGTCGTAGTGAGGGCGCTCGTCGGTGATCCAGCCGGTGTCGACCGAGGTCATGAGGATGCCGTCGGTCTGGAACATCTCCTGGGCGCTGGTCCGCGTCACCATGTTCATGGCGGCCTTCGCGGCGTTCGTGTTCGGGTGCCCCGCGCCCTTGTAGCCGCGGCCGAAGACGCCCTCCATCGCCGAGACGTTCACGACGTAGGCGCGCCCGCTCGACGCCTTCTTCGCGGCGTCGGCCATCGCCGGACGCAGCGCGCTGATCAGGATGAACGGCGACGTGTAGTTGCACAGCTGGGTCTCGAGCAGCTCCACCGGGGAGATCTGGTCGATGGTCTGCACCCAGGTGTTGCTGTCGACGACGTCCGGGACGAGGCCGCCCGCGTCGATGGCGCTGCCGTCGCGGTGCCGGGCGACGCTGGCGTTGCCCGCGACCAGGGCGAGATCGGCGACCTGCTGGGCGTCGATGCCGGCGATACCGGCGGGCAGCGCGGCCAGGCCGTCGACCGCGCCGGAGTTGAACGCGCCGATGACGTGGTGGGCGGGCAGCTCGCCGGCCGGCAGCGGGGCGCTCTCGCCGTCGACGAGGGCGGCGTACGCGGAGGGCAGCCGGCGTACGGTCTGCGTCGCGTTGTTGATGAGGATGTCCAGCGGGCCCTGCTCGGCGACCTGCTCGGCCAGGGCCACGGCCTGGGCCGGGTCCCGCAGGTCGATGCCGACGACCTCGAGTCGGTCCATCCAGTCCGCCGAGTCGTCCATCGCCTTGAAGCGGCGGATGGCGTCCTTGGGGAACCGCGTCGTGATCGTCGTGTGTGCGCCGTCACGCAGCAGGCGCAGCGCGATGTACATGCCGATCTTGGCGCGGCCGCCGGTGAGCAGGGCGCGCTTGCCGGAGAGGTCGGCGTGGATGTCGCGCTTGGCGCGGTTCAGGGCGGCGCACTCGGGACAGAGCTGGTGGTAGAAGTAGTCGACCTCGACGTACCGGGCCTTGCAGGTGTAGCAGGAGCGGGGACGCTGGAGTATCCCCGCGAGCTTGCCCTCCTCGACCCGCGAGGACGGCAGGAGGCCCTCGGTCTCGTCGTCGATGCGCTCGGCGGAGCCGGTCGCGGTCGCCTCGGTGACGGCCTTGTCGTGGGCGGTCTTCGCGGCGCGGCGGTCCTGGCGGCGGCGCTGCTTCACGGTCCGGTAGATGCCGGCCGTGGCCCGCCGGACCTGGATCGCGTCGGGGTGGTCGACATCCAGCTTGTCGAGTTCGTCGAGCACGCTCAGGCAGACGGCGAGCCGCTCGGGGTCGATCCCTGGGCCGAACGACTCCTGCGACACCACCGTGGCGTCGGTGGCGCCCGTCGGGCTGTCTTCTGTCATCGTCATCGCCGCTGCGTTCCTCGCGTCACTCGGACCGCGGCGTGCTGTGAGTGACCGCGGATACTCCCAAAAGGCGGAACCTTACAACCTGCTGTCGACATTCCGCCAAGTGGGCAGTTTATCCCGCTCCCGGGCCCGGCCGGGAACGTCGGTCCTGGACCTTGATCCACTGCAGCCGAAGGGCGCCGCCGGTGGCGACCGGGACGGCCGTCAGACCGTCCCCCGCTTCGTCTCGCACACCCGCACCAGCGCCGCGAGCTCCTCGCGGATGCCGGTGGCGAGCACGTCCAGGTCGGGGACCGCTTCCGCGTCGGCGACCAGGCCGTAGTGGACACGCCCCCGGTACGTCGACACCGCGACCGCGAGGGACTGCCCCTGGGCCAGCGGCGCCAGGGGGTAGACCTCGGTGAGCGGGCAGCCGCCGAGCCGCAGGCCGAGGCTCGGCAGCGGGACGCTCGTGACGAGGATGTCGAACAGGAGCCGGGCCGCGTGGGCGACGACGGGCCCGCCGAGCAGGTGCCCGAGCGGCGGCACGTGGTCGGCGAGCAGGGCCACGGCGCCGGCGCCGCGCTGCGGGCCCGCGTCCTTGTTGTGGTCCATGGCCGTGCGCACCGAGCGCAGCCGGGCGAGCGGGTCCCCCTCGTCCACCGGCAGCTTCACCAGGTAGCCGGAGAGCCGGTTGCCCTGGGGGTGGGCCGTACGGGGACGGCGCCGCGAGACGGGGATCAGGGCCCGCGGGCGCACCCCTTCGCTGCCGTTGCCGCGCTCTTCGAGCCAGCGCCGCAGAGCCCCGGCGACGACGGCGATGAGGACGTCGTTGACGGTGCCGCCGACCGTCTTGCGCACCCGGTGCACATCGTCGAGTTCGAGGACGACTCCCTCGGTGAGCCGGGTGCCCGTGGCGTTCGAGGAGAAGGCGGGCGAGGTGTGGACGTCCCAGGTGGCGCGGACGACGGAGGTGCCGATGTCGAGTGCCGTGACGGCACTGGAGGCGCTGTCCCGCAGGAGGCCGGGGAGCTTGCGCGGGTCGAGGTCGCCCAGCCGCAGGTCGTGCATGCCGGGAAACGGCAGCCGGAATCCACGGGGCGGCTCGGCGGCGGGCGCCGTCCGGGAGACGGGCAGGTCCATCGGGTCCATCACACCGGCGGCGAGCGTCAGCGCCCGCAGCCCGTCGGCCAGCGCGTGGTGGAACTTGAACAGGACGGCGAACGAGGTGCCGTCCGCGCCCGGCAGGACATGGGCCTCCCACGGGGGCCTCGCCCGGTCGAGCGGCCGCTCCATCAGGGCACCGGCCGCCGCGTGGAAGTCCGCGGTGGGATCGGCCAGCCGTACGTGGTCGAGCGGGTCGAAGTCGGGCACGGGCACGCGTGCCGCGCCGCCGATGGGGATCCGTACCCCCTGGATGCGCATGCGCAGGCCGGGGACGGCAGGGGCGCGGGCGGCGAGGAGCTCCACCGCGTGCCGGGCGTCGCCCGGCGAGTCCGCGGCGAACACCCCCAACGCGCCCAGGTGCATGGGGTGTTCGGCGGTCTCGATGTTCCAGAACGCCAGGTCGAGTGGTGCGAGGAGGTCCGGGCTCGGCGCGGGCCGCGTGTGCTGGGACTGCTGAGAGTTCACTGAGGCCGCTCTCGCGTTCGACGACGGGGGGAAAGCAGTCAACCGCTCTCCAGTGATTACGGTCAAGTACGATCAAGCTACACACAGTAAACAACAGATTAAGACCCGCCCCTTCGATGAAAGGGCGGGTCTCGTGGTGCCGGTGGGGCGTGTGGTGCGTTACTTCAGCGCCGGCGGCGCCGCGTCGGCGGAGGTGCCCCAGGTGGAGGGCTTGTCGCCGACCGTGAAGGACAGCTCCCGCAGCCCGCGGATGTCGTCCGTCGTCAGATACGTCTTCCCCAAAGCGGTCCCGTCGGTCTGGGCCGACTGGATGTACCGCGCCGTGTCCGAGGTCCCCGGAGCCTTCACCGTGAGGCGGCCCTTCGGGTAGTAGCGCCGGTCGAGGGTCACGTCCACCCGTTCGAAGACCGGGGTCGAAAGGCCCCAGGTGTCCGTGCCGGGCTGGACCGGGAAGATACCGATCGACGACAGGACGTTCCAGGCGGACATGGTCCCGAGGTCGTCATTACCGGTCATGCCCGTCGGGGCGTCGGTGAAGAGCGTGAGCGCGGCGTGCACCACGTCGGTGGTCTTCCAGGGCTGGCCGGTCGAGAGGTAGGTGTACGGCGCGATCAGGTCGGGCTCGTTCTGCGGGTTGTACTTGTCCGCGTTGTAGTAGTCGTACGGACCGTTCACCCACACCTCGCGGGCGGTCTTCGCCGGGTCCTGCACCAGCTGGTCGTACGCGAAGAACGAGTCGAGGCGGTCGTTGGCCGGCTTCGTGCCGCCGATCAGGCCGACCATGCCCGGCAGGTCCTGCGGGACGAGCCACTGGTACTGCCAGGACGTGCCCTCGTGGAAGCCCTCGCTCTTGGCGGGGTCGGCCGGGCCCGTGAAGGTGCCCGCCGCGTCCCGCGCCCGGAAGAAGCCCGTCGAACTGTCGAAGATCTTCCGGTAGTTCTGCGCCCGCTGCGTGTACCGCGCCGCGTCGTCCTTGTGGCCCAGGTCCTTCGCCATCTGCCCGAGCATCGCGTCGGACAGCGCGTACTCCAGGGTCGCGGAGGCGCCGTGGTCGTAGTCGGAGTCGCCCGGCTTCACATGCGCGCGGTCCTTGATGTACGGCGCGAAGCCGTCCGCGATGTACTCCTTGTTGGCCTCTCGGCCCACCGGCGCGGAGTCGGCGGGCGGGACCCCGTCGGCGTTCTTCTTCAGCGCGCGGTACGCCTGCTCCTCATACCCCTTGAGCAGGCCCTGCTGATAGGCGTTGGTGAGGAACGGAGTGACCGGGTCACCCGTCATGATGTTCGTCTCGACCGTGCCGTAGCCCCACTTGGGCAGCCAGCCGCTCTCCTCGTCGATCTTGATGACGGAGATCGCCATGTCGCGGGACTCGCGCGGCGCGAGCAGCGACAGGAGCTGCGCCTGCGTGCGGTAGGTGTCCCACAGGGACCAGTTCTGGTAGTACGTGTAGCCCTTGGCCCGGTGGATCTTCTGGTCCCAGCCGGTGTAGCGGCCGTCGACGTCGCTGCCGATGTTCGGCGCGAGGAACGAGCGGTACAGGGACGAGTAGAAGGTGCGGCGGAGCGTGTCGCTGCCGCCCTGCGCCTTGACGTCGTCGAGCCGGTCCTCCCACGCGGCCTGCGCGGCGTGCTCGACACGGTCGTACGAACGGCCGCCCTCGGAACGGAGGTTGAGCGCAGCGCCCTTGGCGTCGACGTACGAGATCGCGGTGGTCGCCTCGACACTGCGGTCCTTGGAGGTGTCGAAGCGCACATACGCGCCGCTGCGTTCACCGCCGGCCGTCGACTCCTTCGAGCCCTCGGTGACCGCGTCGCCCTTCCACGTGCCCGACGTGGTGAACGGCCGGTCGAAGTGCGTGATCGTATACACCGTGTACGGCTTCGTGTCCTGGCAGAAGCCGCTGCCGGTGATGGCCGTCCGCACGGTGCGGTTGTCGAGGATCTCGACCTTGGTGTTCAGGGTCTTGTGCAGCGACTGGCCGGCGTTGATGAGGACGTTGGCCTTGTCGGTGGCGGGGAAGGTGTAGCGCTGCACGCCGGTCCGCTTCGTCGCGGTCAGCTCCGCCTCGATGCCCGTCTTGAGGCCGACCTTGTACGACCCCGGGCTCGCCTTCTCGTCGTCGTGGCTGAACTCGGCCGCGTACTTCGCGTAGTCGGTCGACGTGATGTCGCCGGTCGTGGGCAGCACCGGCAGATCGCCGCCGAGGCCGCAGCCGACGCCGGACAGATGCACGGTGGAGAAGCCGCGGATGTGGTTCTCCGAGTAGTCGTAACCCGTGTTGTGGCCGGTGTCGGGCGAGAACTGCACCATGCCGAAGGGCACGGCGGCGCCCGGGTAGGTGTTGCCCTCGTTCTCCGTGCCGATGAACGGGTTGACCAGATCGGTGAGCCGGCCCTCGTCGGAGGTCGCGGCCGCCTGGGCCGACGGCACGGCGAGCGCACCGCCCAGGAGCGCGGCCGCCGCCACCGCCGTCCCCGCTCCGCGCAGCCGTTGGGTCCATCTCATGGCGAGACCGCCTCCTAGAGTCCTAGACAACGTTGTCAAAGCGCAGCGCGGTCATTCTTCTGGCGCGTGCGTGTACTCGTCAAGGGACACGACAGCGGGAGCCTGCGAACGAGACACCGCTCAGGGCATCCGCCGACGAGGGTCTTTCGCTGGATCAGGAACCTTCAGGCCACGACCTGTCGGCCCTTCCCGAGCGCGATCACCCCGCCCTTCGACACCGTGTACAACTCGGCGTCACGTCCCGGGTTGACGCCGATGGTCGCTCCCGGCGGGACGTCCACGTTCTTGTCGAGTACGGCTCCGCGCACCACGGCGCCCCTGCCGATCCGGACGTTGTCGTGCAGGACCGAGCCCTGGACGACTGCGCCTTCCTCGACGGTGACGCCCGGGGACAGGACGGACCGCGTGACCTGGCCGCGGATGACGCAGCCCGGACTGACGATCGACTGGCCCGCGATGCCGCCCGCGCAGAACTTGGCGGGCGGCAGCTGCCCGGGGTGCGTGTAGATGGGCCAGCGCCGGTTGTCGAGGTTGAAGGCGGGCTTGTCCGAGAGCAGATCGAGGTGGGCCTCGTAGTACGCGTCGAGGGTGCCGACGTCGCGCCAGTAGCCGTGCTCGTGGGGCGTCTCGCCGGGGACGTGGTTGCCGTCGAAGTCGTAGAGCTGGGCGACGCCGCGCTCGGTGAGCATCGGCAGGATCGAACCGCCCATGTCATGAACGGAGTTCGGCACCTCGGAGTCCTGCTGCAACGCGTCGATGAGGGTCTTCGTGGTGAAGACGTAGTTGCCCATGGAGGCGAAGACCTGGTGCGGGGAGCCGGGGATGCCGGGCGGGTCGGCCGGCTTCTCCAGGAAGCGGTCGACGCGTGTGCCGTCACCGGCCGGCGTGATGATCCCGAAGGCCGAGGCATCCGCGCGGGGTACGCGGATGCCCGCGACCGTGACGCCCGCGCCGCTCTCGACGTGCTGCTGAAGCATCTGGCGCGGGTCCATGCGGTAGACGTGGTCGGCCCCGAACACCGCGATGTAGTCCGGCTGTTCGTCGTGGACCAGGTTCAGCGACTGGAGGATGGCGTCCGCGCTGCCGAGGTACCAGCGCGGGCCGAGCCGCTGCTGGGCCGGGACGGGCGTGACGTAGTTGCCGAGCAGGCTCGACATGCGCCAGGTGGTCGTGACGTGCCGGTCGAGCGAGTGGGACTTGTACTGGGTCAGGACGCAGATGCGCAGGATGTCCGCGTTGACGAGGTTGGACAGGACGAAGTCGACGAGGCGGTACGTGCCGCCGAAGGTGACCGCCGGTTTCGCCCGGTCGGCCGTGAGGGGCATCAACCGCTTGCCCTCCCCGCCCGCCAGCACGATCCCGAGCACCGAAGGTCCACCGCGCATACCAGCCCCCAGCTTCGCCTTGAGGATCTACTTCGCCTTGAGGATCTGCTTCGCCTTGCCGACGGTCCGCTACGCCTTCACGGTCCGCTACGCCTTGAGGATCTCGTCGTACACGTCGACCGTGCGCCGGGCCACGGTGTCCCAGCCGAACTCGCGCCGGGCGCGCGCCTGGCCGGCGGCGCCCATGCGGGCCGCCTCGCCGGGGCCGGCCACCAGCCGGTTCAGGGCCTGCGCGAGCCCGCTCTCGAACGCCTGGGGGTCACGCTCCTCGTAGGGCACGAGGAGGCCGGTCGCCCCGTCGGCGACGACCTCGGGGATGCCGCCGACGTCGGAGGCCACGACGGCGGTGCCGCACGCCATCGCCTCCAGGTTCACGATGCCGAGGGGCTCGTACACCGAAGGGCAGACGAACGCCCGTGCATGGGTGAGGAGTTGGACCACGTCAGTACGGGGCAGCATCTGCGGGATCCAGTGGACGCCGTCCCGCAGCGCGCGCAACTCGTCCACGAGGGTGCGGAATTCACGCCCGATGACCGGGGTGTCGGGTGCTCCGGCACACAGAACCAGCTGTACAGACGGGGCCAACTCCTTTGCGGCCCTGAGGAGATGGGGCACGCCCTTCTGCCGTGTGATGCGTCCGACGAAGACGACGTACGGGCGGTCCTGGTCGATGCCGATGCGGGCGAGGACGTCCGTGGCGGGGTCGGGGCGGTAGAGGGCGGAGTCGATGCCGTTGTGGACGACGCGGACCTTCGCCGGGTCGATCGCCGGGTAGGAGGCCAGGATGTCGTCGCGCATGGCGCCCGAGACGGCGATGACCGCGTCGGCCGTCTCGACGGCGGTGCGTTCGGCCCAGCTCGACAGGGCGTATCCGCCGCCGAGTTGCTCGGCCTTCCAGGGGCGCAGGGGTTCGAGCGAGTGCGCGGTCACGACGTGCGGGATGCCGTGGAGCAACTTGCCCATGTGGCCCGCGAGGTTGGCGTACCAGGTGTGGGAGTGGACGAGTTCACGGCCTTCGAGCGCGGCGGCGATGGACAGGTCCACGGAGAAGGTCCGCAGTGCGTCGTTCGCCCCGTCGAGCGCCTGCCACGCGCGGTGGCGCCGCAGCCCCTCGGCACCGCCCTCGCCCCACGTGTGCACGTCGAGGTCGACGAGGGGGCGTAACTCCCGTGCGAGGAACTCGACATGGACGCCCGCGCCGCCGTAGACGTCCGGCGGGTACTCCCGGGTCAGCAGCCCAACTCTCATGCAGCACCCCCGTCGTCCGTAGCGTGCCCGGCCGCGCACCTTCATGGTCACCCAGAAGCGGCCGGTGGGGAAGAGTGCTGCGGCGGCCGCTCGAAGCAGCAGTCGCCGCAGAGGCCGCCGCCGGGGGCTCGGTAGATGAGGCAGCAGCTCGTGCGGCGGAAGGCGGTGCCGGTGCGGGTGCCGGTCGCGGCGAGGCGGGGGTCCGCGAAGAGTTCCGTGGTCAGGAGGCGGGCGCGGGCGGCGACGTCGGGGCGCCCGGCGCGGCGCGCCCAGCGGCTGGTCTCGCGGGCGGCGCCGGCGAGCGCGGACCCCGCGTTGCCGCGCAGCAGCGGAGCCGAGACGCGGTAGCGGGCGCGCAGGGCGGCCGACAGCGGTTCCAGGTGGCGGCCCAGCACGAGCTCCGCGAGGTGCGCGCTGTCGGCGGGTAGCTGCCCCGTGCCGGCGAGGAACAGGTCGCTGGGCGCACTGGCGTCGGGGTTCCAGCGCAGCAGCGCGGGGTCGAGGTCGGGTACGTGCCCGTAGAGGGCGGCGCTGCCGAGCGCCACCGACCAGAGGCGGGCCGCGAGGCCGAGTTGGGCCACGGACACCGCGACGCGCGGTTCGGGCACGGAGAGTGCCCGCGCGACCTTGGCGACGCGGTACGCGAGAGGGTCGCGGGCCGTGGCACCGACCTGATAGGCACACTCCAGCGTAGATAGATCATTCTCCGCTTCCGTCGCTTCATGCAGAGCGAAGAATCCGCCGAGGGAGCCGAGTTCGCGCAGGTCGATGTGGACTGTCACGGCCCCAGTACAGCAAGTAGGCGTCCGCAGGTCACGGGTGGGGTGCATCCCGTGTCCCCCATCGGGTGGAGGCCCCGGGGCGGGTCGTACTCCATCGGCAGTAGGACCCAATGCGTGCTCAGGTACGACGACGTGAACGCCGGAAAGAGAGATCGTAGAGGCATGGAAACCGACCGTTGGCCGCACCACGGGATGCGCCGCCGCACAGTGAGGAGCGGCCGATGAGTGCACTCACGCCGGCTGTGCTGCTCTCCCTCGTCTCCGCGGTGGCGTACGCGGGCGGCGCGATCCTCCAGGAACGCGTCGCGGTGTCCACGCCCGAGCACGCTTACGCGCCGCTGCGCCGCCCGGTGTGGTGGTGCGCGGTCGCGCTCAACGGTCTGGGAGCACTCCTGCACGTGGCGGCCCTGGCGTACGGGCCGCTGAGCCTGGTGCAGCCCCTGGGCGCGCTGACGATCGTGTTCGCGCTGCCGATGGCGGCGCTCTTCGTGCACCGCAAGGCCGGGGCCACCGCCTGGCGTGGCGCGATCATGGCCACGGTGGGTCTCGCCGGTCTGCTCTCCCTCACGGGGTCGGCGTCCGAGCAGTCCCTCGAAGGCACGGAGCGGCTGATGGTCGCCTTCGTGACGGTCGGTGCGGTCCTCGCCCTGATGACGCTCGCGCACGCCGTGCACCGCCACCCCGTGGTGCGCAGCGTCCTGCTCGCGGGCGCGGCCGGGGTCGCGTTCGGCATCGCTTCCGTGTTCACCAAGTCCGTGGCGGTGGAGTGGACGGAGGACGGGGCGCTCACCGAGTTCTCCAGCTTCCTGGTGATAGCGGCGCTCGCCACCTCCGGCATGCTCCTGTCCCAGGCCTCGTACCGCGGCGCGGGCCTCGCGGCTCCGCTCGCCACGGTGACCGTCGTGAACCCGGTGGTCGCGGCGGCAGTTGGTCTCACGCTCTTCGGCGAAACGTTCCGATACGGCACGGCGGGCACCGTCCTTGCCCTCGCGTGCGGTGTCGTCGCCGCGGGCGGCCTGATCCTGCTGACGACGGAGCGGATCAGCGGATCGCGCAAGGCGGCCGCCGAGCCGGTCGTCGCGGCGCTGCCCGCCCAGCCCGTGCCCACGTCACCGCGCGCGATCACCGACGGCGAGCCGCTGACGCGGCGCGTCGAGGCGCCCGTGCGGGACGCCGACTCGCGTGGCCCCGCGAAGGACGAGGGCGGCCGCTACGACGAGTGGTACAGCCCCCGCGACGAGCGCGACGAGCGCGACGAGCGCATCAGATCCTGACGCCGTGCGCCCGCAGATACGCCAGCGGGTCCACGTCGGAACCGAAGCCGGGCCCCGTCCGCACCTCGAAGTGCAGATGCGGGCCCGTGCTGTTGCCCGTGGAACCGGAGCGCGCGATGCGCTGACCGGCCACGACCCGCTGACCCGCCTTCACGCTGAGCGCCGAGAGATGGCCGTACTGGCTGTACTTGCCGTCGGCGTGCCGGATCACGACCTCGTACCCGTACGAGCCGCCCCAGCCCGCGGAGACGACGTGCCCCGCGGCGATGGCCTTCACGGTCGTGCCGGTGGACACGGCGAAGTCGACGCCCGTGTGGTAGCCCTTCGACCAGGAGGATCCCGCCGCGCGGTACGGAGTGCTGAGGCTCGCCGAGACGGGGGCGATGACGTCCTGGGAGACGGCCGGCCTCTCGGTCCGCGGCCGGGCGGCGGTGGCCGTGCCGGTCTTCTTCGCGGGGGCGGTGTCCCGTTTCTGGTCGCTCTTCCTGTCGGTCTTCTCGTGCTTCTCGGTGGGCTTCTCGGCCTGCCGTTCGCGCTTCTGCGGGGCGACCGGGTCGCGCGGCTTCGCCGACGGGTGCAGGGCGAGGCGCTGCCCCGGCAGGATGAGGTCGGGGTCGGAGCCTATGGTGCGGCGGTTCGTCTCGTACAACTTCCGCCAGCCGCCCGGAACTTCGCGGGCATCGGCGATGGCGGAGAGGGTGTCGCCGCCGACCACCGTGTACATCCGGGCCGTGCCCGCCGTCGACTGCGGCGTGACTTCGGGCTTGACGTCCTTGACCGTCCGCTGGGGCTTCTGCCCGACGGTTTCGGTGTGCGGTCCCGGAGTGTCCGCGCCACGGGTGAGGCCGGCGCGGGCCGAGCAGGCCGGCCAGGCGCCGGGACCCTGCCCGTCGAGGACCTTCTCGGCGACGGCGATCTGCTGGCTCCTGGTCGCGCGGTCGGCGCGAGCGGCGTAGGCGGTGCCGCCGTAGGCCTCCCACGTGGACTGCGTGAACTGGAGGCCGCCGAAGTAGCCGTTGCCGGAGTTGATGCTCCAGTTGCCGCTCGACTCGCAGGCCGCGACCTTGCTCCAGGTGTCGGCGTCGGCCGCGTGCGCCACGCCCGCGCCGATGAGAGGGATCGCGATGCCCGCGCTGCCCGCCGTGACGGTGAGCGACGCCCGGTTGATCCGGTTCGGCTGATACCGGCGATGCCGACCGCGTACGGCCATGGAAGCCCCCTCAGACACACGTCAGAAGCGGCAAGTTTGCCGCTCCGACACACTCATGACAAGACCCGCACAGGGGTGACACGAGGAGCCAAGAGGGGTCAAGGGGGCTTTGTCCAGGCGTAGTTCGCGTATCAGCCGCGCAACTTGCCCGGCAGCCAGTCGAGTTGGGCGGCCTGCTGGAAGGGCCCGCCGCCCTCGTGGTCGTTGAAGCTGTACACCTTGATCGTCTTGTCCTGCCCGGCATAGGAGTTGAACGCGGCGAAGACCGTGGAGGGCGGGCAGGTCTCGTCCTCCAGCGCCACCGAGAAGAGGGCGGGCGCGGTGCCGCGTGCCGCGAAGTGCACGCCGTCGAAGTACGACAGCGTACGGAAGACCTGCTCGTCGGCACCGATGTGCGCCTTCAGATACAGGGCTATCTCGCGGTACGGGTGGCGATCGGTGAGGGTGGCCGCACGGGGGAACTGGCACAGGAACGGCACGTCGGGCGCGATGGCGACGAGGTCGGGCACGAGTCCGGCGACCGCGATCGTGATGCCGCCGCCCTGGCTGCCGCCGAGCGCGGCGACGCGCGACGCGTCGACCAGGGGGTGCGAACGGGCCGCCTCGACCGCGCGCACGGCGTCGGTGAAGACGCGCCGGTAGAAATACTCGTGCGGCTCCTCGATGCCACGCGTCATGAAGCCCGAGTGCGCGGGTCCGCTGCCGACCGGGTCGGGGGTGTCGCCCACCCTGCCGCCCGAGCCCTGACCACGGGTGTCCATGACGAAGTGCGCGAAACCGGCCGCGGCCCACATCAGGTTCGTGTGGGGCAGGCCGCGCCCGCCCCCGTAGCCGATGTACTCGACGACGGCAGGCAGCGGCTCGGCCGTCCCCGCCGGCAGCACGAGCCAGCCCTTGACCGGATGCCCGCCGAACCCGGCGTACGTAACATCGAATACGTCGACCGCGGCCAGCGGCACGTCGACCGGCACGAAGTGTGCGCCGAGGTCGTGCTCCCGCGCCTCGGCCAGGGTCTTTTCCCAGAAAGCGTCGAAGTCCTCGGGCCGCGTCAACGTCGGCCGGTAGGACCGCAGTTCGTCGAGCGGCAGGTCGAAGTGAGGCACGGGCGACTCCTTGTCCGTAGAGACATCCGTAGAGACGTCCGCAGAGACTTCCGTAGAGATGTCCGTAGTGAGTCCGCAGGCTCGAAGAGAGCGTCGCAGCGTCACCGTACGCCTCGCCGCGCTACAAATGAACAAGAACGATCACCTCCCTACTTCAGGAGTGACAGGCATGAGCAAGTCAGCCCAGATCGGTGTCACGGGGCTCGCTGTCATGGGGCGCAACCTCGCCCGGAACTTCGCCCGGAACGGCTACACGGTCGCCCTGCACAACCGCACCGCGTCCCGCACGCACGACCTCGTCGCGGAGTTCGGCGCGGAGGGCGAGTTCGTCCCCACCGACACGGCGGAGGAGTTCGTGGCCGCGCTCGAACGGCCGCGCCGCCTGGTGATCATGGTGAAGGCCGGGGACCCCACAGACGCGGTGATCCAGGAGTTCGCGCCGCTCCTGGAGCCCGGCGACATGATCGTCGACGGCGGCAACGCGCACTTCGCGGACACCCGGCGCCGCGAGCGCGAACTGCGCGAGCGCGGCATCCACTTCGTCGGCACGGGCGTCTCCGGCGGCGAGGAGGGCGCCCTGAACGGGCCGAGCATCATGCCGGGCGGCAGCAAGGAGTCGTACGCGGCGCTCGGCCCGATGCTGGAGAAGGTCTCGGCGAAGGCCAAGGACGGCGCCCCGTGCGTGACCCACGTCGGCCCGGACGGCGCCGGCCACTTCGTGAAGATGGTCCACAACGGCATCGAGTACGCCGACATGCAGCTCATCGGCGAGGCCTACCAGCTCCTGCGTGACGTGGCGGGCTACTCCCCCGCCCAGATCGCCGACATCTTCCGCAAGTGGAACACCGGCCGGCTCGACTCGTATCTGATCGAGATCACGGCCGAGGTCCTGTCACACGTGGACGCGGCGACGGGCAAGCCCTTCGTGGACGTCGTCGTCGACGAGGCGGAGCAGAAGGGCACGGGGCGCTGGACCGTGCAGATCGCCCTCGACCTGGGCGTCCCGGTGTCGGGCATCGCGGAGGCCGTCTTCGCGCGCTCGCTGTCCGGCCACGCGGATCTGCGGGCCGCCTCCAAGGACCTGGCGGGCCCGACGCCGACCGCGCTGAGCGAGCCGGAGGCCGCGGCCTTCGCCGACCGGGTCGAACAGGCCCTGTACGCGTCGAAGATCGTGTCGTACACGCAGGGCTTCCACGAGATCACGGCGGGCAGCGAGGCGTACGGCTGGGACATCGACCTGGGCGCCGTCGCCTCGATCTGGCGCGGCGGCTGCATCATCCGGGCCGCGTTCCTGGACCGGATCACCGCCGCGTACGACGCCCGGCCCGACCTGCCGAGCCTCCTCGCGGACAAGCAGTTCGCGCAGGAGATCGGCGCGGCGCAGGACGACTGGCGCGCCGTCCTGGTCGCCGCGACGGTCGAGGGCGTCCCGGCGCCCGGCTTCGCCGCCGCACTCGCGTACTACGACGCACTGCGCGCCGACCGCCTGCCGGCCGCGCTCACGCAGGGCCAGCGGGACTTCTTCGGCGCCCACACGTATCGCCGCACGGACCGCGAGGGGGCGTTCCACACACTGTGGGGCGGCGACCGGTCCGAGGTGTCGGCGTAGGCCTGTCCGGCACATCATGACGCGGTCGCGGGACCTGGCACGCCTGCACCGACCGACCGAGGCCCACGGTGCACGACAACCTCACCGCCCCGCCGGACAGCCCCTGGCGGGCGGCCGGGTCGCTGGGCGCTCGGCCCTGCGTGGGGGGCGTGCGGGGCTGGGCGTCGGGCGCACCTGGGCGTCGGGCGCACCTGGGCGTCGGGCGCACCTGGGCGTCGGGCGCACCTGGGCGTCGGGCGCACCTGGGCACGGGCGCACCTGGGCACGGGCGCACCTGGGCACGGGCAAGGGCCTGTGGCCGGTTCATGGCCCATACATAGGGCCAAGTCGCGGCACGCACACATGGGTGCAGATCGCGGCGCCGGAGCGTGCAGGCCTGCGCGTCGGGCACACCCGGACACGGCCCCCTCGCCGGTTCCCGGCACGTGCATGGGTGCAAGTCACGGCACGCGCGCATGGGTCCAGGTCGCGGCGCACCTGCGCGCGCCTGCCCGTGCCGCTACATGGGTGAAGGCTCCGGCTCGGGCGGCGTCGGCTGCGGGTCGGGGTTCGGCGGGCCCGGGGTCGGCGGCGGAGGCGGGGGCTGCGGCGTGGGACCCGGTCCTGGGCCGGGTGACGGAGGCGTCGGGATCGGGGCCGGGAACGGCCCGGGATCCGGGACGTCGGGCCCCGGGGTGGGCGGGGTGACGGGATCGGGGAAGGGATGCGTCATCGATTCCTCCAGGAGGGTCGGAGGCCGGCCGCGCTCCGGCGGGGCGTGAGCCGGTCCCTGCCACTGTCTCCCGGCACGCGTGCCCACGCGCGCCGGGTCCACACACCGCCCCGGCCGCCTCTCAGCCCTTGGTACGGGTGAGGCGTACGACGGGAATGTCCCGCTCGGTCTTCTTCTGGTAGTCCGCGTACGGGGCGAAGATCTCCACGAGGTGGGGCCACACCCTGGCCTTTTCCTCCGGGGAGAGCGTCTCGGCGCGGGCCGTGAACCGCTCCGTTCCGACGCGCAGCCGCACGTCCGGGTTGGCCTCCAGGTTCAGGTACCACTCGGGGTGCTGGTCGGCACCGCCCTTCGAGGCGACGATCAGGTAGTCGTCGCCGTCGCGGTCGTAGATCAGAACCGTGCGGCGCCACTGCCCGGAGCGGCGCCCCTGGTAGTCGAGCAGCAGGCAGGGCGCGCTCATCGGGCCCGGAATCGTGGTGCCTTCCGTGCCGCCGGACTCCTCGTAGAGGCGGGCCTGCTCGGCGACCCATCCCGTGGGGCTGATCACGACGTCCGTGCCGGTCTCGTCCTGGGGCATCTGGCTCTCCTCGTTCAGCTCAAGCCGATCTCACTCGGTTCAACGCGGTTCAACTCGGCTCAGCGTAGGCCGTGTTGTCCGCCGCCGCGCGCAGGCCGGGGCGAGGGCTGGAGAGGACGGGAACCGTCGTGGTGGTCCGGCCGGCTGCGGGCGCCATGGAGGCCTGGGCGAGCACGACGACGTCGGCGTCGGTGAGCCCGTCCACGGCGGCGGCGACGAGGTCCCGGTAGCCGTCCCGGTCCCCGGCTTCGAAACGCTCCCAGGCGCCGGCGACCAGCACCGTGGTCACGTCCACGGCGCGGCCGGCGCGGGCGGCCTCCTCCTCGACCAGGGCAACGGTCGGGGCGAGGGTGCTCTCCAGGGCGGCGACCACGGCGACGGCCCGCCCGGCTTCGACCGCGGCGACGGCCATCGGCCGGTCCACCCGCAGGACGGGGACGCCGACGGTGGCCGACTGGGCCTCGGCGACCCCGCCGATGGTCGAGCAGGTGCAGAGCACGGCGCCCGCCCCGTCGGCCACGGCTGATGCGAGCAGCGCGCGCACGTCGTCCGCGACGGATTCGGGCCCGGCGGTCCTGGCTCGTTCGAGCAGGCTCTCGTCCACGAGGTGGCGCAGGGCGAGGCCAGGGTGGTCGGTGTCGCGCAGGGCGTCGAAGACGGGGACGTGGACCGGGGAGGTGTGCAGGAGAGCGAGGTTCACGCGGTCACCACTTGGCCGGGGCGTCGGCGAGCGCGCGCCCCGCGGCGTCCATCAGCTCGGGCGGGGCGACGGGCGCCTCTCCGGGGTGGCGGGCGGCCCACTGCACGACGAACGGGCACAGGGGCGCGACGGCGATGCCTTCGCGGGCGGCGATGGCGTAGAGCTCGCGTGCCATGGATCCTGCGATGCCCCGGCCCTCGTGCTCCGGCTCCACGATGGTGTGCACGGGCACGAGGGCCCTCTCGGGCGCGTCGATGACGAAGTACTGGATGTACCCGAGGGCGGCGCCTTCGGGCTCTCCCACCGTGCGGGCCACGAGGAGGCCCTTGTCCCGTTCGTCGCGGATCTCGATGTCGCTCATGGGCTCTCCTCGCGTCTGCGGCCGGCCGGTCAGCCGGTGGTGGCTGCCACGGCCTGGGGGCTGCGCTCCGTGTCCCCGCCGGGAACGGGCTCGGACGGGTCGGCGCCCAGGGCCACGATCCGGTTCTCCCGGTCCACGTGCACGACCTTGGGCCGCAGCGCACGCGCCTCGGCGTCGTCGACCTGAGCGTAACTGATGATGATCACGAGGTCCCCGGGATGCACGAGGTGGGCCGCGGCCCCGTTGATCCCGATGACACCGCTCCCCCGCTCCCCCTCGATGACGTAGGTCTCGAGACGGGCGCCGTTGTCGATGTCGACGATGTGGACGAGCTCGCCGGGCAGCAGATCGGCGGCGTCGAGGAGGTCACGGTCGATGGTGACGGACCCGACGTAGTGCAGGTCGGCCTGGGTGACGGTGGCGCGATGGATCTTGGACTTGAACATGGTACGCATCATCGGGATACTCCTGGGCATAGGCTCCCTGCCTGCGTTTTTGCAGGTCAAGGGCTGTTTTCATACCCTACAGCGAGTCGCATGTTCGAACAGCGTTCCCCAGGTTTTTTCAGGATTCATGCTGACTGATTGCCGACTCCCCTGACGCATCGCCAGGTCACCGCAAGGGGCTTCGCCCACTCTCCGGACCCACCGCAACGACTGCACAATCCTACTCAGCACCCTCCGACGGACGTCGCAGGTTTCACGACCTGCACCGCGATGCCGGATCTGGGCCGCTGCTCAACCCCCCGACACCGCCGGAGCCTGCGCAGAGCCGTCGCGCCCAAAGGCCGCCGGGCACTTGACCTGGGCTGAGGAGACCTCGACCGGACGGCGGCGGAACCTCACCTACGAGGAGACCGAAGCCTTCTGGGCCTTCGCCGCGATCGAGGTCCTACGTCTGACCGGCATTCGCAACGAGGAGCTTCTGGAGCTGACCCACCACAGCATTACCGAATACCGGCTCCCCAGCACCGGCGAAGTCGTGCCACTGCTGCAGGTCGCCCCGTCCAAGGCCGACAGCGAACGGCTCCTGCCAAGGGCTGTCCCGTAAGGCTGTTCAGGCCCTTCGTGATCTACATCTGGCCTTGGTGGCACACCTGCCGGGCTGCTTTAGGTCAGGACCATCCGTCGTCGGCCGTCGAGGAGTTCTCGTGCCGCATCGAGTTGGCCGGCATGGCACGCAGTCTCGGTGATGACGTGCAGCAAGATGTCTCGAAGGGTGTGCAGGTGTGGCTCGCCGAAGAGGTGGTGGGGCCACCAGGCCAGGGAGTGTCCGCAGCGGTCGCGGTGATGGTGTCTGCGAGGTCGGTCTCCGCGCGGTATCGGTCGAGGACCGCGGCGGTCGGAGCATCTGGCCCCACCTGCCATGCGTCGCCGCCGTCGCCCAGAGACTTGATGACATCTACCTCGCCGACTACCACCGCACGGAACCAGAACTGCTCAACGTCGAGGACGAGATGCTGGACGAGGCCGAGGCAGTTCCATCCCGATGGCAGCACGAGCTGGCGCAGGGCATCCGCGTCCAGACCGTCGAGTATGCCGAGAACGTGGCGGCGCTGCCCGTGCAGGAACGACAGGAGTGTCCGGATCTCTGAGGTCCGGCACCGCAGTCACTTGGCGATTTCCCAGATGTGGCCGCCGGGATCGCGGAAGCTGGCGGTCCGTATTCCCCAGGGCCGGTCCACGGGGCCATTGAGCAGTGTCACGCCGCGGGCGGTCAGTTCCTTGCACATCGCGTCCACATCGTCCACGGGCAGGGTGAGTTGGAGGCGGGAACCGGCGTCAGCCTGGGCAACGCGAGCGGGTTCGATGAGCTCGGGCGCTGCGGTGGTCTTCAGCAGGTTGATGATGGTGTTGCCGAATTCGAAGACAGCCGAGTTGTCATTCTCGAAGGCCACCGGCAGTCCGAAGACCTCCCGGTAGAACCGTTTTGTGGCGTCCAAGTCGTCGACGAACAAGGTGATCGCGCTGATGCCTGTGGGCCATGAGGGGGTGCTCGTCGTGTCTGTCACAGCTACAGAGGATCTACGAGCGGGAGAGCTCCGTACAGAGGTCGGATCGATCGATCTTCTCGCGACGGGAATGGTGCTACCCGGCGAGTGCGAGGTGGTGCAGGCGTGCGATGCCGAGCATGGCGTGGTGGACGCCGTCACCGCGCAGGCGGCAGTCACGCAGGATCTTGTAGGTCTTCATGCGCGCAAAGGAGTGCTGGACGCGGGCGCGGACTTGCTTGTGGGACTTGTTGTGAGCTTGTTTCCAGTCGGGCAGTTCCTCGCCCTTGCGGCGGCGGTGAGGCATCACGAGCCCGGTTCCCGGGTAGCCGCCGTCGGCGATCGTCATCGTGTTGCGGCGATCTACCCGGCCGAGACTATCGAGGCCCATCGCGCCTTCATCGCCCGTCGCCGGGCCACCCGCCCCAGCGATGAGTATCGGACGCCCACCGAGGAGGAATGGGACGCCTTCCTCGCGCACTTCGAGAAGCGCAAGGTCTCCATCGACACCTGCGCTCGTGCCTTTCAAGCCCTTGAGTGTCTTCCAACCTCAATTCGGGCAGGTCAGATGCAGTGTGATCCAGCACCGCGCAGGTTGAAAGAGGTTCATGGGGTGGGTGCCTCGGCGAGCGAGAGGCTGTTCCCGTCGGGATCCAGCACGACGACGTGGCGTACGCCGTTGCTGTAGGTCTCGACCGGTTCGTGGTCGATCCCGTGTGCGGCGAGTCGGGCCAGGATGTCGTCGAGGTCGTGCACGCCGAGCGTGATCATGGCTCCGCCTACTCGCTCAGCGCGCACGTCTCGATCGTCAACGACGACCCACGCGTTCTCACCGACCCGCCACAGGTACTCCTCGCCGATGATCTCGTCCGCTGGGTGCCCGAAGAACACCTCGAACCACTCCAGTGCCTTGATCCGGTCACTCACGCACATGACGCTGTACAGGTCCACTCGGATCACTCCTCAGGGTCGTTTCGGAAGGTGGACCACTCCCGTGACCGAAACTCATCGGAGGAGATAGCCCGGTTCTCCACAGTGAAGTTGAGGCCAGGCGCCGTTGGCGCTGGTCGAACAAGCCATCGCCACCCTCAATTCCTGGCGGCTCCTGCGCAAACTGCGCTGCTCGACGACCCGGATCACGAGCCTCGTCCATGCCGTCCTCACCCTCCATCTGGCCAGCTCAGACTGAGATTGGAAAAGGCTCCTTGTGTTCATGAACACGCTTGCATTCGTTGCTCGCTCCTCCGGCCGGACCCGGCCCATCGCGGCCGGTCGGAGGAGATCCGCGACAACCTCGTCGCCCGCATCGCCGAAGCCGAACACGAGGGCCGGCTCGGCGAGGTCGAAGGACTCCGGGTCAGCTTGGCCGGCACCGAAGACAAGCTCGCCCAGGTCGACGCACTGGCCGAGAGAAAGCCGGCTGCGGTCCAGCTCGGAATGCCGGGCTTCAGCCGGTCCGGAGGAACTGCTGGGACGCCGAGACCAACGTCATGATCGAAGCCAGAGGCGAGCGAAGACGAAGATTAAAACGGAACCGACAGCCCGGCCTCGCGCAGCTGGGACAGGGCTGTGGACATGCATTGCTGCACAGTCCTCCCGTCAGCGCGCATGCCATGCGCCAAGGGACCCCCACTGGCGGCGAACGTCCACGCCGGCGCGTTGTCGGCCACTCTCTCGGCGTCCACCCTGATCATGGCGTTCACGCCCTGCTCACCCAGCCATTCCAGGATGAGGAGTGTCACGTCCTCGATGCCACCATCCTGGTCGGTCGTTGGCCAGCGGCCGTGGTTTCCAGTCATTGCCAGACTCTACCGAGGAGGCCCAAGCTGTCGGCGTCCAGCGGTCAGGTCGGAAGGCTCAGCGCCTGGTTTCCATTCTGGCAAGGAGTTCAGCGCACTCGCTCGCGAAGGAACAGAGCTGGTCCACGACCTTTCGGTACTCCTGCGGATCCCGCACCATGTTCGGCGTGGCATCGGTCCACTGCTGCCACAGGCCACCGGCGGCAAGGTATGGGGCTCGCTCGGTCCCAAGGACGGCATCGAGGTGAAGCAGTGTGCTGAGAACCTCGGTCTGGTCCCGGACAAGGTCGGGTTGAGGCAAGTAGCGATCAAGGTATCTGCAGACCAGATCGACGTCCGCGGTGGTGCCGAAGGTGGCAAGAGCGATGCAGAAAGCCCCGCGGTAGCGGCCTCCGCCTCTGGGCACGGATCGAACCGCTGCTACCGCCCTGGCCCGAGCGGTCACCAGGGCCGAAACCGGCACCAGACCGGTTGTGCCTGCAGGGCATCTTGTACGTCTTGTCTCAGGACATCGCCTGGCAACTCCTGCCGCTGGAACTCGGGTTCGGCTCCGGACAGACCTGTTGGCGAC
This sequence comes from Streptomyces sp. NPDC045026, assembly GCF_056432625.1. NCBI lineage: Bacteria > Bacillati > Actinomycetota > Actinomycetes > Kitasatosporales > Streptomycetaceae > Streptomyces > Streptomyces sp. NPDC045026. The sequence goes on from NZ_JBWKIS010000004.1 coordinate 123,356, forward strand.
GCCTGGACCGCTGGCAGAAGGCCGGAGTCTTCGAGCAGCTGCACCGCCTCCTGCCAGCCGAACTGCACACGGCCGGCGAGCCCGACTGGACGCGCGCGCGTGCGTGGACGGCTCTCGCGTCCGCGCGACAAAGGGGGTGCCGCAACCGGTCTTCCGCCGGTCGACCGGCGGAAGACCGGCAGCAAACACCACTTGATCTGCGACGGGTGCGGCACCACCCCGCTCCGGGTCATCACAACTGCCGCCGACGTCAATGACATCACCCAAACCCTCAACCTGGTCGACGACATCCCACCCGTCGCCGGACGGACCGGCCACCCACGAAGGCGACCCGAGTCCGTCCTGGGCGACAAGGCGTACGACTCATGCGCTGTGCGCCGTGAACTGGGCGCAGTGTGCCCGATGCCTCTGACAACGCTCGGTGCAAGCCGGTTCTTACGGCTGGAGCTCGTCCTCGGGTCGCGCCGCCGAGTCCGTGTCAGCAACACGATCGGACGGGTCTCTCCGAGGGCGGATCCGCTTACGGTTGGTGGCGGTTGCACGACGCTCACGATGGCTTTACAGGCCGGGCCGTGCCGTGCCGTGCTCATGCGTGCGTCAGCTGCCTGAGCCGGAGAAGTGGGGTGTGGCGGAGTTCGAGATGGGGCCCTCGGTCATCCGCCCGCAGGTCGAGGCGTGCACCAACCCGGACAGTGGCGGCAAGTGGTGCTACGGCTGGTACCTCACCGGGGCTGCCGCAACCGACAAGTACTGTTACTCGAACTACGATCACCAGACGAAGACCCACAAGTCTTCGGTGAACATCGCCAATGGGACGGTTTCCAGTGGATGGGTATCCAAGGGCTCGACGTCCAACGCCCACCGCACCACGGGCGCCGCGTACACCTGCAAGACGTACTACGCCACCAAGTATTAGTGGCTCAATGATCCGTTCCAGCGGGGACCGTTGACCGGATCAAGGGTGGTCGCGCATGGACCGTGGAGATACGGCCCATGAGCGACCGCGCGTCGCGCTCCTCGGTATCGAGCCCCCACGGAATGAGGGTCTGAAATCGCCAGCCTTCTGCGCACCTGCGTCATGCCGATCGCGGCATCTCTCGGGACCGGGCTACTCCTTGGCCTCATCGGCCCCGCCGCCGGCAAGGGAGACACCAGCTTCTGCGTTGCCCTGAGCCTCATCTTCTCCGGTGGATGGCCCTGGGCCTGCTACGCATTCTTGGTGGGCTATTTCTGCCGCGCCAAAAGAATGGCCGCCCTACTGTCCTTTGCGGGGCTAACGGTCGCCGTCGTGGCGTATTACACAGTCAAGCACCTTTACCCAAACGTTCCACCGGGAACTCACGGCACCGTTGGTGAAGGATTTTCCTCGGGCATTGTTCTCTGGGTGCTCTTCGCTTTGATTCTCGGCATGCCGATGGGCCTCGTGGGCCACCTTGCCCGACGGCCTGACACCTTCGGCCTCCTGTGCCGAATCTCCGTCCCCTTGGTCGCCTTCTTCGAGACGAACATGCGCCTCCGCGCCGAGGCAGACGGGCAAGGCTCCGTTGTCATTGCCACCTGGACCACCGTCCAGTACGCCTCCGCCGCAATCGTGCTGGCCCTTATCGGCCGCGCCGTCCGGACTTTCGTGCGGAATCGCCGCACGCCGGCGGGCGGCGACACGCATCATGCCATCGACGCCAACGAGCCCGTCTAGCCTCGATAGTTCAGTGGGGTTCGGCTGCTGACCGGCTCGACGGTTCGCCCGCAATGTCCCCACGCCGTGTGAGGCGGGCCGTCGCATGACGCTGCGGGTGCGCCGGGTTCCACGAGCCCGGGATGCTGCCGGTTGTCCTCTCGGCTACTCAGATCACGTAGTCCGGCCCCGCGCCCTGGTCAGCTGCTTCAGTTCGATGATGGTCGCGACGGCGTGCAGCCAGGCGGCCGCGGTGTCGTCGGCGGCGATCCCGCCCACGAGTTCGGTGCCGGCCTGCAGCCACTCCCGTACGAGGACGGCCGCCTCCCGGCGGGGCAGGGGCTCGGGCAGCTCCGCGGCGCGGGCGAGTCCGCCGGCGCGCACGGTGTCGGCGAGGAAGGCGACCGAGCGCGGCTCGGTGCCGAGACGGTCGAGGATGACGGCTGCGGCCGCGGCGCCGTCGCCGAACAGGGCGGTGCGCCGGGTGCCGGCCTCGGCGGTGAGGCCGTAACGCAGCAGGACGGTGATGTCGAGCTGGGCCAGCTCGTCGTCCGTGCGGTCGGGCGGGTACGGGGCGTCATCGTTCATGTCGGGGCCTCGGGTGTCTCGTCTCATCTGACTGGTCCACTGCGGCTCAGTCGACGGTGACGGTGTAGGTGATGCGCTCGGGGGCCGGGGAGGGAGTGGCCGCCCCCGTGGTCGGGGTGGCGGAGGGTCCGGTTGTCTCGGGGGGCCGGCTGGAGGTGTTGCCCTGGCAGGTGGTGAACGTGCAGTGCAGCAGCGTGAACCGGGTGGTCCCCTTGCCCTTGGCCTCGAAGGTGAAGGTGAGCCGGCCGCCGGCACCGGGCACAGGCGTGTCGCCGGAGTCCGACGCGGTGTCCTGGCCGCGGCTGACCAGCACCGAGCTGTCGGGCTCGGGGTCGACCAGGTACCAATACTCGCGAGTGGAGGCGTTCTGGTCGACGGTGAGCGTGAAGCGCTCGCCCGGCTCGGCGGTGATGCTGGTGTCCTTCACCGGGTGGCTCGTCGGGCGGCCCGCGGTGCTCGTGGAGCCGCCGGCCGGTTCGTCGGTGCCCGAGCCGCAGCCCGTGGCGAGAGCGAGGAGCGCGGCCGCCGCGATCGCGGCACCGCCCCTGCTACCGCGGAAGATAGACGCTGTACGCGTTGGGGAGATCACTGCTGGATGCCTTGCCCATGTGGCCGTTGATGAAGTCGTCCTCGCTGACCCAGGTCGTCGAGCCCCAGGGGTTGTACACCTGAAGCTTGTCACCTTCCTGGGCGATGATGGTCATCGCGTGAGCGCCCTCCTTGCCCGAGACGTCGACAGGCACCGGCCGTCCCTCCGCCACCGATTTCTCGACTTCGGTGAGGACCGCCCTGCGGTCGTCGGCGCTGTTCAGGTCCTGGCGCTGGTAGTCGTTGCCGGTGGCACTGCCGACGGCGGTGTCGTTGATCCGTTCCTGCCCCTCCTGCCCCATGCCACCCCAGTTCTTGCCGCCGTCGCCTTCGGTGTGCAGCCGGTGCTGTTCGGCCACCAGGCGCTGCTTGAAGGCCTCGGGGTCGTCCTGCTGCCCGTCGGGGCCGCCGGTGAGGTCGAGCGCGTACATCGGGTCGACCACGGCGCGGGAGGTGACGGTGGAGGAGGCCACGCAGGTGCCCTCGGAGCCGTCGCCGCCCTGGATCCACAGCTGGCCGTCGAACGTGGCGTAGTCCTTGTTGTTGTTCGACCCGTCCGACGCCAGGCCCTCGTCGTCCATGCTGTCCGTGGCGGTGACCACCGGAGTGAGGTGCCGGCGCATCCAGCCGGCGTCCTTGCCGTGGATCTTGTTCTGGAACGTCTCGATCTCGGCGACGCTGTGGCCGGCGGCCAAGGCCTTCATCAGGTAGGCGCGTTCCTGCGGGGTGTCCGACTTCGACAGCATCCGCTCCATGGCCGTCTCGTCGTCGAGATTCAGCAGGTCCATCCGCGTCGACGCGCGCGCCAGGTCGCTGGGCGTGAGGATCTCGTTCAGCTCGGTGTCGGCGCCCGCGACTCCGGTGTCGGCGAGCATCAGCTTGTCGACGGCGGTGAGTTCGCTGGTCTGCATCTTCCCGGCCCGTGCCTCGGCGGCCCACTTGTTCAGGTCCCGGGCCGCGACGCGGGTGGCCTCCTGCGCGTCGGAGACGGCGGCGTGCATCAGGTCGACCGCGTAGGAGCCGAAGTGGGCGGCGTTCTTGCGGTCCCACTCCTCCTCGTCGTTCTCGTGCAGGTCGTCGAAGAAGCCGTCCTTGCCGCCGAGCGTCTTCTTCTGCTCCAGCAGCTGACCGCGGCCCTGCTCGTCCTTGCGCTGCGCGGCGCCGATCGCGTCGGCCAGCGTCAGGAGCACCGTCGCGCAACCCTGGAACGCCTCGCTCATCTGGGTCGCGGACCGCCCGGCGGCGTTCACCACGTCCGAGGCGAGGACGCTCGTGTCGCCGACCCACACCTCCGGAAGACCCTTGCGGCCCACCCGGTCGACCCGGTCGAAGACATCGCCGACCGGGTCGAGCTGGCCGCGGTAGAGACTTGCCAGGCCTTCCAACACGCCCTGGTCGCCGCCCGGTTCGGGCACCGAGAGGGCGTCGTCGATCAGGTCGAGGACCTCGTTCTTGCTTCCGGCACCGAGCATCTTCTTGGACAGCCCGGCGAGCCACGCGAGGCGGAAGGAAGGGGAGTTGAGGGGAGAGAAGAAGAAAGACACCGGCCCGTTCCTCAGTAGCCCGACAGGGCCGAGGTGCGCCCGCCCTGCGTCGATGTGTCGGTGAGGCTGCTCGAGCCTGTGACGGGGACGCTGTCCGCGTGCGTCTTCACCAGGCCGTCGGTGCCGTGGTAGGTCTTCTTGGCCAACTGCACCTTGCCACCCAGCTCGTGCAACGCCGACGCCAGTGTCTTGGCCTCCGCCTCCCACGCCTTGACGAACGCGTTCAGCGCCGACGCGGCGTCATCGCCGCCGACATCGCCGTACGAATAACTCGTGCGGGACTTGACGGCCGAGCTGACGCCGTCCATCTCCGTGCCGGCGTCGTCGAGTTGCTGGGCCTGGCCGGTCATACCTGCCTTGACCTGGTAGCCATCCGAGCCCATCGCGCCTCCCCCGTATGCATGCGATCGCGACCGCGGGCAGGCTAACACGCACCGCATATATGAAGAATCACGCGTCGTCCGCCATGCACACCTCCTCCACATCACCCGCCCACGGCACGCCTGGGCGCTCGGCCCGGCCCAGGCGATCGGTGGCAACTCGCCGTAGCGGGCCGCGAAGCACAGGGGGCTCAGATCTCCTGGAGCAGGATCCCCTCGTAGGCCAGCCACTGGGCGAAGCCGTGCAGTCCGCGGTCGAGGCCGGTCGCGGGCGACCATCCGGCCGGACGCACGCCCGGAGGCAACGGCCGGCGCGGCACGGCGGTCGCCGTGGCCGGAGTCTCGACCGGTACGGGCCGCACGGCTTGGCACACGGCCCGTGCCATGTCGTCGGCCGTGCGGGGCTCCGGATCCGGCAGAGCGATGACGTGCGCGGGCGGTGGTGTGGTCAGCACCAGCGACAGGGCGTCGACGAGGTCGTTCACATGGAGCGGGTGGAGCGAAGACTCCGGGCCGTCGGCGACGACTACATGGTGGCTGCGCAGCGCGCTCCACACCATGCGGCCGATCGGCGTGTGCCTGGAGCAGCCGGGGCCGTACAGGTCGCCCGCCCACACGGTGTACGTGGCGGCGGCCGGCAGCGGCGTACCGTCACCGGCCGTCCGCACGCACACGGACAAGTGCGCGTACTCCCCCTCCGCGCTCCGGCTGAGGCTGCTCAGGTCCACCACGGCATCGAAGCGGGTGTCGTCAACCCTGAGTGGCCCGGCCTGCGTCACGTGATGGCCCCGGTCGGCCAGACCGCGCAGCACGTGCTCGCCCAGGGGCGTCGCCGCTCCCCGCACTGCGACGCGCCGCCGGACCCGGTCCGGGGGACGGCGTGCCGACGGTCGGGAGAGACGCTCGGCAGCTTCCCGGCCGGCCTCGATGCCCGCACGGGCGATGCGGGCGAGCTCGGCCCGGCGCTCCTCGATCTGCGCCTCGGTGCTCGTGTGGCTGATGCCGCCCGGACCGATGGTCGCCAGGGCCTCCGCCACCACGGCCGGGTCGGGTGTGCCGCCGGGGCGGTCCGGGTCGTGGCCAAGTGCGGCCTTCCGCTGCACCAGTCCCATGGCGAAGGCCGTGAGCCAGGTGCCGCGCACGGCCTCCTGTTCCGCGCCACCGGCCGTGCTCGGCGGCGCCTGCCGGAGCCACGCGGCCGGTACCCCGGCGCCTTCGAGGTACTGCTCGCAGCCGAGGTGCAGCCAGCGCCGCGGTCCCGGCCCACTGACGCGTACCGCGCACTGCGCGACGCCCCTTTTGAAGAACGGGATCACATCCGGCGCGGTCAGCCGCGCACCCTCGTCACCGGCCGGGTCCGACGGCAGGAAGCACACGGATCTGCGCGGTCCTCGGAAGGAGTTGCCGGAGATGCTGCCGCGGTCCGCGTGTTCGGCGAGGCTCGGCACGGACACGTAGCGAGCGACGCCACGGTCTGTCAGATACCGCTGCATCAGGATGTCGTCGGGCCAGCCACCCAGGCGGTTCCGGCCGTACTCCACGAAACCTTCGGCGACCCGTCGGGGCAGGATGATGGCCACGCACGGGAAGTGCTCGTTGACGGCCCCGACCCAGCGCGCTCCTGTCAGGGCGCCGAAGCGGACCGCGGATCCGTTGCGCGAGTCCCAGAGAGCGAACAGTGCGAGTGCCGCGTCCGGCATCTCCTCGATGGCGAGCCCCGCCCGCCGGAAGAAGGATTCGGACAGCACCATGTCGTCCTGTACGACCAGCTGGTGAGTGGCCCCGTCCTCGATCGAGGACCAGGCAGCCAGTGCGGTCCGCAGCGCGGAAGGGGTGCCTGTGGGGTCTGGGTCCATGACGACCCGTAACGCGCCCGGGGGCGCTGTCGCGGCCAGTCTCTCCGCGGCTTCCAGGCGCTTCGGGTGGGTCATCACGACACCGCTCAACCGGTAACGCGTCACTCGTCCTCCGCCTGGTCCGGGATCCGCCGCGCACCGGTGTGCGGCGGCCGGATCCGGACAGTACGGCGGGCGTCGGGGGGCCGCAAGAGTGCCAAAAAGGCACTCTGGCACCGGTGGCCGGAAGGCCCCGATGCTTTCCTCACACACCTGAGCACACGTCACCCATCCGAATGTCACTGAACCCGGAAGAGGTACGCATGCCCGAGTTATCCAACCTGCCGACCGTCCCGAACGTCCCTAACGTGACGAACGTGACGAACGGAGCAGGAACCGTCGCCGAGGAGACCATCCTGTCCCGGCTCGCGAAGCTGCGTGACGCGGTCGTCGTCGTCACAGGTGGCGGGGGTCTGGTGGGCAGCCGGCTGGTGGCCCTGCTGCACCGGGCGGGGGCGCACGTCACCGCCCTCGACCGCATGGACGCCTACCCGGAGGCCGCCCACGAGCTGTTCGGTGTCGCGAAGACCGGTGCGCGCCTGGTGGTCGGTGACATCCGCGACCGTGCCGTGGTCGGCGGACTCCTGAAGGACGCCGACTACGTGGTGCACGCCGCCGCCTACGCCGACGTCGCCGCATGCACGCGCCACCCCGACATCGCCTTCCGGGCCAACGTGGAGGGCACCCAAGTGGTGCTGGAGCAGGCAGCCGCGTCCCGGGTGCGCCGGCTGGTGCTGGTGTCGTCGGCGTCGGTGTACGGCGACGGCGTGCCCGATGCCGAGGGGCCGCAGCGGTTCCTCGAGGACCAGAGCCTGTTCCCGCTGTCGGTGTACGCGAACTCCAAGCTGTGGGCTGAGCACCAGACCAGGCTGATGCTCGCCGCCTCGTCCGGGACCGAGTACGCGGTGGTGCGGTACTTCTCCGTCTACGGCGACCCCCAGATCCCCAAGCCCGGCAGCCACTCGTGGATGGTGCCCTGGCTCGCGATCCATGCCCGGCTGGGCAAGCCGATGCACCTCAACGGCGGCGGCGTCCAGGTCCGCGACCTGGTCCACGTCGACGATGTCGCCGAGGCCACGGCCCTCGCCCTGATCGAGGAGCAGATGGCCGAGCAGACCGTCAACGTGGGTACGGGCGTGCCGACTTCGGTGCGCGAGGTGGCCGAGCTGATCGCCCCGTACTTCCCGGAGTCCCGCTGTGTGACCACGCCGCGGCCCGAAGGGGATCCCCTCGGCGGTTACGCCTGCGTGGAGCGCGCCCGGGAACTGCTGCGGTGGCAGGCCCGGATCAGTGTCCCCGAGGGCGTCGACCGGTACGTACGGTGGCTGCTCGCCACGCCGCACGCGGTTCCGCGTTGGCTCGCGGAGGCAGCCGCGTGACAGCCTTCCGTGCGACGGGCGTTCTCGGTACCGCGGAAGGCGGCACACGCGTGAGCTACATCGGGTCCCATCTCTGGTCGCTGCGCCAGCTGGTGGGGAGCAGGCCACTGCTCGTCCCCGGGGCGCAGGTCCTGCTGCTCGACGAGGCCGGGCGCGGACTGTTCCAGCAGCGGGCCGACTCGGGGGTGTGGGAGCTGCCGGCCGGCGCCTGCGAGCCGGACGGCGACTTCGCGGACGCGGCCGTACGGGAGGTGGCGGAGGAGACCGGACTGCGCGTCGACCGCGCGGACCTGGTGGCCTTCGGTTCCCTCTCCGATCCCGAGGTGCACACGCTCACCTACCCCAACGGAGACATCACCCACTGCTTCGCGCTCTGCTTCGTGACACGGCGGTGGTCGGGCGACCTGTCCCCCGGGCCCGACGAGGTACTCCGCGCGCAGTTCCGGGAACTGACGGACCCTCCGCATCCGCTGCATCCGCCGACCGGGGTGGTGCTGTCCATGTACGAGGCGTTCCGTGCCGGGGGAAGGTTCCAGGCCCGGTGAGCGACAGCGAGGCGGTACGGGTGTCGGTGCCCTGCCGGGCGTGTCTGTCCGGCGAGGACCTGGACTGGCTGGGCGGCCGGTCGGTGAGCGTGGCGCTCGACCTGATGACCACGGTGGAGATCGGACCGCCCGGCCCGCGGGCCGGCGAGGACGGGGGTGCGGGCGGCTGGCGGGAGGAGGTCTGGGCATTCTTGCGCGAGCGGCTGCCCGCGCTCGCGCCACGCCCGCCGGCCGTGACCGTGCGCAGCGACGCACCCGGCGCCAGCGGTCTGTCGTCGTCGACGGCGCTGATCGTGGCGCTGTTCCGGGCGTTCGCCGACGTGGGTGCGCCGGACGCCGAAGTGCCGGAACAGCAGCTGGCCCAGTGGGCGTACGAATTCGAGTTCGCGGTCTTCAACGGTGGCGGGATGGACCATCTGGCCGTCGTGGAGGGCGGAGCGCTGCTGCTCCAGGGCCGCACCAGCGGCCTGCCATCCGTACGGGACCGCCTGGAGTTCCCCGAGGACTGGGCGCTGGTCGTGGTGGACTCCGGCACCCGCAAGGACACCGGTGACCACATCCGCTCCGTCCGGGCTCAACTGGCCACCCGGGACCCGGCGTTGACCGACTACCGTGCGCGGACGGACGCGGCGTCGGAGGCGGCGTGGGAGGCGCTGCGGGCACACGACCACGAGGCGCTGGGCGCGGCCATGAGCCGGGCGCACGAGGCCATGCGGGACTGCCAGCGGATGTCGACGCCGTTGCTCGAGGAGCTGCGCGGCCTGGCCCGGCGCTCCGTCGGGCTTCCGCTGAAGCTGAGCGGGGCCGGGGGCGGGGGCGCGCTGGTCGGTGTGTGCCCGGTGGCCGAGGAGCGGGAGACGGTGGAACGCCTGCGGCGCGCCCTGGCCGGCACCCACCCCGGGGCCCGGGTGATTCCCGCGAGGGCCTCGGCGGGGGTGCGGCGGGGGACGGCCGGCCGCACCGGGGCCGTGGGCCGGAGCACGTATCCGAGCAGGACCTGAAGGACTCCGGCCTTGGACCGGGTGACTGACTCCGGCCTTGGACCGGGTGACTAGAGGAAGGGGTCGTAGTCCTCGGTGAGTGGGGGGCTGCCGGCTTCCCGCGCGATCTGCTCCAGCTCCAGGTTGGAGCGGTGGCGCGCGCAGTGGAACCGGCAGTCCCTGCTCGGGTCGACGATGCCGCGGTCCGATTCCTTCCAGATCGTGGCCAGGTCGTCCACCACGGCGTCACCGATCCGCGCCAGCGGGTTACCCCGGTGGTAGGCGCACACGTAGACGCCGGACGGGGTGACGAGGGTGCGCAGTTCGGCCACGCGGCAGCGGTGGTATTCCTTGGGCTGGACAGGGCCCACGTGGTTGCGCAGGGCGGTCAGGGTGGAGGAGTTGACGAGCTGGAACGTGTCGCTCTCCAGCCGGGCCGCCTCCGCCAGTTGCCCGTCGACGGAGTCCAGCAGTTCGTGCGGAACCTGCACGATGTGGTGGTCGTCGTCGAACATGGCCTTGGTCTCGAAGTAGTCGCAGCCGATGTCGTGGGCGAGTTCGGCGGCGCGCAGCACCTCGTGGTGGTTGGTGACGGTCCTTCCGTCGGGTTCCTGACGGGACATCACCAGAAACGAGTATCCGAGAGCGCCGCGCTTGGCCGCGGCCAGCAGCCGCATGTTCCGGATCACCTTGTCGAAGGCGCTGCGCCCCTTGCGGTCGGGGCGGAAGACGCCGTACGTCTCGCTGGTTCCGGCGTCGATGGAGACGCGTACCCAACTGGCGTAGCGGGCCAGCTCGTCGAGGTTCTGTTCGATCATGGTGCCGTTGGTCACCACGCCGACGGCGAGGCCGGCCTCGCCGAGGATGCGTAAGACCCCGCGCGTGCCGCGATGGGCGAGCGGTTCGCCGCCGCCGATGAGGACGACGGCCCGCACGGAGAGGGCGACCAGCTCCTCGGCCAGCGCGGCCAGCCGCTCCGGGGTGAAGCGCCCCTGGTTGAGGAGCTTGCCGCTGATGCACTCGGGGCACGCCAGGTCGCAGAAGGTGGTGGGGTCGAGGTCCACGACGAGGGGCGCGCCGGACGGGGCACCGGAGGCGGCTTCCAGGATCCGGGGCCAGCCGGAGGGCTGGTACAGCTTGGAGACCAGGTCCAGTCGGTCTGTCGTCACGGTGCTCTCTCCTCTGAGTTGTGGGCAGGTCCGGCGGCCGCGGGTGCGGCCGCCGCTTCCGGTCCCGCGCGTTCAGCCCCTGACGGCGCCGGAAGCCAGCCCGGCGGTGATCCGGCGCTGGACGACCAGGAAGAAGACCACGACGGGGAGGGCGGTGAGGGTCGCGCCCGCCATGAGCCCGCCGTAGTCCGTGCCGAAGCCGGTCTGGAAGGAGACCAGCCAGACGCTGAGGGTCTGTTTGTCCGGGCTGGACAGGAGTACGTAGACGAGGACGTACTCGTTCCACGCCTGCACCATGGCGAAGACGGACGTGGCGACCAGGCCCGGGGCGAGCAGGGGAAGGACGATGCGGCGGAACGCGCCGAGGCGGCCGCAGCCGTCGACCATCGCCGCCTCCTCCAGCTCCACGGGGACGGCGGCGATGAATCCGCGCAGCATCCAAATGGTGAAGGGCAGCATGAAGACGAGGTAGGTGAGGATCACCCCGCTGAGGGTGTCGGTCAGGCCGGCCTCGTTGAGCAGCAGATAGACGGGGATGATCAGGGCGGCGAGCGGGATCATCTGGATGCCGAGGATCACGAGGACGAACGCCTTGCGGCCGGCGAACCGGAAGCGGGCGAGCGCGAAGGCCGCGAGGGTGCCGATGACCAGGGAGACGACGACGGTGCCGACGCCGATGAGGGCGCTGGAGCGGGCGTTGGCCCAGAACGTCTCGGTGCCCATGGCCCGGCCGAAGTTGTCGAGAGTCAGCTCCCCCGGCCAGAAGTCGGGCGGCGTCCGCAGGATCTGTGAGGCGGGCCGGAACGCGGTGAACACCATCCAGAAGACGGGGAATCCCGCCACGGCCGCCACGCACAGCCCGAGCAGGTCGTACCGGAGCCGTGGACCGCGCCGGGCCGGTGAACCGCCCCGGGACGGTGGACGTCTCGTGCGACTCATTCCACCTCCCCCGTCCTGAGCATCTGACGCAGGTAGACGACGGAGCCGGCGAGCAGCAGCACGACCGTGACGAGGGCGATGGCGGCGCCGGTGCTGTAGCGGTTGACGGCGAAGGATTCGATGAAGGAGTAGACGCCGAGCAGGTAGTACTCGCGCTCGGGCTGGCCGCCCCGCATCAGCCAGATCTGGTTGAAGACACCGAAGTTCCAGATGGTCATCAGCGTCGTCACCATCACGAAGGTCGGTTTGAGGACCGGGAAGGTGATGTGCCGGAAGACCTGGGCGGGGCTCGCTCCGTCGAGGACGGCGGCCTCCTCCAGCTCGGCGGGAAGCTGCGCGAGCGCCGCGTGGAGGGTGATGGCCGCGAACGGCAGGGCTCCCCAGACGACCACGGCGGTGATGACGGCGAAGCCCTGCCAGGGGTCGGTGAACCAGTTGTGCTTGGCGAAGTCGGCTCCGGGCAGGGTGCTCAGCAGCCAGTTGACGATGCCGTAGTCCGCGTCGAAGAGCCACCGGAAGATCGCGGAGGCCACCATGACGGGCATGGCCCACACGGCGATCAGCACGGCGGCCATGACGGCCCGCACCCAAGGTGATGTCCGGCGCATCAGCAGGGCGGTACCCAGACCGACCCCCATGGTCAGGGCCGTGCTGACGACGGTGAACAGGGCGGTGCGGGCGACGACCGTCCAGAAGAACCCGTCGCTCAGGATGGTGCGGTACTGGTCGAGTCCGACCCATGGCGGCGTCGCACCGCTGAACAGTTCCCGGCGGGTCATGTTCCGGAAGGCCAGCGTGACCATGTCGACGAGCGGATAGCCGAGGACGAGTGCCAGGGCGATCAGGGTGGGTGCGATCAGCAGATACGGCAGCAGGTGCGGGAGCCGGGTCGGGCGCCTGCCGCCGGAGTGGCGGCGTCCGGTGCTGATGTTGGTGCTGGTGCGGGGTCGGGGGTCGGTTCGGGGCGCGCGGTCAGCGCTCATTGATCACCGCGTCGATCCTGCGGTCCGCCTCCTGGGCGGCCTTCTTGACCGACTCCTTGCCGGTGGCGATCCGTTCCAGCGTCTCGGGGAGGATGTTGGACTTCTCGACGGAGGTCCATCCGGGGGCGAGTGGAGTGACCCAGCCCCGTTCGGCGGCTCTGGCGGCCGGGCCGTTCGCGCCCCCGGCAGCGACATCACGCAGTTGGACCGTGTTGTTCGGCAACGTGTCCGCGGCGATCAACTGCCGCTGCGACGTACGGTCCGTGAAGATGCGGATCCATTCGGCGGCAAGGTCCTTGTTCCCCGACTTGGCCGGAACGGCGAGGGTGGAGCCGCCGAGGAACGGCGGCAGCGGCTTCCCTGACGGGCCGGGGAAGACGAACGTCGCGAACTTGCCCTTGAGGGCGGGATTACCACCGGACCGGGCGTCGGTGGCGGCCTGGGCCTCCCAGGTGTTGCCGTAGAAGACGCCGACACGGCCCTGTCCGACGACGGCCGGCTGGTCTCCGTTGTCCTTGGCGCGATCGCCGGTGTAGTAGGCGTCGATGAGCTTCTTCCAGGTGGTGAGCGCCTCGACGGACCGGGGAGAGGACAGGGCGCCGCGCCACCGTCCGCCGCGCTCGACGGCCATCTCGCCCCCGGCGTCCTTGACGAAGGCCATCGCCGCGTACCAGTAACGGCCGGGCATGTAGAAGGCGGAGAAGTTCGGGTCCTTCGTGCCGAACTTCTTCTTCAGCCTGTCGAGGGCGGTGATGAGTTCGGGGTAGGTGCGGGGGGCGGAGGAGACACCGGCCTTGGCGAGGTAGTCGGTGCGGTAGATACCGACCCGGGCGCCCGCGTAGTAGGGCACGCAGTACGTCTCGCCGTCCATCCGGCAGGCGTCCGCGAGCGCGGGAAGCCACCGGTCCGACCGGTCGAACCTCTTCGGATCGACGGAGGCGAAGGCGCCGTTGACGATGTAGTTGGTGGTCTCGCTGTTGCCCATCTCCACCACGTCGGGCACGTCGCGTCCGGCGAGTACCGCGTCCAGCTTCTGGTTCTTGCTGGTCCACTGCTGGTACTGCACCTCCACATCGACCTTCGGGTACTTCTCGGCGAAACGCGCGTTGGCCGACGCCACCAGCTCGGGCCAGCTCTCCCGGGCATCCACGGTGAGCCACACCGTCAGCTCCCCCTCGTGCCCGCGCCCCCGGCCTGCGCCGGAAGAACCGCGGTCGCCGGACGAACAGCCCGCGGATGCCAGCACCAGGGCCACCAGGACCGCGGGCCAGCGACGCTTGTGCGATGCCATGCATTTCCTCCTGGGGGCTTCCGGCGTGCCGACCGTCTCTCACTACCCCGCTGGATCGGTCACTTCGCGGCCGCAGGATGTTTCGGCCGGAAGCCACCGGTGCGCGTCCCACGACGCTCGCGGGGCCACCCGCGCTGTCCTGCCCGGAAGCCGCCGGGGGGTCACGACCGCTTCCCGGGCGCCTCGCCACCTTTGACGCGTTCGCTGCGGTGAGTGACGGAGGCGTCCTTGACGGTGACGACGGTCTGCCGCAGTTTTGGCACCTGTTCCTCCCTCCTGTCGGAACCTCCTGTCGAAGCCTCCTATCGAAGGGTGAGTACGTGACCGAGCAGAGGACGACCACCACGGATGGCGCCACCGGTCCCTTACGCGTCAACTCATGGAACGGCTGGGACCCCCTGCGGCATGTCATCGTCGGCCGGGCCGAGGGCACCGTGGTCCAGGCCCCAGAGCACGCGGTGCGACGGGACTATCCCGACGACGGCTTCCCGCTGGGCACCTTCGGCCCGATGCCGGCCGACATGGTGGCCGAGGCCGACGAGCAGCTCGACAACTTCGCGGCGCTGCTGGAGCGCCGCGGCATCCGCGTGGACCGCCCCGCCCCCCTCGACTTCAACCGGCCGGTCTCCACACCCGAGTGGACGCACGAGTCGATGTTCGGCTGTATGCCACCACGGGACCTGCTGCTGACCGTGGGCAACGAAGTCCTGGAAGCGACGATGTCGTATCGCAGCCGCTGGTTCGAGTACCTCTGCTACCGGCCGGTTCTCCAGCGGCTCTTCGACGGCGACGAGAAGATGCGCTGGGAGGCCGCGCCCAAGCCCCGGCTGACCGACGCCTCGTACAAGCCCGGCTTCTGGGACATCTTCAACGGACTGACGACCGAGGAGCAGCTCGCCCGGGTACGCGACTACGACCTGGTGCTCACCGAGGCCGAGCCGCTGTTCGATGCCGCCGACGTGGCCCGCTTCGGCAAGGACCTGTTCGTTCAGCTGTCCTTCGTCACCAACAAGAGTGGCTACCAGTGGCTCAAGCGCCACTTCCCGGACCATCGGGTGCACGCGGTGACGTCCACCAACACGCATCCGCTGCACATCGACTCCACGTGGGTGCCGTTGCGGCCCGGACTGGTGCTGCACTGCGGCGAGCGGCTCGCCGACGCCGAGCTGATGGAGTTCTTCAAGCTCAACGACTGGGAGATCGTCGAGGCGGTGCAGCCCGCGAGCTGGGACCATCCGCCGAAGCTCTCCTTCTGCAGCCCGTGGCTGGCGGCGAACATGCTCAACCTCGACGAGAACACCCTGTGCGTGGAGGAGAACGAGGTGCGCCTCTCCGAGCAGCTCTCGTCCTACGGCTTCGAGATCGTGCCGGTGCCGTTCCGCGCGGTGGGCCCCTTCGGCGGCGGCCTGCACTGCTCGACCGTCGACATCGACCGGGAGGGAAGCATGCAGGACTACTTCCCGCGCAGGTACGGCCGGTTCTGAGGTGACCGGTGAGGAGCCGGAGACCGTCCGGGGCGTGATCCTCGACTTCTACGGGACGCTGGTCCGCATGGTCCCTCCGCTGCCGCCCAGCCATCAGGCGATCTTCGCCCGCCGTGGTCTGGCGGAACAGGGCGCGCGGTGGGGGGACCAGTGGACGGTGGGTCCTCGCGAGGGCGAGGAGCACCGGGCGCACTCCGTGAGCGAGGGGGCGTACACCGCCTGGGAACGGGAGCGCCTTCGGCTGCGGGCGCGTACGTGCGGGGTGCCCGAGGAAGAGCTGGCGGGGCTGGTCCTGGAGCTCGACCGGGCGATGAAGGCGATCCGTCTGGAGCTCTTCGACGATGTCCGCGAGGTGCTGGCCGCGCTCCGCGCTCGGGGGCTGCGGGTCGCCGTCTGCTCGAACTGGTTCTGGGATCTGGACCGGGCCGTCGACGGGGTGGGACTGGGCGGGCCGGTCGATGTGGTGGTCAGTTCCGCCCGTGCCGGTGCCCGCAAGCCGCACCCCCTCGTCTATCGGAGCGTCCTCGGCCGATGCGGCCTGCGTCCGCGAGAGGCCCTGTTCGTCGGCGACATGTGGGAGCCGGACGTGGCGGGTCCGCTCGCGGCCGGGATGCGGGCCGTGCACCTGTGGCGGCCGGACCGGGCGGTCGACGGGATCGCGCCGCCCCTCCCCCGGGGAGCGGCGCGGATCGCCGGGCTGCGGGAGCTCAGTGCTCTGCTGGAGTCCGGTGCCGCAGCCGGTTCAGAAGGTTGCGGGTGACCTGGACGACGTGGGCGTCCTGTTCCCGGCCGCAGACGACGGGCCAGTCGGTCGTACCGGCGGTGAATACCGTGCCGCCGGCGGTGTACATGCCCATGGTGGCGGCGCGCGGACTGGTGATCGCCGCCTCGCGCACGGGCCCGTTCCAGTGGCCCCATTTGAAGTGGTGGAAGTCCTCGTGGACGGGTTCGAGGACGTGAATACCCAGAATGAGAAAGGATTCCGGGGTGCCGTCGATTCCCGTGGCGCGGGCGACTCCGCCCGTGTCGAAGGCATAGGCGGCGCCGTCGCATTCGTATCCGATGAGGGGAGTTCCGGCTCCGAGTCTGTCCGGAACGCACCCGTCGGCCCCGTCCCGCAGCCCTGTCCCCTCGTAGATCCAGTGGTTGGCGTGCTGAACGGTGTACCCGGCGCGCGGGCGGTCCCCCGGCCATTCGGCAGCGGCGGCCCACATTCCGCCGTTTCGGAAACTCACTCCGGTGAGGGTGTTCTCCGGGGCTCCGACTCCGTCGGGCTCGGGTCGCCACCACTGGTCGGTGGCCGGGAGATGCGGATATTCATCGCCCACGTGATGGTCCGTGTCCGAGACGAACGCGGTATTGCGGTCCGTCAGATGAATGCGCCACCAACACGTGTTGGCGCTCAGAAAGGCGACATTGCCTCGTTCGCGTACGAACCGCTCCACATGGGCCCGCATGGCGGAGCTCCAATACTCGTCGTGGCCGACGCTGAGCAAGAGGTCGTACGCGTCGAGAAGTGTCCGGTCCTCATGCAGATCCAGATCGGTGCAGTATTCGACGGGATAGCCGTTGCGTTCCAGCCAGGAGACGAACGGGGCGTCCCAGTACGCGAGGTCGATCACGCCGCCGGGGCGGTGCAGGCTGACCTTGTGACCCCGAACCGTGCCGTCGACGCCCTGTTGGTGGACCGGTTGGTCGTAGAGGCTGGCGGCGCGTTCCTGGCCGGGGCGGTCCGATCGGTTGTAGGCGTGGCGGGTGAAGGTGGACTTCTTGTAGAGGATGCGTGACCGGAGGCCGGGGCGACGCGGCCGGACGACGAAGAATTCCCGTTCGTACCCTTCGATGGTCTCGTCGTCGAGAAGGGGTACGCCCTTGTCCCGGGCCGGGCCATCAGGGTCCGCCCTGTCCTCGATGAACTGCACCAGATAAATACCGGGGTTCCAGTCGTCCGGCACGGGAAACTCCGTCGGTGGCCAGTTCCAGTCGGTGGCGGGGCAGGCGCTTCCACTGATGCCGGACGGATGGTCCGGCGGCCCGTGAAGCGCGCCCGGCTGCCATGACGTTTCCGCGACCAGGCCTAATTTCTCGCCCAGCCGATAGAAGCGCATTCGGAAACGGCGAGCGTCCGTCGACACATGAAGTGTCAGAATCCCGCCCACGACGACGCTTTCGCGACCCACATAACCTTCTATCACACTGTCTCCCGACTCGAACGTGAATACATCGGCGATGAGTTCGGATCAACGGTCGGTCATGCTAGGAAAGAACGGAGAGCCCGACAAGAGCCTGTTGTGAACCGGCCACTCGTAGCGCCCTTCTGGACACAAAGCCGGTGTGCCGACTCTTCTCCGGAACACCGGGGTAGAGCGGCATTCGACAACAGCACTGTCCACCGACCTGTGAGGGGCAGCCGAATGAGCAGTGAATTCCGGGTGCGTGAGCTGGTTCTGGGAATCGAAGGGCTGGCGTTGCTGCGCCATGCCCTCGACGGCGACGAGAAGTTTCTGCGCGAACGCGTCGAGGAAATCCGCCGGTTCGCCCTCGGCGAGGAGCCCCTGCCCGACGGCGGCGCGGCGGTCAGCGAACTCGACGCGGCGGACGGCTACGCGGCCTGGTCCACCGTCTACGACTCCCTCCCCAGTTCGTACATCGAAGTCGAGGAACCGGTGGTGCACGCTCTGCTCGACGGCATGCCGGCGGGCACGGCGCTCGACGCCGCCTGCGGCACCGGCCGCCAGACACGGGCGTTGACGTCGCGCGGTCACCGCACCGTCGGGGTGGACCAGTCACCGCAGATGCTGGAGAAGGCGGCCGCGCACGCTCCCGACGCCGAGTTCCGGGTGGGGAACCTGGAGCGCCTCCCCCTCGACGACGACTCGGTCGACCTGGCCGTCTGCTCCCTGGCCATGACCCATCTCGCGGAACCCTCAAAGGGCCTGGCCGAGCTGGCGCGCGTCGTGCGGCCGGGGGGACGGATCATCGTCTCGGACATGCACCCCTTCGTCATCTCGCTCCAGGGGCAGTGCCTCTTCGTCCACGGCTCCGAGAGCCTGGCGTTCGTCCGCAACCACGTGCACCTGCCCAGCCGCTATCTGGAGGCGTTCCGGCAGACCGGGCTGACCGTCCGCGGTTGCCACGAACCCCTCTTCAACGGCCGGCTCGCGCCGGGCGGCTACGAGGAGTTCATCGCGGACGCGGCCCGTGCCGCCTGGGACGGACTGCCGCTGGTCATCGTCTGGGACCTGGAAGTCCCCGCGTGAGCAAGCCTGAACGGGAAGCGGCCCGCGAAGACGGGAGAGAACGGGAAGGCCGCATCGAAGGTGGAGGCCACAGAGAGAGGAGGCCGACCCGATGGCCCTGACGGTGGTACGTCACTCGGAGCGACCGGAACTGTGGGACCGGATCCCCGAGCAGTTCGCCGGGATCGTGCCGGAGTACAACCTGCACGGAGACATCAACGGCGACTACTGGAATCGCCTGTTCGACGACTTTCCCGCCTACCAGTTCCTTCTGTACGACGACGAGCACGACGAGATCGCCGGCACCGGCCGCTCGCTGCCCCGCAGCTGGGACGGCACCGCGCAAGGGCTCGGCCCCGGCCTGGACGACTCCATCGCGCGGGCCTTCGCGGACCATGACGCCGGGCGTGCCCCCGGCGCGCTGTGCGCCCTGGGGATCGAGGTCGCGGCCTCCCATCAGGGCAGGGGCCTGTCGAAGGTACTGCTGGACCAGATGGCGCGGACCGCGCGCTCCGCCGGTCTCGGCACGGTGCTCGTGCCCGTACGGCCGACGTGGAAAGACCGTTATCCGCTCGTCCCGATCGAGCGCTACGCCGCCTGGACGCGCGACGACGGTGCTCCCTTCGACCCCTGGATCCGTACCCAGGTCGCGGCCGGAGGCACCGTCGCCGCCGCCTCGGAGCGCTCGTCACGCATCACGGGCACCGTCGGTGAGTGGGAGAGCTGGACGGGGATGGCCTTCCCGGACGACGGGGAGTACGTCTTCCCCGGTGGTCTCGCGCCGCTGGTCGTCGACCGGGCCGGCGATCTCGGCGCCTACTGGGAACCCGGCGTATGGATCACGCACCCGGTCACCGGTCGAGCAGCAGCTTCCCGCAACGAATAGCGCTCCAGGCGAATTCGGTCATCAGCCGCTTCTGCGCCGGCCCCGCCTCGGGCCGGCGCTCGGGCGGCAGACCGGCGGGTCCGACAGTGGACACGGCGGCCTCCATCAGCCGGCCGTGAGCGGGGGCAGTCGTCGAACGGGCACCGTCCGGGGCATGTCTGTCGAGGGCGACCGTGGCCTGGCGGCCGAGCATGAGGCAGTGGATCCACAGCTCCTGTGCGAAGCCCGCGCCGAAGACGCGGGCCACATCGGCGGCCAGATCCACGGGCATGCGCTCGGCGACCGTGTCACGGACCCGCTCCTCGGTCAGACCGATCCTCGGCAGGGCGTCCTGCCAGCGGTGGTGTCCGCGCCCGCCGCCCGGATCGTTCTCCTGGCCGGCGAGGCGCACATAGCCCTCCCCGTACCGCATGTAGGGGAGCCAGTCGAGGTCTTCCAGAACCCAGCCGTCGCGCAGCAGCGGCTCGGCGTCTTCGGCGTCCGTGGGGCAGACCGCGAGCCGGATGCCCTGGGTGGCATGCCCGTTGATGCTGCTGGTGCCGATGTGCTCGAGGACATTGGGGACGGCGAGCAGGCCCATCCGCCCGCGGGAGCGGAAGAAGCGCGTCAGCAGCTCGTCGTCGTGCCGTTCCACGCTGTCGCGGGCGTACTCCCGGAATTCGGCGGCAACGCCGACGGGCAGGCAGACACCCAGCGACGGTGTGAACTCGTCGGGCACAGCCCGGACCCAGGCAGCTCCGGCGAGGGCGGCGAGGCGGGACGCGGAGCCGTTGCGGGCATGCCAGTTGGTGTAGAAGACCAAGGCCTCGTCGGGGAACCGGCTCACGGCTTTGCTGACAAGGTCCAGCAGGAAGTCGGGGCCCGACACATCGTCCTGGACCACCAGATGGTGGCTCGCGTACGGGGCCGCGGCGGCCCATGCCACGAGTGCGGTACGCAACGCCGAAGGCGGCCCGTCCGGATCGGGGTCCAGGGCCAGCCCGCCCAGCCCCAGCCGCTCGGCCAGCTCCTCGGCCTGCGCCTTGCGCACGGGGTGGGTCATGACGGCCGAGCTGATGCGTACTGCGGTCACCACGGCGCTCCTGGGTGTCTCGGCTGCGGCAGGCCCACGGGGTGGCACTCACCCCCGCCCGCCTCTGGCCGTTCATGCTGGCAGAGGCGCCGCCGAACCCGTGACGGCCAAGGTCAAATGGCCGGATCCGGCACGAACATGACGCAAGGCGTACCGTCGGGGCTACGGTCCGTAGCGCCAATGGGATCTCGCGCGGGAGTCCTCGTCGACACGGAACCGCACGGCGGTGTGCTGCAGGGGGGACTCCCCACCGGCGTCCGGAACGGCGGCATCGGACCCACCTTCGGCGTCAGGTGCGAGTCGCAGGAGGAGAAACGGAGCGGCGAACAGCCAGCAGAGCCCCACAAGCGCGTCGGCGACCAACTTCACCACGAACGTGGCGTCGAGGATCCCGTGAACCGCCGTCACGGCGAGGACCAGAGCAAGCACGAGTAACAGGCCCCGGCTTGGTCGTCCCATGTGCACCTCACAGCTGGGGCGGTATCGAAAGCAGCCGGTGAGCCGGTGCGAGTCGCAGCCACGCTGCCACACATCGGCGGGCGGAACCAACCCGCTCGGAATGGCACATGATCAGACCCGAATGATCTGTGGGCCCAGTAGGGAGTAGCGGCGGGCCTCGGCCGCGGGCAGACCGGTGTCGGTGACGATCGTCTCGAAGTCGCCGACATCGGCGAAGCGGCAGAAGCTGCTGGCGCCGAACTTCCCGTGATGCCCCAGGAAGACGCGCCGCCGCGACACCTCGAGGGCCTTGGCCTTCACATCCGCAACGACCGGGTCGGGGGTGGTCAGCCCGAACTCCCGTGAGATTCCGTTCGATCCGAGGTAGGCGAGATCGATGACCAGTCCGGAGAGCATGGCGCAGGCCCAGGAGCCTACGTTCGCGAGCGTCCGGGCACGGACGCGGCCGCCCAGCAGCAGCACCGTGAGGTGCGGAGATTCCACGGCCGCCGCGGCGGTCGGCAGCGACGCGGTCACCAGCGTCAAGGGCCGGTCGGCCGGCAGCAGCGAGGCGAGGATCTGGGGCGTGTAGCCCTCGTCCACGAACACGGTCTCGGCGTCGCCGAGCAGCCGCGCGCCCTGCGCCGCGATCCGCCGCTTGTTCTCCACGTGGAGCGTCACCCGCTGTGCGAGGTCCGTCTCGAACCCGGCGCTCTCCACCGGGTACGCGCCCCCGTGGGTACGGCGCACCAGGCCACGCCGCTCCAGTTCGCCGAGGTCCCGGCGGATGGTCTCGGGCGCGACCCCGAAGTCGGCGGCAAGGTCGGCGACCTCGACCCGGCCCCGCCGTCGCGCCAGGATCAGCAGCCGGTGGTGCCGTTCCTCTGACCGCATGTCAACTCCCTGATGCCGCTTGGGTGTTCGGGCATGCGGGCCCGAACAGGCCCGGATGAGTGTTTATACCTCCGCCCCGCGAGTCGACACCCACCCGTTCCGCATCGGGTGCTGCCCGCATCCGCCCGTTTGCCTGCTGCGCCGGCCGGTGAACCAGTTCCGGACGCGGTCCGTCAGCCAACGAGCAGACACCGCCCCCTCGCAGCTCAGGAGAGGTTCCTCCCATGAATCAGCGGCAGACCATCCGGTGGTCCCTGATCGGCGTGATCGCCGTACTCGCCGTAGCTCTCACCTTCGTCACCTTGAACATCGAGGGCGGCGGTTCGGCCGAGGCCAAGCCCAAGTCACCCTCAGAACAGGTGAGTTCGGACGCCGCACTGAAAGGCGTCGGCTGGTGGCCCGCGCGTGAGAAGCAGGGCCAGACGGTCGCCGACCCGGTCGGCGGGCACGGCGCGACGCTCATCGGCGGGGCCGGCTGGGCACAGGGCCCGCACGGCTCGGCCCTGCTCTTCGACGGGCGGACCGGGTCCGCGGACACCGGAGCCCAGATCCTCGACACCGTGAACGACGACTACACGGTGTCGGCCCTGGTGCGGCTCGACGCCGACGGGTTCCGCACGGCCGTCTCGCTCGACGGCAAGGACGCGAGCGTCTTTTATCTCCAGTACGTCCCGGAGGGCAAGCGCTTCGCGTTCAGCTTCGCCGACAAGCGTGCCCTGGCCAAGGGCGTACCGGCCCCGGAGTTCGGCCGCTGGTACCACCTCACCGGCACCTACAGCCACGCCGACAGCCAGCTGCGGATCTATGTGGACGGCAAGGCGGCCGGGAAGATCACGGCGCAGAACCCCGAGCACCCCACGGGCCATCTCGTGATCGGGCGTGGCAAGTCCAAGGGCAAGGGGGCCGACTTCTGGCCGGGCGCCATCGGCAACGTACGGGTCTTCGCCCGCGCGCTCGGCCCGGCCGAGGTGCGCCGGCTCGCGCAGGAAGACGGCGCACAGTAGGTCAGTAGGTCACGCCGCGCGGCAGACAGCCTGATCCGAACGACAGAACTCAGGTCTGATTGCCCGGATCCGGGCCCGCTTCGGACCGCGACCGAAGGGTCGACGGACCGCAAGCGGGCCCGACTTCGGGCAGAGCGGGCATCCGGACACGCGACTCGGGCGAAGAGACCGCACGTCGCCGCCCCGACCACCACGAACCGACCGGTCACAGTCGGTCGGCATCCGTGACGGAACGGGCCCGTCCTTGTTGCCCGCATCACCGTAAAACTGCTGCAGTCGCTCCAAGTGACGGATGGGACCTGTCTGTTACCGGCGACGTCCGACTTCAGAAGTGCAAAGGTGCACTCGGAGTGCCCGGAGGCAAACAACCATGCTGGTTTCCTCTCCCCCCACGACCGCCCGTGACGCGACGCCCGCCGAGGCCGTATCCGCCCAAGCCTCGTCCGCCCAAGCCGCGTCCGCTCTGGCCGCGTCTGCCCAGGCCGCGTCCGCCGACGCAGTGGCCGCCGACGGCGCGTCCGCCGAAGTGTTCCTGCGCGCGGTGTACGAACGCCACGGAGCCGTACTGCTCCGGTTCGCGGCCCGGCTGCTCGGCGGCGACTGGCATCGCGCCGAGGACGTGCTGCAGGAGGCGGCGATACGCGCCTGGCAGCACGCCGCCGAACTCGACCCGACCGCCGAGGCGATACGCCCGTGGCTCTTCCATGTCGTACGCAACCTGGTGATCGACGGGTACCGGGGACGACAGGCGCGGCCGCCCGAGGAGGAGGGCCCGGACATGGCCCAACTGCCCGTGGCCGACGGGGTGGACGACGCGCTCACGGTCCAGATCGTGGTCGACGCGCTGCGCGACCTCGCGCCGTTCCAGCGCGAGGTCCTGCTCCACGTCTACTACATGGGGCGCAGCGTGAACCAGACTGCACGCGTGCTGGGCGTACCGCCCGGGACGGTCAAGTCGCGCACGCACTATGCGATGCGTGCCCTGCGCGACGGGCTCAACAGCCGTGGTCTGACGGCCGCTTAAGCATTGGAGTTGTCATGCACACATCACATATGACAGGGAGTCATGCCAGTCGGCCGGCGTGCGTGCTGATCCACAGGCCGAGCGGCCCGGTGTCGAGCGAGCCGTCGGCGCTCACGTGGAAGCGCCACGCGAAGTCCGGGGCCTCCCCAAGAACGAGAAGCGCGTCGGCGGTGTGCAGATTCGTCATGGCGGCGCGCTCCTCCACGAACTGGGCCGCGTGCAGCACGAAGAGCCGGGGCGCCCGGCCCTGCACCCCGACCGGACCGCCGCCCTCGATCAGCCGGAAGACCTGGGTCACCGCGGTGGTCGAGCCGGTCCGCTCACGGCCCGAGGTCTGGTCCGCGCCATCGGTCAGGCCCTCGTCGAGGGTGGCGACGGTGTGCAGGCGCGCAGACATCAGGCCGAGCCCGACGGTCATCTCGGCCGTCGCGGCCGACCCCACGAGGGTCACCTCCGCGCGCCGCCCCACGGGGCCGGTGATCAGCTCGGTCACCAGGGCCCGCACCAACTGCCGTACGGCTTCGCCGTCCCCGGTCACCGAGATCGGCGCGGAGGCCCGCGACAGGTCGACGAGCACCCGCTCGCCCTTGTGGATTCCGACCGTCACCGCGAGCGGGTAAGGCTGCGTAGCCGAGACGTCGACCCCGGCGTCGCTCAACTCGGTTGTCTGCGCCCGCCATTCCTCACCCTCCTCGTCGGAGGTCCACGGGGCGGGCGCGTGCGCGTCGGGGTCGGTGAGCCGCAGGGCGAGTTCGGCGCCGGTGTAGCCGAGGGCGTAGACATCGGGCAGCGAGCGGCCGGAGCGCCGGCAGTCGGCCGCGAGCCGGCGCAGGCCGAGGTCGATGGCGTCCAGCGCCTCCCGTCCGGTGACCTCGGCCCGCGGCGCGGCCGACACCGGCCTCTTCGCCTTCAGCTCGGTGCGGACCAGCACCGAGATGGCAGCGATCAGGGCCAGGACGAGCACGACGGCCAGGACGACAAGCAGGTTCATGGCAACCACCTTCATCACGTCAAGTGCGGTGCGGGGAGCGTCGACCGGTGGCTACGCGGCCTGCACCGGGATGGTTCACCGGGCCCCCTGACCGGTGGCGTGACCCGTGGCGCGGCCGGTCCGGCGCTCCTTCGTGAACCACCTCGCGGCCACGGCCGTAGGGCCCGTTGCCGACGCCCCCCCGCGACGGCCAACCCCTGTTCTCAGCGTTTTCCCCTTCCCTCTCACATCCCTCCCCCTCCCCTCCTCTCTCCCTTCCCTCTCCATCGGTTCCGGCCTCTCAGGAGGAGTCCCCCGTGTCCCTGATCTTCACCGTCGTCGACGACACCGGCGACGCCTTCGATGTCCATCTGGACGCCGACCCCGACACTCCGGTCGGCGCCATCGCGCAGGCGCTCGCCGAGGCCGGCGGCCGGCCGCTGCCGCCCACCGGCTCCGGGATCCATATCGACGGCGGCGAGCTGCCGCCCGAACTCCCCCTGCGGGACTCGCCGTTGCGGGACGCCGCGATCGTCGGCCTCGGCCACCAGGGCGGCGCCGACCCCGACGAGCCGAGCGGCCTGATCGAGGCGCGGGTCGTGAGCGGCCCCGGCGCCGGCGCCGTGCACCGGCTCGACATGGGCGACTACCGGATCGGCCTCGCGACCGACGGCACCCCGCAGATCCAGCGGAGCGTCCCCGACCTGATGTTCGCGGGGCTGCGCGTCGGCCCCGGCGGGCGCTGCCGCCTCTCACCGCAGAAGTCGGACGGAAAGCTGGAGCTGGACCGCGAGGCGCTCGACAAGGAGAAGCCCTGGCCGGTCGGCGCCCAGCTCCGGGTGGGCGACAGCCTGCTCGAACTCGTCGTGCCGGAGCGGCCCGACGCGGCGGTGCAGCGCTCCGAGGACGGCACGGGCTGGGACTACAACCGGCCACCGCGGCTGCGCCCGCCGGTGCCGAAGACCCAGTTCACCCTCCCGTCCCCGCCGACCCAGCCGGCCAAGCGCCCGTTGCCGTACATCACGGCGATCCTGCCGGTCGTGATGGCCGTCGCCGCCGTGCTGATCTTCGGCCGCCTGTACGCGCTGCTGTTCGGCCTGCTCTCGCCGATCTCCATCGTCGCCAACCACTACGTGAACAAGCGCAGCGGCAAGCAGACGTACGCCGAGACGCTCGCCGAGTACAACGAGAAGAAGGAGCGCATCGAGACCGAGGCGCAGGAGGCGCTGGTCACCGAGCGCACCTCGCGCCGACGGGGTTTCCCCGATCCGGCGAGCGTGCTGCTCACCGCGGTCGGACCGCGCCGCAGGCTGTGGGAGCGGCGCACCTCCGACGCGGACTTCCTCGAACTGCGGGTGGGTACCGCCGATCAGCCGTCCGCCGTCGTGCTGACCGACCCCACTCAGGACGAGCACCGGCGCAAGGTGTCCTGGACGGCGCTCGACGTGCCGGTCACGGTGGCGCTGCGCGAGCACAAGGTGCTCGGCATCTCAGGTGACGGCCCGGCCGCGCGGGCTCTCGCCCGCTGGGTCACGGCCCAGGCCGCCGTGCTGCACAGCCCCAAGGACCTGCGGATCTACATCCTGACGAGCGGCCAGGACGGGGAGCAGGTGTGGTCCTGGATCCGCTGGCTGCCGCACGTGCGCCACCAGTCGAGCGAGGTGCCGGCCACCGTCGGCACCGACACGGAGACCTCGGCCCGCCGGGTCGCCGAACTCACCGCACTCATCGCGGCGCGCACCGCCGCCGCCCGTGACTCGCGCGGTGCCGTCACCCGAGAGCCCGACATCCTCGTCGTCCTGGACGGCGCCCGCCGGCTGCGCTCGCTGCCCGGTGTGGTGCAGATCCTGCGCGACGGCCCCGCGGTCGGGGTGCACACCGTATGCCTGGACACCGAGGAGCGACTGCTGCCCGAAGAGTGCCAGGCCGTGGTGGTCGAGGAGCGGGACGGAACCCTCAGGGTCGGCACGTCCGGCTCTGCCACCGTGCCCGGGGTCCGGGCCGACGTGGTGTCCGCGCACTGGTGCCGCTCCATCGCCCGCGCGCTCGGCCCGCTGCGCGACAGCGGCGGCGCCGAGGACGAGGGCGCGGTGCTGCCCGGCGCCGCCCGCCTCCTGGACGTACTGGCCCTGGACTCCCCCACTCCCGAGCAGATCAGCGCACGGTGGAAGACCGGCGGCCGCACCACGTCGGCGGTGGTCGGCATCTCGCTCGACGGCGCGTTCGCCCTGGACCTCAAGAGGGACGGGCCGCACGGCCTGGTCGCCGGGACCACCGGCTCCGGCAAGTCCGAACTGCTGCAGACGATCGTCGCGTCGCTGGCGGTGGCCAACCGTCCCGACGCCATGACGTTCGTGCTGGTCGACTACAAGGGCGGCTCCGCGTTCAAGGACTGCACGCTGCTGCCGCACACCGTGGGCATGGTCACCGACCTCGACGCCCATCTCGTCGAGCGGGCGCTGACCTCGCTCTCGGCGGAGCTGCGGCGGCGCGAGCACATCCTCGCCGAGGCAGGCGCCAAGGACATCGAGGACTACGTCGATCTGCTGGTGCGCGAGCCGGGACGTACGCCGATGCCCCGACTGCTCATCGTCATCGACGAGTTCGCCTCGATGGTGCGTGATCTGCCCGACTTCGTGAAGGGCCTGGTCAACATCGCCCAGCGGGGCCGCTCCCTCGGTATCCACCTGATCCTGGCGACCCAGCGCCCCAGCGGCGTCGTCTCCCCCGAGATCCGCGCCAACACCAACCTGCGGATCGCGCTGCGCGTGACCGACAGCGCGGAGAGCCAGGACGTGCTGACCTCCCCGGAGGCCGCCTCGATCGCGAAGAGCACGCCTGGCCGGGCCTATGTCCGCCTGGGCCAGAACTCGCTCGTGCCGTTCCAGGCCGGGCGGGTCGGCGGGCGGCGCCCCGGCACCGCGCAGGACACGGCGCCCGCCCCATGGGTGGTGCCGATCGGCTGGAGCCAGCTCGGCCAGCCGCTGCCCGGACGGCCGCGCGCCACCCGGCAGCAGTCCGACGACGCGATCACCGACCTCGCCGACCTCGTCGAGGCGATCCGCGTCGCGAACCGGGACATGAACATCGCGCCGCAGCACAGCCCGTGGCTGCCCGCGCTGCCGTCCACCCTCGTTCCGGACGACCTCCCGCCGGTCACCGAGAGCGGTTCCTACGCGCTGCAGCCGGTCGCGTACGGCATCGTGGACCGGCCCGAGGATCAAGCGCAGAATCCGCTGGTCCTCGACCCTGCCACGCTCGGGCATCTGCACATCATCGGCTCCCCGCGGGCCGGCCGTTCACAGACACTGCGCACCCTCGCGGGGTCGGCGGCCCGTGCGTACTCCTCGGCCGATCTGCACATCTACGGCATCGACTGCGGCAACGGCGCGCTGCTCGCCCTGGAGTCGCTGCCGCATTGCGGCGCCGTCGTGCAGCGCACCCAGCCCGAGCGGGTCGCGCGGCTGCTGTCCCGGCTCGTCCGCGAGGTGGCGCACCGTCAAGGACTGCTCGCGGCAAGGGGCGCGGCCGATCTGCCGGAGCTGCGCCGGGCCCTGCCGCCCGAGGAGCGGCCGGCCCACATCCTGCTGCTGCTCGACCGCTGGGAGGTGTTCGAGAAGACCCTCGGCGAGTTCGACGGCGGCAGCCTGCAGGACGCGGTGATGGGGCTGCTGCGGGACGGCGCGAGCGTCGGCATCCATGTGGTGCTCGCGGGCGACCGGTCGCTGTTCACCAGCCGGATCAGCTCGACCACCGACGACAAGCTGGTGCTGCGCCTCAACGAGAAGTCGGAGTACGCCAACATCGGCGTCAACCAGCGCTCGGTGCCCGACGACATCCCCTCCGGCCGCGCACTGCGTGGCGCGGACAAGGCCGAGGTGCAGATCGCGCTGCTCGGCCCGGACGGCAGCGGACAGGCACAGGCCGCCGAACTGCAGCGGATCGGCGCGGACTGCCAGGAGCGGGACGCCCAAGTGCCCTCCTCCGCAAGGCCGTTCAGGGTGGACGTGCTGCCGGACCGGCTCGACTACGAGCAGGCGGCCGGATATCTTCCCGCGCAGCGGCCGGGCCCGATGTGGGCGATGGCGGCGGTCGGCGGCGACCAACTCGGCGCACTGGGACCGGACTTGACGCTGACACCCACCTTCCTGGTGGCCGGCCCGTCCCGGTCGGGCCGCAGTACGGCACTGCTGACCATGGCGCTGTCGCTGCTCGACGCCGGCACGGCGGTCGTCGTCGGGGCGCCGCGCCGCTCCCCGTTGCGGGGCCTGGCAGGGCGGCCCGGGGTGCTCGCCGTGTTCGACGGCGCCGACATCGAGCCGGACGCCCTGGAGGAGGCGCTGGGCCAGGCTCCGGGCGGCGTCGTGGTGATCCTCGACGACGCGGACCTGCTGTTGCAGACCCAGGCCGAGGAGGTGCTCAACCGCATCGCGCGGACCGGCGCCGAGATCGGTCAAGGGCTCATCGCCTCGGGCCAGTTGGACCGCATCGCATCGGCGTACTCCGGCTGGAGCGCGGACATGCGGCGCAACCGGCAGGGGCTGCTGCTCAGTCCGCAGAACGTCGGTGACGGCGATCTGATCGGCGCGAAGATCCCGCGCGGCCGGCTCGGCACGGCCAAGGCGGGGCGGGCGATGATGCATCTCGGGGACGGGGTGCTGCGTACGGTGCAGATCCCGGAGGTGGCGCTGCCCGAGCCGGAGGCACCGGCCGCGTCCTGAACGAGGTACGGAGAAGGGCTCCCGCGCCTGGCGCGGGAGCCCTTCTCGCATGCCGTGCGGTGGACCGGTGGTCAGGTGCCGTCGTCGTTCGTGTTGCCCACCAGCGGCTTGGTGTGCACGATGCTGCTCCACGCACCGTCCGTCGCACCCGGCGCGTAGATGGTGCCGCCGAAGGCGGTGCTGGTGCCGATGTTGCCGGGGACCTTGTCCCAGCCCCAGACGTTGTTCTTGATGTCCTGGAAATACTGGGTGATCGCGCTCGGGTTGTTCGGGAGCGGTGCCGGCGGGACAGGACGCGGCAGCGGTGTTGGCGGCATGTTTCCGGGCCCGAAGGGCCTGGAGTAGTTCGGGACCGGACGGGGCGGCGGCATGTTGCCCGGTCCGAACGGCCTGGAGTAGTTCGGGACCGAACGGGGCGGCGGTACGGGCGGCAGGTTGCGCAGCGGAATATCCCCACCGCCGCCGCGCGGCGGCGGCACCGGGCCGCCCTTGATGCCCTTGAAGTTGTTCAACACGCCTTTGCCGATACCGCCCCAGCCCGCCGCGATTCCCTTGACCACGGCGAACCCGCCGAACGCGGCGCCGGCGACACCGAGCACGATCCCCGCGATGTCCCAGTCCCCGGTGACCACGCCTCTGGCGATATTGATACCTAGCGGCACCAGACCGAGGACCAGGCTGACGGCGCCCAGGACGAGGCCGACCGCACCGAGTCCCGGGATGAAGAAGGCGATCACGCCGAGCACGGCGCTGATGATGCCGAAGATCGAACCGATGGTGTCCCAGAGCTTGTCCCAGAAGTTCTTCTTCTTGACGGCCTTGTCCTGGGCGTCGCCCATCGAGGTCGCGGCGACGGAGGCGTCCTGCTCACGCAGCCCCTGGGCCTCCAGGGCCAGGTTCTTCGCGGCATCGAGCTCGCTCTGCGCCAGGTTCACGGCGTTGTCGGCCTGGGAGCGGGCGTCCCTGGCCTTGTCCATCGCCTCGCGCGCGGAACGCCGGGCGTCGTCGTTGTCGGGCGGTGGCGGGGCGTTGTCCAGGGTGGTCACCTGGAGCGCCGCCGCGGTGGCGGTCGCGATCGCCGAGTCGAGGCTGACCCGCGCTGCCTGACCGTCCCTGAGGGCCTGCGCCGCCTTGTCCTGATGACTCGACAGCTGGGGCGTGTACGCGTCGATGGCCTTGGCCGCGATGTCGTACGAGTCCCGCAGGGCGGCCACCTGGTTGGGCAGTTCCTCGAGGACCTTCTTGAGGGCCTCCATCGACTTGCCCTTGCCCAGGTCCTGGTTCTTGATGCGGTCGAAGGTGTCGAAGGCGTCATGGGCGTCGTCGGACACCGTCCGGTAGTCCTTGGCGAGTTCCTTGAGGATCTCGGGTTCGCCCGGTGTCGGGTCCTCGGAGAGGCCGAGCACCGCCCATTCGGCCACGTCGGGGCGTGCCATCGCGCCGACCTCACTTTCCGTTGCTCAGGATGGTCAGGGATCGTCAGGGCAGGAACCGGAGCGTGCCGGCGACGGCGTCGAACAGGTCGAAGAACGCCTCCGTCAGGCTCAGGTTGGGGGTCAGGCTGGAGACGACCAGGAAGTCGCGGCTGTGCGGCACCGGCACGATGGTGTGCATCGTCGCCGTGCGGACGGTGCCGCGCCCCCAGTAGTCGATGTCCTCGATCGCGGTGGCGCGTCCCGCGGGGCCGATCTCGTCGATCTGGATCATCTCCACCCGGTTGGCCCGGGTGCCCCGGCCCATCGGGTTGTCGGCGTTCTTCAGGGCCACCGGGATGAGCAGTTCGGCGAGGTCGGCGGAGCTGTCCTCGGGGGGCGTCACCCGCATCACGAGTGTCGTCGCGCTCAACACCGCCCCGGCGTCGGTGAATTGGATCATTCCCGCCACCTGCAGGGCGCCCTGCGCGTGTGCCTCGCGTGCGGTGGTCCGCGTGCTGCGGATCAGCGCGTCGAGCAGTTCGCGGTCGATGTCGTCGCCCTGCACCTGGGCCTCGACGACGCGACGGATGGACGCGTCCCTGGTCTGTGCGTCGAGATCGAGCTTCCACCAGGTCTGCGGGTAACTCAGGGTGAATTGCCGGGGAGCCGTCACGGTGGATGTCGCGTCGACCGTCTGAGCCATGACACTCGCTCCCTAGTTGTCGCCGTCGAGCGCGTCCGTGGTCTCACGGTCCGTCTGCTCGAAGTTGTCGATGATTCCTTGGTTGGCCTTCTGGAACTCGTCCACGTTGTCCTGGACGCGCTCGTGCCCGCCCTTCCAGGCGTCGTCGAAGCCGCTCACGGCGTCGATCAGCTTGGGGTCGCCCACGTCGCTCTCGACACCGACCCGTTCGAGGCCGGTCTTGTCCGCGATACGGGACTTGATGTCGTCGAGCAGCTTGATGACGTTCTTCAGCTCGTCGATAGGGATTTCGATCGGGGATGACATGTCGTCCCTCTCCTGGTCGGCCCTGCGCCGGTCCGGCCGGGACCCGGCTCCCCTCCAAGGGAGACCGGGGCCCGGCCGGTAAGTACGGCGTCAGCCGATCCCGCCGCCGGTCTGGTCGTCGGTGCTGACGAAGGCGTCGGCGGTCTTCTTCAGGTAGTCGCCGATCTGCTGCATCTCGTCGACGCCCTGCTCCAGCTGCTTTTGGTAGTTGTCCCACATGGGCTGGAACTTGGCCTTCGACTGCGGCGTGTCATAAGAGTTGTCGACGACGTGGTCGATCTTGTTCTTCGCTTCCCTGATGGCGTCCTGCATGCGCTGCCGCTGGTTGTCCATCCAGGTCGCCGCCTCCCGCATTTCATCGGGAGAGACCTTGATGTTTCCGGTGCCCGCCATTGCTGTTCCTTTCGCCGTACCGGGAGCGCGGCGGACGTCCGCGCCGCCGCACGCGTTCCTACGCGCCTTCGTCGAAAAGGGTTCACGGGACGCAGAGGGCCAGGTCACGAAGTGAGAGCCGTGCTGTACTGGCCCTGTGGCGCCATCTGCCATCTGCCATCTGCCTCCTGCATCTGCCATCTGGCTTCTGTGCTGCCGGTGGAGGCGATGACGGAGTTGCTGATCGACAGGCTTCGGAAGATTCGGAAGAGCAGTCCGCCTCTGAGAGAGGGCCTTGATGGAGATCGCTGCGCTGCCGTTGGTGGATGAGCACGCGATCGTTGTCGCGGCGGGGGCCGACGACGTCTGGCGCGGTCTGAGTGAAGCCTTGGACGGAGCGTTCTCCCCATTCGGCATGGCCGGCTACGCGCGGCTGATCGGTTCCGCCGACCGCAGGGAATCCGGGCCACGGCCCCTCACCGAGGGTTCGACGCTGCCCGGTTTCCGGGTGGTCTCCGCGGTCCCGCGACGCGAGCTGGTCCTCCGAGGCAGTCATCGCTTCTCGACCTACGCCTTGACCTTCCGCATCGAGCACGTCGCCCCGGACCGGTCACGGCTGACCGCCGAAAGCCGGGCGACGTTCCCGGGCCTGGCCGGTGGTCTCTACCGACGGCTCGTCATCGGAACGGGCGGACACGCGGTCGGCATGCGCCGCCTGCTTTCCTCGGTCCGTCGCCGGTCCGAATAGCGCGTTCCTCCTCATAGCCACGTGAAGTGCCCCGGCCGTCGTCGTGACGGCGGCCGGGGCTGTTGTGGCAGAGGTGGTCAGTTGATGGTCTTGGCGGTCACGGATGGGAGCTACGCCTGACCGTTGAGCCCCTGCGCCGCCTGGGCGATCACCATGGCCACGACAGCCGGACGGGAGACGTAGACGGCTGCGTTACAGCAGGTCAAGGGCGGATCCCAGACGGCCCAACGATCGCGTGCCCGGGACGTGTTTCCTAGGTCGGCCCGTCTTTCCCAGGTCAGCCCGTGGTCAGGGCGAAGATGAGGACGGTGAGCGCCCAGCACAGCGCCACGAGCGCCGCGCCCGCCACGTCGACTCGTACGGTGCGGGGCCGGCCGGACCGTAGCCAGAAGGCCAGGGCGCGGTTCACGAGAGGCATGAGCAGCCAGGTCAGAATGCTGACACTCAGTACGTTGCCGAAGAAGAGGCCGAGGTATACGGGGACGCCCAGGACTTCGAATTCATGACCCACGGTCAGATTCAGGACCATGACGGTGGGATAGAGCGCCAGCACGACGGTCATGGCCTGTTTCCAGTTGGGCGGGGCCTCCTCACCCTCGCCCGAACCGAACCGGAACCAGCCGCTGAACGCCGTCCCCACCTTGCGGACGTCGTAGGACGCGAAATAGTCCCGCCCTTTCCTGAGGAGGTGCTCCCTTCTGCTGGACTCCAGCCAGGCATCGAGATGTTCATGGGTGTCGTACCGGAAGACGACCACCCAATTCTCCTGGATTCCCTCAACGGGCCGGAAGAATTCCGTCCCCATGAAGCCAGGGAATTTCTCCTGCTCTTTCAGAACCTTTTCCTGCCAGTGCTCGAATTCCTCTTCCCTGCCCGGCCGCACGACGTGCGAGATGACGGCCGTGGCCCCCTCCCGGTCGGGCTCGTCGATGTGGCCGCCGGCGAGAACCTCCTGCGTCGGGGCGCCGTCCAGCAGCCGACGGCCCTCGGCCAGTAGTTCCTGGCGGGCGGTCGAGTCCAGCCACGCGGTGAGCTGGTCCGTGCCGGCGAAGCGGAACACCACGATCCATTCGCGTTCCTCGCCGGATCCGGGGGGATAGGTCTCCGTGCCCTTGAATCCGTCGAAGCCCCGAACGACCCGGTTCACCTTCCCCTGCCAGCGGTCGTACTCCTCGTCGAACCCTTCCCGCACCCTCTGGGAGGTCACCACGGTCGCACTGCCGCTTGCACGGATACCCATACGGCGTAGTCTAGTTCACAGGGAATTCCTGCGACACTCGAATCACAGAGCAGAATACATAGAAGCCAGAATTCACAGGACACTCGAATCCACAGGACTCGGAACGCTCGGGGAATATTCGCCGCACGAAATATCGCGCGAGAGATCAGCCTCCATGGACCTCAACACCGTCACGGAAGTCGTCCGGCACCCGCTCGATCCGCCCGGCGCGGACTGGCGCGACGGCGACGCGTGGCTCGCGGGTGGTACGTGGCTGTTCTCCGTGGAGCAGCCGAGCCTGCGCCGGCTGGTCGACCTGACGGCGTTGCGCTGGGATCCGCTCGTTCCGAGCCGCGCCGGCCTCGAAATCGGTGCCACGTGCACCATTCACGATCTGCATTCCTTTGCCTTTCCGGATGACTGGATCGCCGGCAGTCTTCTCGCGAAAAGCTGCGAGGCCTTCTTGTCCTCGTTCAAGGTGTGGAATGCGGCGACCGTGGGCGGCAACATCTGTCTGTCCTTGCCGGCCGGCCCCATGATCACGCTGACGGTAGCGCTGGAGGCGCAGTACGAGCTGTGGGCTCCCGACGGGTCCACGCGCACCGTCGATGCCCTCGACTTCGTGACGGGCGACCATCTGAACACTCTCGGCCCCGGGGAGATTCTGCGGCGCATCGACATTCCGGCCCACGCCCTGAGGAAACGCACCGCGCACCGCCGTTTCGCACTGACCCGTCTCGGCCGTTCCACGGTCTTCGTCGTCGGCACTCGAACTCCAGGCACGAGCGACCTGTTGCTCACCCTCACCGCCGGGACCGCACGGCCCCTGCGCCTTGCCTTCGACACCCTGCCGGATGCCTCGACTCTGCGGCAGAGCATCGAAGCCGTCCCCGCCGGTCTCTGGTTCGCGGACCCCAATGGGACCCCCGATCACCGTCGCCATCTGACGAAGCACTTCGCCGAAGAGATCCGTCGCGAACTGTGGGGCCGGTGACGGGCCATGACGTACATCGTGAACGGCAAGAGTTTCGACAAAGAGCCGGGCCCCGGTCAGTGTCTGCGGACTTTCCTGCGGTCGCTCGGCCATCACGGCGTCAAGAAGGGGTGCGACGCGGGCGATTGCGGCGCGTGCACGGTGTGGCTGGACGGCAGTCCGGTGCACAGCTGCATCACCCCCGCATTCCGCGCGGAGGGCCATGAGGTGACCACGATCGAGGGGCTCGGATCGCCCGGTCAACTGCATCCGATGCAGCGGCAGTTCCACGATGCCCCGGGGTTCCAGTGCGGTTTCTGCACCCCAGGGATGATCATGACGTCGGCCACCTTCACCGAGGCGCAGAAGGCGGACCTGCCTCGCGCGCTCAAGGGCAACCTCTGCCGCTGCACCGGCTATCGGGCCATCGAGGACGCCGTGAACGGCGTCGTAGGAGTCGAGACGGCCGCGCCGGGAAGGGCCGTCGGGACGAGCGTCGGCGCACCGGCGGGCGCCGAAGTGGTCACCGGGCGCGCCGAGTTCACGATGGACACCGACATCGAAGGCCTGCTGCACCTCAAGGTCGTGCACTCGCCGCACGCGCACTCCCGGATCGTGTCGATCGACAAGACCGCCGCGCTGGCGGTGCCCGGCGTGCATCGGGTCTACACCTGGCAGGACGTGCCGCGCAGGCGGTACTCCACGGCGATCCACACGGACCACCTCGTCGACCCGGACGACACGTACATCCTCGACGACACGGTCCGCTTCGTCGGCCAGCGCGTCGCCGCGGTCGTGGCCGACACGGTGGGCGCGGCGGAGGAGGGCTGCCGCAGGGTCGACGTGGAGTACGAGGAGCTGCCGGCGGTGTTCGACCCCGAGGCCGCGATGGCCGACGGTGCTCCACAACTGCACTGTACGGACGACCCGTTCGTCCGCGATGCCGTCCACAACACCTTGCTCGAGATCCATTCCCATGTCGGCGATGTCGACGCGGGGTTCGCCGAGGCGGACGTGATCCATGAAGGAACGTACTCGTCGCCCCGGGTGCAGCACGCGCACCTCGAGACCCACGGCTCCATCGCCTGGGTCGAGAACGGCCGGTTGAACGTGCGGACCAGTTCGCAGTCGCCGTCGATCGCGAAGGTCAAGCTCGCCCATCTCTTCGCACTGCGCCCGGACCAGCTCCGGGTGTTCTGCAAACGGGTGGGTGGCGGCTTCGGCGGCAAGCAGGAGGTGATCTCGGAGGATCTGGCCGCGCTCGCCGCCCTGGACACCGGGCGGCCCGTCTGCTTCGAGTACACCCGCGAGGAGGAGTTCACCACGGCTTCGCCGCGGCATCCGATGACGCTGACGGTGAAGCTCGGCGCCAAGGCGGACGGCACGCTGACGGCGTTCCAGGTCCGCAATGTGTCGAACACGGGCGCCTACGGCAATCACGGTGGCGAGACCCTGTACGCGGGCGGCGCGGCCGTCATGATCTATCGCTGCCCCAACAAGAAGTACGACGGGTTCTCCGTCTACACGAACACCGTTCCGAGCGGGGCGCTGCGCGGATACGGGATGACGCAGCCGGCGTTCGCCGTGGAATCGGCGATGGACGAACTGGCCCGCGCCCTGCACCTCGACCCGCTCGAACTGCGACGGCGCAACATCGTGCGGCCGGGCGAGCCGCTCGTCGCCACGCACGACGGCCCCGACGACGTGGTGTTCAACGAGGACGGGCTCGGCAAGTGCATCGATCTCGTGGAGCACGCCATGGCCCGTGCGGTCGACGAGCCGCCGCCCGGCGCCGGCTGGCTCGTGGGGTCCGGGGTCGCGAGTTCCCTGCACGAGACCGCGCCGCCGACCGAGCACGTCTCCGAGGCATGGGTCACGCTCGGCGACGACCTCGTGTACGAACTGGCCGTCGGTACCGTCGAGTTCGGCGAAGGCACGTCGACCGCGCACGTCCAGATCGCGGCCAACCAGCTGGGTACGACGCCCTCACGCATTCGCCTGGTGCAGTCGGACACGGACCGCACGGGATTCGACACCGGCGCCTTCGCGAGCGCGGGCCTCTTCGTGGCGGGCAACGCCGTGCTCCGAGCGGCCAACGCCGTGCGCGACCGCATCCTGGAATTCGCCGCCGCGCACACGGGTGTCCACGTGGTCATGTGCTCGATGGGCGACGGGGAAGTCGTCTGCGGGGACCAGCACGTGCCGCTGGCCGGACTCGTCGCGCTGGCCCGGGCGCGCGGAATACGGTTCACCGCCGCGCGCAAGGCCTACGGATCGCCCCGAAGCGTCGTGTCCAACACGCAGGGATTCAAGATCGCCGTCCATCAGGTGACGGGCGAGATCCGCATCCTCTACAGCGTTCACGCCACGGACGCGGCCGTCGTCGTCAACCCCGCGCAGGTCCGGGGTCAGGTGGAAGGCGGGGTCGCGCAGGGCATCGGCTTCACCCTCACCGAGAACCATCAGCTCGACGCGGGCGGAGCCATGGTCAACCCGAACCTGCGCAACTACCGCATCCCCACCTTCGCCGACATCCCCCGGACCGAACTGCTCCTGGTGAGTTCGGCGGATTCCTTCGGGCCCATGGGGTCGAAGGGGATGGCGGAATGCTGCATCAACCCGGTGGCTCCCGCGCTGGCGAACGCGCTCCACGACGCCACGGGCGTCCGCTACCGCGCGCTGCCCCTGACTCCGGAACGCATCTACCACCGGCTCAGGGACAACCGGTCGATACGGACCGCCTGAGGCCCGCCCGCATCGAGGATTCGGGGTCAGCACCCGCCCGTAGGGAACCTGGCGGCCACATCAGTCAGTAGGGAACCGGGCGGCCGCATCAGTCCATGAGGTCCCCGCGGGCCGGAAGCGTCCGTCCCAGGCTTGCCAGCGGGGACAGCGCCATCAGCGACGGGGACAGCAGCATCCCCGCCGCCGTCACCGCGAGGCTGACGCGCAGGCCCCACAGGTCCGCGAGGAAACCGCCGAGCAGCGAGCCGACCGGGGTCAGCCCCATGCCGGCGAACGTGATCGTCGCAGCCACGCGGCCCTGCATCCCGTACGGGGTGAGGGCCTGCCGTACGCCCATCACCGTGACGTTCACCAGTTGCCCGAAGGTCCCGAAAACGAGACTGACCGCGACGAGGGCGAGAACCGTCGCCGCGGTGGAGCCGTGCAGCGCGGGCACGACCAGGAACGCGCCGTCGCCGAGTGCCGCGGCGGCGACGAGCACCACGCCGTGACCGAAGCGGCCCGGCAGGCGGGCGGCCAGCAGCGAGCCCAGGAGTGCGCCCGGTCCCGTGGCCGCGAGCGCGAGGCCGACCTCGGGGCCGGACAGGTGCAGTTCCCTCGGCAGGAAGAGCAGATAGACGGTCATCATGGCCGCCAGCGAGAACTGGAAAGCGGCTGAGGCCAGGCACACGGCCCGCAGGGCGGAGTCGCCGGCGACGAAGCGGAGGCCCGTAAGGATCCGCCGCCGCACCCGCGGGGGACGTGGCGAGACCTTCGGGATCGACTCGCGGCGGCGCATCCGCCGTATCGACAGCAACGACAGCGCGAAGAGCAGCGCGCAGGACGCGGCGGCGATCGGCGCCGTCAGGAGGGAGACCAGCACGCCGCCGAGTGCGGGGCCCGCGATCTGGGCGGCTGAGCGGCTGCCCTCCAGCGCGCTGTTGCCCCGCACCAGCTGGTCGCGTTTCACCAGCCGTACGAGAGACGCCTGGTAGGCCACGTCGAAGAACACGGAGAGGGCGCCGACGGCGAAGGCGGTCACGAGCAGCGCGGGCAGGCCGAGCGCGCCGAGGAGCCCCGCCGCGGCGGCGGCGCCCAGGGCCAGCGCCCGGCCCATGTCCGCCCGCACCATCACTGTGCGGGTCCGCCACCGGTCCACCCACGCGCCGGCGAGGAGCGAGAGCAACAGGATCGGCGCCTGCCCCACCGCGCGCAGGACACCCAGCTCACCGGCGTCGGCGTCGAGTGTCAGGACGGCGCAGAGCGGCAGTACCACCAGAGTTGTGTGCTCGCCGAGTTGGGAGACCGTCTGGCCCACCCAGAGTCGGCGGAAGTCGCGGTCCCGCCACAGGCTTGGGGAAGCAGGTCGGCCGGAAGCGGATCCGGCGGAGGAAGCGGAGGAATCAGAGGACGCAGCGGAAGCAGAGGACGCGGAGGGCACTGGGATCCCTTGCGGTGCAGACGACGAGGCCCGCCGCCGGTCAAGCAGAAGGCGCACCGGCGGTTCAGGCAGGAGAGGGCTCGCTGTGCCACGCGACAAGGGCAGCACGCGATGACGGGCCGGTCACGGCCTCAGGCGTCACAGCGTGCTCGTACGACCGGGCATCTCTCACTCCTCGCAGGGTCACTCGCCGCCCCGACACTAGCCCGTACCGAAGGAGACCGACATGGGAAAAATCGTCATCAGCGAGAACGTCTCGCTCGACGGAGTCGTCCAGGACCCGACCGGCGAGGAGGGGTTCTCGCACGGTGGCTGGTTCG
The DNA here is from genome assembly GCF_056432625.1 of Streptomyces sp. NPDC045026. Lineage (NCBI taxonomy): Bacteria > Bacillati > Actinomycetota > Actinomycetes > Kitasatosporales > Streptomycetaceae > Streptomyces > Streptomyces sp. NPDC045026. The sequence continues at coordinate 163,265 of NZ_JBWKIS010000004.1, forward strand.
ACCGGATGGCGGACAGGGACCGGCTGGAGTGGACCAAGGTCGAGTTCGACGAGGCGCTCGGCACTCAGGCGCTGCTGCTCGGCCGGCGGAGCTACGAGTGGTTCGCGGCGCGGTGGCCGTCCCGGAGCGGCGCGTGGGCGGAGCGGCTGAACACCCTGCCCAAGTACGTCGTGTCCTCGACCCTCGTCGACCCCGAGTGGAACAACTCGACGGTCCTCGACGGCGAGGTGGTCGCCGCGGTCTCGAAGCTGAAGCAGGAGCTGGCCGGGGACATCGTCGTCTATGCCAGCCGCCGGCTGGTGCGCACGCTGCTCGCGCACGGCCTGGCCGACGAGCTGCGGCTGATCGTCCACCCGGTTGTGCTCGGAGCCGGTGAGCGTCTCTTCGGTGAGACCGGCGACGAGCTGTCTCTGAGCCTCCTGGACACCCGTACCGTCGGCGACGGCCTCGCGGCGCTCACCTACGAGATCGTCCGGGACTCCCAGGGATAGGGAGGGCGGTTCGTCGCGGGCCCCGTGGTGCGGCGCACCTCCTCCGCGATCACGATGAGGGAGGCGTCACAAAGGGACACCCCCCCCCTTTGCATAATCATTCTCTAGGATGCATACTCTTCCCATGTCTAAGGTTCTTACCTCCCTGCCCGCCGGCGAGCGCGTCGGCATCGCCTTCTCGGGCGGCCTCGACACCTCCGTCGCGGTCGCGTGGATGCGCGACAAGGGTGCCGTCCCGTGCACCTACACCGCCGACATCGGCCAGTACGACGAGCCCGACATCGCGTCGGTGCCCGGCCGCGCCAAGGCCTACGGTGCCGAGATCGCGCGCCTGGTCGACTGCCGTGCGGCACTGGTGGAGGAGGGCCTGGCCGCGCTCGCGTGCGGCGCGTTCCACATCCGCTCGGGCGGCCGTGCCTACTTCAACACGACGCCGCTGGGCCGTGCCGTCACTGGCACCCTGCTGGTCCGGGCGATGCTCGAGGACAACGTCCAGATCTGGGGCGACGGCTCGACGTTCAAGGGCAACGACATCGAGCGGTTCTACCGTTACGGCCTGCTGGCCAACCCGCACCTGCGCATTTACAAGCCGTGGCTCGACGCCGACTTCGTGACGGAGCTGGGCGGCCGCAAGGAGATGTCGGAGTGGCTGGTCGCCCATGACCTGCCGTACCGCGACAGCACCGAGAAGGCGTACTCGACCGACGCCAACATCTGGGGCGCCACGCACGAGGCCAAGACGCTGGAGCACCTCGACACCGGCGTGGAGACCGTCCAGCCGATCATGGGCGTGCGGTTCTGGGACCCGTCGGTGGAGATCGCCGCCGAGGACGTGACGATCGGCTTCGACCAGGGCCGCCCGGTCACGATCAACGGCAAGGCCTTCGCCTCCGCGGTCGACCTGGTCATGGAGGCGAACGCGATCGGCGGCCGCCACGGCATGGGCATGTCGGACCAGATCGAGAACCGGATCATCGAGGCGAAGAGCCGCGGCATCTACGAGGCCCCGGGCATGGCGCTGCTGCACGCCGCGTACGAGCGTCTCGTGAACGCGATCCACAACGAGGACACCCTCGCTCAGTACCACAACGAGGGCCGGCGCCTCGGGCGGCTCATGTACGAGGGCCGCTGGCTGGACCCGCAGGCGCTGATGGTCCGCGAGTCGCTGCAGCGCTGGGTCGGCTCGGCGGTCACCGGCGAGGTGACGCTGCGGCTCCGGCGCGGTGAGGACTACTCGATCCTCAACACCACGGGCCCGGCGTTCAGCTACCACCCGGACAAGCTGTCGATGGAGCGCACCGAGGACTCGGCGTTCGGCCCGGTGGACCGGATCGGCCAGCTCACCATGCGCAACCTCGACATCGCCGACTCGCGCGCCCGGCTCGAGCAGTACGCGGGCCTCGGCATCGTCGGCACGACGCACCCCGAGCTGATCGGCGCCGCGCAGGCGGCGGCGACGGGCCTGATCGGCGCGATGCCGGAGGGTGGCGCCGAGGTCATCGCCTCCCGTGGCGAGGTCTCCGAGGACGACGAGCTCCTGGACCGCGCCGCGATGGAGTCCGGCACGGACTAGCCCCGACGGGCAGAAGCGAAGAGGAGGAGGGGGTGGCCGCAGTGGCCACCCCCTCCTCCTCTTCGCTTCTGCCCAGGCGGCTACGCGGCTTCCACCACGTCCGTCGGGTTCGCGAACTGCGTCCGGTACAGCTCCGCGTACCGGCCCTCCTCGGCGAGGAGCGTCTCGTGGGTGCCGCGTTCCACGATGTGGCCGTCCTCGACCACCAGGATCTGGTCGGCGGACCTGATCGTGGACAGGCGGTGGGCGATCACGACGGCGGTACGGCCTTCGAGTGCCTCCGCGAGCGCTTCCTGGACGGCCGCCTCGGACGTGTTGTCCAGGTGGGCGGTCGCCTCGTCGAGGATGACGACGCGCTGGCGGGCGAGGAGGAGGCGGGCGATCGTCATGCGCTGGCGTTCGCCGCCGGAGAGGCGGTAGCCGCGCTCGCCGACGACGGTGTCGAGGCCGTCGGGCAGGGACCGGACCAGGGCTTCCAGGCGGGAGCGGCGCAGCACGTCCCACAGGTCCTCCTCGCTCGCTCCGGGCCTGGCCAGCAGGAGGTTGGCGCGGACGGTGTCGTGGAAGAGGTGGCCGTCCTGGGTGACCATGCCGAGGGTCTCGCGCAGGGAGACAGCGGTCAGGTCGCGGACGTCGACCCCGCCGATGCGCACGGCGCCCTCGTCGGTGTCGTAGAGACGCGGCATGAGCTGGGCGACGGTCGACTTGCCCGCGCCGGAGGTTCCGACGAGGGCGACGGTCTGGCCGGGTTCGGCGCGGAACGAGATGCCGTGCAGGACCTCGGCGCCCCCGCGGGTGTCGAGCGAGGCGACCTCTTCGAGGGAGGCGAGGGAGACCTTGTCGGCGGACGGGTAGCCGAAGCGGACGTCGTCGAACTCCACGGCGACCGGGCCCTCGGGCACCTCACGGGCGTCCGGCTTCTCGTCGATCAGCGGCTTCAGGTCGAGGACCTCGAAGACGCGCTCGAAGCTGACGAGCGCGCTCATGACCTCGACGCGTGCCCCGGCCAGGGAGGTCAGCGGCGCGTAGAGGCGGGTGAGGAGCAGGGCGAGGGTGACGACGGTGCCCGCTTCGAGGGTGCCCTCGATGGCGAAGTAGCCGCCCAGGCCGTAGACGAGCGCGAGGGCGAGGGCCGAGACGAGGGTGAGCGCGGTGATGAACGCGGACTGCGCCATGGCCGTACGTACGCCGATGTCCCGTACGCGGCGGGCGCGGGCGGCGAACTCGGCGGACTCGTCGCCGGGCCGGCCGAACAGCTTGATCAGCGTGGCGCCGGGCGCCGAGAACCGCTCGGTCATCCGGGTTCCCATGGCCGCGTTGTGCGCGGCCGCCTCGCGCTGGAGGCGGGCCATCCGTGTACCCATGCGCCGCGCGGGCACCACGAACACCGGCAGGAGCACCAGGGCGAGGAGCGTGATCTGCCAGGAGAGCGTGAGCATGACGGCGAGGGTGAGGAGCAGGGTCACGACGTTGCCGACCACGCCGGAGAGCGTGTTGCTGAACGCTCTCTGCGCGCCGATCACATCGTTGTTGAGGCGGCTGACCAGGGCGCCGGTGCGCGTCCGGGTGAAGAAGGCGACGGGCATGCGCTGCACGTGGTCGAAGACGGCCGTGCGCAGGTCGAGGATCAGGCCCTCGCCGAGATTGGCCGAGAGCCAGCGGGCGACGAGGCCGAGGCCCGCCTCCGCGAGCGCGATCACGGCGATGAGGAGGGCGAGGCGGATGACGGTGCCCTCGTGCTTGCCGACGACGATGGCGTCGACTACGTGCCCCGCGAGCAGGGGGGTCGCCACGGCGGTCAGTGCGGTGACCACGCTCAGGACGACGAACTGGGTGATCCGGCGCCGGTGCGGACGCGCGAAGGCGGCGATGCGGCTGAGGGTGGCGCGGGCGAAAGGTCGGGTGTCCTGCTGGGCGTTCATGACGCTGTGCAGCTGCGTCCACGCCGTGGTCTCCATGCTCATGGAGTAGACGGTAAGACCTCAAGCAAGCTTTAGGTCAACGCGGATGCTTGATTCACGGTGGAGGACATCTGGGAGGGGCGCGGTCGACGTGCCACGCTGGGCATCACTCAGCGATGATCACTCAGGAGGGTCCGGATGTCGGTCCGCGTCGAACGCCGAGGTCACGTCACCACGGTCGTACTGTCCCGCCCCGAGGTCCGCAATGCGGTCGACGGGTCCACGGCCGCCGAACTGGCCTCCGCCTTCAAGGAGTTCGACGCCGACGAATCCGCTCGCGTCGCCGTGCTCTGGGGCGAGGGAGGCACGTTCTGCGCGGGCGCCGACCTCAAGGCCATCGGCACGGAGCGCGGGAACCGGGTCACCGAGGAGGGTGACGGCCCGATGGGCCCGACCCGGCTGCGGCTGTCCAAGCCGGTGATCGCCGCGGTGAGCGGGCACGCGGTGGCCGGCGGCCTTGAGCTGGCGCTCTGGTGCGATCTGCGGGTGGCCGAGGAGGACGCCGTCTTCGGGGTGTTCTGCCGGCGCTGGGGCGTGCCCCTCATCGACGGCGGCACGGTGCGGCTGCCGCGGCTCATCGGCGAGAGCCGCGCCATGGACCTGATCCTGACGGGCCGCCCGGTGCTCGCCCCGGAGGCGTACGCAATGGGGCTCGCCAACCGGGTCGTGCCGCCCGGCCGGGCGCGCGCCGAGGCGGAGGAGCTCGCGGCGCAGCTCGCGGGCTTCCCCCAGGCCTGCATGCGCGGCGACCGCGCCTCCGTACTCGACCAGGCGGGGCAGGGCGAGGAGGCGGCCATGGCGGCTGAACTGCGGTACGGGACAGCCGTGTTGGAGGAGAGCCTGAAGGGGGCCGCGCGGTTCGCGTCAGGGGCGGGGCGGCACGGGTCGTTCACCGACAGGTGACCCGGTGCCGCGCCCACCCCCGGCGAACGGTCAGGCCTAGGGTCTTTCGTTTGGATCAGGCCGGATCAGGGAGCGGGGGCATGGGGGTGCCCTCTGCTCGAGCGCAGTCGAGAGCTTGGGGGAGCGTGCATCGCAAGGCGGAGGAGGGAGTCGACGCGATGGGGGTCCCCCTGCTCGAGCGAAGCCGAGAGCTTGGGGGAGTCGGCGAGTAACGACAACGCCGCGAGGTGCGGCACCAGGCCCCGCGAGCCCGGCATGCATGATCCAAACGAGAGGCCCTAGGTGTGCAGCGGGACCGTGAGCTGCTTCAGCCAGGTGCCGGTGGTGAAGTCACGTGCCTTGATGACGACCGAGCGGGGGCCCACCTCGACCTGGAGGCCCTGGTTGAAGGCGCCGCCGAGCGACACCTCGCCGCCCTTGCCGTCGTCCATCCAACCGACCTGTACGGCGGCGGTGTTGACGACGGTGAACCCTTCGAGGTTGCCGGTGCCGGGCACGACGCGGCGCACCACCCAGTCGGACAGGTTGAGGTCCCAGTGGGTGTGCCCGGAGAACAGGAACACGTCCTTGTAGCGGCCCAGGATCGACAGGAGCCGGTCGGGCTGGAGGTAGTCGCTCAGGTAGAGCTTGTTGTGCGTGCCAGACACGGTGTTGGGCAGCGGGTGGTGGGTCAGGACCATGACGGGACGGCGGCGGCGCGCCCAGTACGCGAGCCGGTCCTCGAGCCAGGCGAACTGCTCGTCGCTGATCCACACCTCGTCCCACAGCTTCGCGTCGTGGTAGTGGGAGTAGCGCTCGGTACCGAGGCTGAGGACGGGCACGCCGCCGAACGAGGTCTCCGAGTAGACCTTGCCCCGCTCCGCGAAGTTGTAGAAGCTCCGGAAGAGGGAGTCCTCGGTGGTGCCGTTGGGCCAGGTGGCCTGGGCGAGGGTGTTCGGGTCGCTGTACTTCGGCACGTAGAACTCGTGGTTGCCGATCGCCCACGCCACGCTCTTGGGGTGCGGGTGCTTGTCCAGGGTCTGACGGACGGCCGCGTACTCGAAGTCGTAGCCGCGCGGGGTGATGTCGCCGGCGATGCCGAGGCCCGCGCTGTGGGGGTTGACCGAGTGCAGGTCGTCGAGCGCCTTGCCGAAGTCGGTCAGGTCGCCCTGGATGTCGCTGATGATGTTGAACCGCACGGTCCCGCCGTCGCCGTGGCCCTGTGCGGCGGGAGCGGCGGTAGGCGCTGCGGCGGCCGCGGGCGCGGAGACCAGGGAGCCGGTCGCGGCGAGCGCGCCGCCCGCGAGCGTCGCGCGCCCCGTCGTGGCCATGAACGATCTGCGATCCATCGGTGTTCCTCCAAAACGACTGCCCCCGTGTGCGGGTGGTTGGTCGACTCGAGCGTCATGGATCGCGATGGCCTGGCGACATACCGGAGATGGCCGAAGCCTTAAGAATGGTCTAGCCCAGTTACCTTTTCGAGATAACCCGCGACCCATGCGCGCGGGTTCCCGTTCAGCCCAGTTCGAGTGTGGTGATGCCGAAGATCCGCTCCTGGGCGAACCGCCGGACGGGGCCGGTGTACATGCGGGCCGTGGCGAACCCGGGGGTCAGTCCGTACTCCTCGGCGAGTGCCACGGCGGCCGGGTTCGACTCGGGGACGTCCACCGCGACCGCCGCCCGGCCGACAGCGGCGAGCAGGGCGTCGAACAGCGCGCGGGCATCCTGCGGGGTGTCCGCGAACAGCGGGCCGACGCGGAACGCGTCCCGGGCCGGGCGGACGACGCCGTAGCCGGTGACGCGGCCGTCGACGACGCGGGCGAGCGCGCGATGCCCGTCACCGGCGAGCCAGGAGGCGAGGAAACGGGGCCGCTCCGCGGGGTAGCAGGCACTGTCGTACAGGGCGATGGCCTTCAGGCCGCCCGCCTCGGCGACGGGGATGACGGCGCCGGGTGCGGGTCCGTCGGCGGCCGGGCGCGGGGACTGCGGGACGCCCGCGTAGCGGACGGTGGTGTGCTCCGGACCGAAGCCGGACTTGCGGTAGTTGTCCTGCTGGGCGGGGACGCCGTCGAGGCCGACGGTCCTGCCGCCCGCGTGCGCGAGGCCCGCCTTCCAGGTGGCGATGCCGTAGCCGCGGCCGCGCAGGTCTGGGCGTACGAGGTAGAAGCCGAGGAAGGCGTAGTCGTCGCCGTAGTTGACCACGGAGATCGCGGAGACGGGCTCGCCGTCGACCCGGCCGATGAAGAAGCCGTCGGGGTCCTGGGCGAAGAAGCTGCGGCTGTCGGCGAGGCCGGGGTTCCAGCCCTCGCCCGCCGCCCAGCCCGTGACGACGGGCCAGTCGTCGAGCGTGGCCCGGGTGATGTCGAGCCGCTCGGGCGCCTCGGGGGTGCCGGCCGTCGGGTGGTTGCCGGAGGTGTGGGGGTCCGGTCGCGTCATCGTCGCCTCTTCCGTTCCTGTGCGGCGCGCCGCCGGGCGCCGCCCTTGATCTGTGCCGGGCCCATCCTTCCCGATCACCTCCCTGCGCCGCGACCACTGAGGCACGATGATCGGGCACCTGACCGAACTGCTCTTCTTCGCAAGGGAGTTGCACCATGGGGGAGAACACGCCGCCGCCCTTCGACCGGATCGACACCAGCAAGCCGCATCCCGCCCGGGTCTACGACTGGTTCCTTGGCGGCAAGGACAACTACCCGGTCGACGAGGAGCTCGGCCGGCAGATCGTGGCACTCGAACCGCAGTCCAAATACGCGGCTCAGCACAATCGCTGGTTCATGCAGCGCGCGACACGGCATCTCGCCGGGGCGGCCGGGGCGCGCCAGTTCCTGGACATCGGCAGCGGCATCCCCACGGAGCCCAACCTCCACCGCATCGCCCAGTCCGCCGCGCCGGACGCCCGTGTCGTGTACGTGGACAACGACCCCATCGTGCTCGCCCACGCGGGGGCGCTGCTGCGCGGCACTGCGGAGGGGCGCACCGAGTACCTCTCGGCGGACGCGCGGGAGCCGGAGAAGATCCTTGAACTCGCCGCGGACATCCTGGAGTTCGACCGCCCGGTGACGCTGTCGCTCATCGCGCTGCTCCATTTCATCCCGGACGCGGACGGCGCCTACGACCTCGTACGCACCCTGGTGGACGCGCTGGCGCCGGGGAGCCATCTGGTCCTGTCGCAGCTCGCCGGCGACTTCGATCCGGAGCGGACACGGGAGGCCGTGGCGATGTACGCGGCGGGCGGGGTGACGCTCGTACCGCGCTCACGCGAGGAGATGGCCCGTTTCTTCGAGGGGCTCGACCTGCTGGACCCCGGGATCGTGTGGCTGCCGGACTGGCACCCGGAGCTCGCTGTCGGCGAGGTCAGGAACGACGCGCCGGTGCCGCTGTACGCGGGGGTGGCGCGCAAGCCGTAGCCCTCAGACGCACCGTCAGACGCACCCCCGAAAACCCGCAGACGCACCCCCGAATCTTTATGGTCACCTTGACTATATTCAAGGTGCGCCATATCGTCGCCATGACGAAAACACCTAGGGGGTTCCTGTCATGGCCGACATCAAGCGACGCTTCGGACTGCACCACCTGCGCTGCGCACCCACCGCCCACATCCGTCACCATAAGCGCGGAACGCTCGCCCACGACGGCACGGGCCTGAGCTTCTGGTTCCGGGCGCTGAGCGCGGCGCTGTCCGAAATACCGGTGGACGACCGGGAGTTGGCGGTCACGTTCCACGCGCGGACCGCCGACTTCCAGGACGTCGCCGTGCAGGCCTCGGTGACGTACCGGATCAGCGACCCCGCGCTCGCCGCCGCCCGGCTCGACTTCTCGCTCGACCCGGACACCGGCGCGTGGCGCGGCACACCCCTGGAGCAGCTGTCCGCGCTGCTCACGGAGACGGCGCAGCAGCACGCACTGGACGTCCTGGCGCGCACCCCGCTCGCCGAGGTCCTCGCCGACGGCGTGACGGCGGTGCGCGAACGGGTCGCAGCGGGTCTCGCCGCGGAGCCCCGACTGCCCGCGACCGGCGTCGAGGTCGTCACCGTGCGCGTCGTGGCGCTGCGCCCCGAGCCCGAGGTCGAGCGGGCACTGCGCACCCCGGCCAGGGAGCGGATCCAGCAGGAGGCCGACCGGGCCACGTACGAGCGGCGCGCGGTGGCGGTCGAGCGGGAGCGCGCCATCGCCGAGAACGAGCTCGGCAGCCGCATCGAACTGGCCCGGCAGGAAGAGCAGTTGGTGGAGCAGCGCGGTACGAACGCGCGCCGCGAGGCCGAGGAGAACGCGGCGGCCGACGCGGTGCGCGCCGAGGCGGAGGCCGCGCGGGCGGTGCGCCTGGCCGGCGGCGAGGCCGAGGCGGCGCGCGCGGTCGGCGAGGCTCGGGCGCACGCGCAGGAGGCGTGGCTGCGGGTCCACTCCGAGGTGGACGCCGCGACCCTGCACGCCCTCGCCGCCACGCAGCTCGCACAGAACCTGCCGCGGATCGAGAACCTGACCCTCTCCCCCGACGTGCTCACGGGCCTGCTCGCCCGGCTCGGAAACGACCGGGGTGCACGGTCGTGACGCTCGCCCCCCGCGCCGTACTCGTCCACCGGACCACGGAATACCAGGAGTTGCTGGCCCGGCACGGCACGCACGGCCAGGCCGCCTTCTTCCTCTCCTCGCGCGGCCGTTCCGTCGAGGAGGTCGCCGAGCGCCATCACCGTACGACGCGTGCGCTCGCGGAGGTCGCGGCGGCCGTGCCGCTCACGTGGCGCAGGACCCGTCTGGAACGGGCGGACCTGGACCGGTTCCTGTTCGGCCCGGAGGACGTCGTGGTCGTCGTCGGGCAGGACGGCCTGGTCGCGAACGCCGCCAAGTACCTGTCGGGCCAGCCGGTCGTCGGCATCGACGCGGATCCGGGGCGCAACCCGGGGGTCCTCGTGCGGCACCGCGCGGCCGACGCGGCGAAACTGCTCCCGACGACCGTCTCGGACCGGGCGCCCGCCGACGAACTCACCATGGTGGAGGCCGTCGCTGACGACACGCAGCGGCTGCTCGCGCTCAACGAGATCTACCTCGGCCCGCCGTCGCACCAGACGGCGCGCTACCGGATCGGCCCCGACGACGACTCGCACGCGCTCGAGGCCCAGGCCTCCTCGGGCGTCCTCATCGGCACCGGGACCGGCGCCACCGGGTGGCTGCGCTCGCTGTGGCAGCAGCACGGGAGCGCCCTCACGCTGCCGGGCCCGGCGGACTCCCGGCTGCTCTGGTTCGTCCGCGAGGCCTGGCCCTCCCCCGCCACGGGAACGTCACGCGTGGAGGGCTCACTCGGCCCCACCGACCGGCTGCGCGTCACGGTCGAGTCCGACCGCCTGGTCGCTTTCGGCGACGGCGTGGAGAGCGACGCCCTGGAACTGACCTGGGGCCAGACGGTGCGGGTGGGCCGGGCCCGGGAACGGCTGCGACTGGTGGCCTGACCGGACAAGGAGGCGTTGTGCACGTCGGTGGACCTGGCCCGACCAGCGCAGGCGGCACGCGCCGCGATGCCGGACGACGTACACGAAGAGACCCTCGCACTCGTCGGCGACGTGGCCGCGGACCGGACAGCAAGTCCAGGGCCTGCAGCCGCCGTCGACGCCGTTCTACGCGGCTGCGCCTGGATCGCCTGCGTGGTGCGCCTCCGCGCCCGACACGCCTGGTCGCTCGTCACCGGCTCCGCCCCTGCCGATCTCACGCGCCCCCAGTTCGCGGGCGGTCTCCACGAACGCCCGTACATGCGGCGCGGGGGCGGACTCGGGCAAGACGAGCGCCCATTCGGTGAGGGGCGCATCATCGATCGGGACCAGCACCACTCCGGGATAGGCGTAATAGCGCGGGACATGGGCGTTGAACGGGCACACCACGCGCCCGGTGGCGACCAAGGCGAGGACCTCGTGGAAGGTCCTCGCCTGCGGGCCGCGGTGGACCAGCCGCCCGCCAGGCGTCCGCTCCGGGCACATCGCCCGGTACCACTCCGCCGGAGTACGCGTGCCGGGGTCCGGAACGGTCCGACCGGCCAGGTCCTCGAGCGACACCCGAGCCCGTGACGCCAGATCGGAGCCCGCGGCCACGGCCAGTACCCGGCCCTCCGTCAGCACGACAGGCCCGAGCCTGAGTCCGGGTTCAGGCACCGGGAGCCACATCAGCTGCGCCGCTACCTCGCCGGCCCGTATCCGGGCGAGCGGATCGCTGAAGTGGTACTCCACGAACTCCACACTGCACTGGGGGTGGCGGGCGCAGAACTCCTCCACCAGCCAGGCCACTTCGGAGGGGAGTACGCCCATCGTCCCCAGCCGCACGGTCCCTGAGCAACCGCGGGCGGAATCCGCCGCATGCGTCAGGGCTTTGCGGATCAACTCGTAGCCGGGGCGGAGATCGTCGCGCAGCCGCCCGCCCAGAGGCGTCAGTGTCACGGTGCGGCTGCTGCGGTCGAACAAGGCCCCGCCCAGGCGGCGTTCCTGCCGGCTGATGGACTGACTGACGCGTGCTTGGGAGAGATGCAGCCGCTCCGCGGTCCGGCCGAAGTGCAGTTCTTCGGCCAGCGTCAGGAAGATCTCGATGTCCCGCAGTTCCACGGCTCCCCCATTGATCACTCCCGCTTATGGCTGCTATACGGAACTCGGCGTTGTTCCGGCCGAACAGCCTAAGCGAGACTCGGCCGTGGCCCACCGGCCCACCGGCACCCGGCTGGGAACAGCAGTCAGCCGGCCCACCCGTCCCTTCGCCTCTCCGCATCGTCCGCCGCCGCGGAGCGCACCACACGAAGGATCCACACCTTGGCACCTGATCCGACCACCCTTCACCCGCTCCCCGCGCACGACAGGGTGGTGTTCCTCAAACCGCTGGTCGCCTCACCGAAGATCGTCGTCGGCGAGTACACCTACTACGACGACCCCGACGGCGCGACGGAGTTCGAGCACCGCAACGTGCTCTACGCCTACGGGCCGGAGCGCCTGATCATCGGCAGGTACGGCGCGATCGCCACGGGGACCCGCTTCCTGATGGCCGGCGCGGAGCATCCGACGATGGGTGTGTCCACCTTCCCGTTCACCATGTTCGGCGGCCGCTGGGCCGAGGAAACCCTGGACATCGTCACGGCCATGCCCAGCCGCGGGGACACCGTCATCGGCAATGACGTCTGGTTCGGTCACGGGGCGACCGTCATGCCGGGTGTGCACATCGGCGACGGCGCCATCATCGCGGCCGGCGCCATGGTCACCTCAGATGTCCCTCCGTACACCATCGTCGGTGGTAACCCGGCCAGGCCGATCCGGCAGCGGTTCACCGACGAAGACGTCTCGCGACTGCTCCGCGCAGCATGGTGGGACTGGCCTGTCGAGCTGGTCACCGAACACGCCCGCGTCATCATGGCCGGAACTCCCGCGGACATCGCACGCATCGCCGCCGAGCACGATCTGGAGAAGCCTCTGTGACCCAGATGTCCATCGAAGAGCACGCTGTGACGGACAGCGGGGCCGGACCGTACGCCATCACCACCGGGCCGGACGGCGCCCTGTGGTTCACCCTGGTCCACAGCGGCCGGATCGGTCGGCTGGTCCCCGGCGAAGAACCCACGAGCCACCAGCTCGACCCCGCGTGCGGGCCGACCGTCATCGTGCACGGCCCCGACGACGCCCTGTGGTTCACCCAGTACCAGGCCCACCGCATCGGGCGGATCACCACCGGCGGCCTCATCGAAGACTTCGCGATACCCACCCCCGACTGCGGGCCCTTCGGCATCGCAGCAGGGCCGGACGGCGCCCTGTGGTTCACCGAGACCGCCGCCGACCGCATCGGTCGCATCACACCCGACGGCCTGGTCACCGAGTTCCCGCTCCCCGTCACGGGCGCGTTCCCTTCCGCGATCACCGCCGGCGACGACGGCGCGATGTGGTTCACGCTCAACCAGACGAACGCTGTCGGCCGGATCGGCATGGACGGCGCAGTGACCCTCCACCCACTGCCGACCGAGAACGCCGCACCGGTGGGCATCACCGCCGGGCGCGACGGGGCACTGTGGTTCGTCGAAATCGCCGCCGGTCAGATCGGACGGATCACCCCCGACGGGAAGATCACCGAATTCCCGCTCCCCGACCGCGCAGCGCGGCCCCACGCCATCACCGTCGCCGACGACGGCACCGCGTGGTTCACCGACTGGGGCGGCAACCGCGTCGGCTCGATCACTCCCGACGGCACCATCACCGTGCACGACCTGCCCACCCCCGGCTCCGAGCCGCACGGCATCACCGTCGGTGCCGACGGCGCCTTGTGGGCAGCTCTGGAGATCGGTGCGCTGGCCCGCATCGCCTCGGTGGACAGCGCCACCTGACGGACGACTCCCTCACACCCGCCAGACGTCAACAACGGCCGCCCGCACGGCGGCCCGAGAGGAACATCCGTGAAATACGCCCTCGTGATCTTTGAGACCGATGAGTCCCGCCGCCGGATCCAGGCCGACCGGGACACCTACCGCGCGGATTACGAGAACTGGATCGGCAAGCTCGCGGCGGCCGGAAAGCTGGTGGGCGGCGACGCCCTGGACACCGAGAACAACAGCCCGGCGACCGTGCGCAAGACGTCCGACGGGGCGTCATCGGTGACCGACGGGCCCGCGCACACCGGCGAGGAGACCCTCGGCGGCTGGTTCGTGGTGGAGGTGGCCGACCGTGCGGAGGCCGTCGAACTGGCCAAGTCCCTGCCTACTCCGGAGACGATCGAGATCCGCCCGCTCCTCGAATCCGCCTGAGCCCCGATCGCCGTCGTACTGGGTCCACGGGTCGGCGGAATCCGTGGACCCAGGCGTTCGCGCCCTACTCCGGCGGCGTGGGCGTGTCGTGGCTGTGGTACATCGCCTGGATGTCGAGCTCCAGCTTCACCGTGGGGCCGACCACGGCGATGCCCCGGGCCAGCATGCTCCGCCAGTCCAAGGTGTAGTCCTCGCGGTGGAGTTCGGCCGTGGCGAGGGCCGCGCAGCGCAGTTCCTCCGCGTAACCGCCGTTGACCATGCCGAGATAGCCGGTGTCCAGCTCCACCGTGCGGCTGACGCCGTGCATGGTGAGGGCGCCCTGGATCGTCCACTTGGTGCCGCCGCGATACACGAAGCGGTCGGAGGAGAAGTGGATGTACGGGTAGCGCTCGACATCGAGGAAGTCGGCCGAACGCAGGTGGTTGTCCCGGGTCTTGTTCCCGGTCGTGATGCTCGCCGCGTCGATCTGCACCTCGACCCGCGAGTCCGCCATGTCGTCCGCGACCTGGATGCCGCCGTCGAAGCGGGTGAACCGGCCGTGGACGTGGGCCATGCCGACGTGCTTGGCGATGAACCGGATCGCGGTGTGCGGCGGGTCGAAGAGCCAGGTGCCGGGCTGCGGCAGCTCCGGCGGCCGTCCCATGTTCAGCTGCACGGAGGTCAGCGGGAGCGTCTCGCCGGCGACGACGTCGACGGTCTGCTGATGGGGCTTCAGGCCGTTGGCCGCGATCATGACGCCGTACCGGCCGGGCGGCAGTGTGAGGAAGACGAGGCCGTACGGGTCGCTGGTCACCTTCGCCGCGATACGGCCGTTGCCGACCTGCGTCACGGTGACGTCCGCTCCCGCCATCGGCTGCCCCATGGGGTCGGCCACTTCACAGTGGAAGGCGCCGGCACCGTGCGGCACAGGGTGCACCAGCCCTGCCCCGCGCGAGTCGCGTCCGGCCCGGCTCCTCCTGAACAGCGCGAGGGGCATGCAGATCACCTTTCGGGTTCGGCCGCAGAACCTCCGCAGCGGGCTCGTACATACGATCCCATGTCTGCGATCTCCGCTGATCAAGGCCGCTAAGGGTTACCGGCGGCAACTCCGTGGTGAATACATGGGAATCCGACATACCGCCGCTGGAGCGCTCCAGATTCCACAGTTTCTTCACCTTTCAGCCGCCGCTCGACCAGGCCCGCACCCCTCCCCGTTCCGTGCCGGACGGGTCACGGGGGGCCACCGCGAACCACGGCGGACCACTGGGACGCAGCACCGCTTCCGCGCCATATGTCTGCCGATTACGGGTCAACCGTTGACTCGCTCGATCGCGCTCTGACAGATTCTCGACGCCATGAATGCGACAGAGCCCGACCTCTCCGCCAGGTGGAAACGGTTCGCCGAAGCGCACTGGGGCAAGGAGCCCGCCGCGATTCCGTTCGCCCCGGGCCTCGCACCGGAGCAGGCGTACGGGGTCGTCGCCGCCTCCTGCGCACCGCCCGCCGAGGACGCGGCAGGCGTCCGCTTCGCCACCGCGAAGCAGGGCCGATTACGCGCCCCGGGCGCACTGCTGCCCGGCCACCACGACCCGGGCCCGGACGCCTACCGGGAACGACTGAACCGTCAACTCGCCGGATCCGGCTGGCTGTTGACCGTGCGGCAGCCGCTGTGGCGGGACTTCGGAGTCTGGGCGCGCGTGCGCGAACTCGTCTGCGGGCTGTGGCGGGCGGTGGGCTGGCCCGCCCTGCCCGTGACGGCCGAACTCGCCCTCGGAGAGCACTGCACCGGACCGGACGCACCCGCCCCGCGCCCCGGCTCGTTCGCGCTCACGTGGGTACTCTCCGGGACGATGACGGTCAGACTCTGGCCCGAGCACACCGGCACCGAGTATCAACTCGCGGCTGGAACGGGGGACTTGCTGTACTGGCCGGCCGGCTGCCGCCATCTCGATCACTACCTCGACGGCTGCACCACGTTACGGCTCGTCGTCCCCGCCCGTCGCGCCGCCGTCCTCACCCACGTGCGGGGACTCCTCGCGGACCGGATGCAGGAAGACCCCGCCTACGCGGGCGGCCCCGGCGTCCTGCCGTTCCCTCCTCCCGCGAGCCCGGACGGAGAGATCGGCGCTGCGGAGCCTGTCGCGGGCGCCGCGCGGCTGTTCGCCGGGCTCGCCGCCGGCCCGGGAACGGCAAGGGAGTTGCGCGTGGCCTGGGCGGCCCGCAGGTCGGCGGCGGGTCTCGAACCGGCGCCCCCGCCACGACCGGCCGTACCCCTGCACCCCGGCCTGCGCATACGGGCCTCGGCCCAGCTCTTCCGCGTACCGGACGGGCCGGGACGCGCCGTGTGGGCCGCGAACGGGCACACCCTGTCGGTCGAGGGGGCCGCACCCGAACGCGTCAGGGACGTGCTGCGGTCCGGAAGGGCTCTCGACATAGGGGAGTTGGGCCACAGCTCGCGGATGCCCGTGAAGATGCTGATCGCGCTCCTGTCCGACCTGCATCGCCTACGCGCCATCGAACTGGTGGACGAAGACGGGGCGGTATGAGGGAGGATCCCCGCGCCTCCGAGCCCGCACGCCGCCCTCCCGCTCCCGCCACCCCGGCCGAACAGGGGCAGCCGGACCGGCTCGGCCGGCTCGACTGGCGGGTCTTCGGCGAGCGGTACTGGGACCGGCGCCCCGTGCTGTTCAAGTCGGTCGCGCCCGCCCCCTTCGAGGCGCACGAGGTGTTCGAGACCGCCGTCGCCGCGGCGGGCCGTTCGGCGTGCCGCCCTACGCGGGGTTCGCGGTCGGCGGCGAGCCCCAGGCCGACCCCGGCGACTTCCTGCCGCAGCCGCGGGACGGCTCGTTCGCGGGCTACCACCAGCGCCTCGTCCGGCAGCTCTGCGGCGAGCCGTACTCCCTCTCGCTTCACGCGTTCCACGCGTTCCACCATCCGCTGTGGGCGCGCGAGCGCGACTTCTTCGCCGGTCTGTGGGCGCGCGAGGGGCAGCCCGTGCAGAGTGCGTACACCACGCTGGTGCACGGGACGTACGAGCAGCCGCTCGCCGAGGCGCTTCCCGGGCAGCGCGTCGCGACGTTCCTGTTCGTGCTGGGCGGTCGGCAGCGGATGCGGTTCGGCGCGGCGGACCGGGGCGGATCCTTCACCGTCGAGGCGAATCCGGGTGACCTGTTGTACTGGCCGTCGCACTTCTCCCCCGTCGCCGAGCCCTACGCCGGGTGGGCGTCGACCGGCGTGCGCGTGAGCGTCGTACGGGAAGGGCGGCAGGCGGCGTCCGAGCTGTACGGCCTGCTGCACGACGTGACGCCCGAGACCCTCCTCGCGCCGGACCCGGATCCCACGGGCGCCGGTCCGTCCGGCGAGGAGGTGCTGCTCGTGCCCGACGCCGAGGCGGGGGCGGGGGCGGGGGCGGAGCTGCCCGCGCCTCTGGAGCGCGCACTCGCGCACTTCCGTGCGGTGGGCGCACACGGGCCGCTGGAGGAACGCGTCGCCCGGCACTCCCTGCGGCACTGGACGGCCGGGGGCTTTTGGCCCGTGCCGCCGCCGGCGCCGCGCGGCAGGTTCGGCGACGACGACGTCGTGCGCGCCACGGAGCGCGTGCTGTGGAGCGAGGCCGCCGGCCGGCGGCTGTTCTCCGCGTGCGGCCAGGTGGCGGCCACGGAGCTGCCGGCCGCCGACCTGGCCGCCGTACTGCGGGTCCTCAACTCCGGACGGCCACTGCCGATTCGTGAACTTGCTCCCCTGGCAAGGGAGTTGGTGGCGGAGTTAATGGCGTTCCGCGCACTGGAGCGCCTCTGAGGAGCCGCCTGCGCGTCACTGCCCAGGCGCCGGGATCGCCAGGTACTTGTACTCCAGGAACTCGTCGATGCCGACCCTGCCTCCTTCCCGGCCGATGCCGGACTGCTTGACTCCGCCGAAGGGTGCGGCCGGGTTGGAGACGAGGCCGGTGTTGAGACCGACCATGCCCGTCTCGAGGCGTTCCCCGACGCGCAGCGCCCGGTCGAGGTCGCGGGTGAAGAGGTAGCTGACGAGGCCCCATTCGGTGTCGTTGGCGGCGCGCACCACCTCGTCCTCGTCGTCGAACGTGAAGAGGGCCGCGACGGGGCCGAAGATCTCGGTCCCGGTGAGACCGGCGTCGCGCGGCACCCTCACGAGAACGGTCGGCGGGTAGAAGTAGCCTTCTCTGTCCGGGAGTTCACCTCCGGTGAGGACCTTCGCGCCACGGTCCACCGCGTCCCGGACGAGCCGGTCGACCTTGTCGCGGCCCGCGGCGTCGATGAGCGGCCCGACGTTCGTGCCCGGTTCGGTGCCGGGGCCGACGGTGAGGGCGCTCATGCGCGCGGCGAGCCGGGAGGCGAACTCGTCGGCGACGGAGCTGTGCACGAAGATGCGGTTCGCGGCCGTGCACGCCTCCCCCATGTTGCGCATCTTCGCCATCATGGCGCCCTCGACGGCCGTGTCGAGGTCCGCGTCGTCGAAGACGATGAGCGGCGCGTTCCCGCCGAGCTCCATCGAGGTACGCACGACGGTGTCGGCGCACTGGGCGAGGAGGATCCGGCCGACCTGGGTGGACCCGGTGAAGGACAGCTTGCGGATGAGTCCGCCGCGCAGCATCGGTTCGACGAGGGCGCCCGCGTCCGTGGTGGTGACGACGTTCAGGACGCCGTCGGGCAGGCCCGCCTCGGTGAGGATCCCGGCCAGGGCCAGGGTGCACAGGGGTGTCTGCGGCGCGGGTTTGAGGACCATGGTGCAGCCCGCGGCGACGGCCGGGCCGATCTTGCGGGTGCCCATGGCGAGCGGGAAGTTCCAGGGGGTGACGAGCAGACAGGGGCCGACGGGCCTGCGCATGATCAGGTGGCGGCTGCGGCCGTCGGGCGAGGGCGCGAACCCGCCCTCGATGCGTACGGCCTCCTCGGAGAACCAGCGGAAGAATTCGGCGGCGTACGCGACCTCGCCACGCGCCTCGGCGAGGGGCTTGCCCATCTCCAGCGTCATGAGGAGAGCGAGTTCGTCGGTGCGGGCGATGATGATCTCGTAGGCGCGGCGCAGGATCTCGCTCCGCGCGCGGGGCGCGGTGGCGGCCCATGATTCCTGTGCGGCCGCGGCGGCCTCGGCTGCGCGGCGGCCGTCGTCGGGGCCCGCGTCGGCGACCTCGCACAGGCTCCTGCCGGTGGCCGGGTTGTCGACGGAGAAGGTGCGGCCCCCGGCCGCGTCCTGAAGGCGGCCGCCTACGAGGAGCTGCTTGGGGACGTCCTCGACGACTTGGGGCGTGGGGTGGGTCGTGGTCATGCGTGTTCCTCCGTCGCTGGTCAGCGGGTTGCCGTCGCGGTCTCCACGGCCGCGGCCCAGGCCCGCAGGCCGTCGTCGATCTGCCCCTCGTCGACGATGAGCGCGGGAATCATCCGCACCACGTTGCCCCAGGGGCCGCAGAGCAGGAGCAGCAGTCCTTCGTCGGCGGCGGCCTGCTGGGCACGTACGGCGGTGGCCGCGTCGGGTTCCCCGTCGGGGGTGGTGAACTCGCTGGCGAGCATCAGGCCGAGGCCCCGTACATCGCCGATCGCCTCGGTCTTCGCGGCGATGTCCTCCAGGCCGGAGCGCAGGCGGGCGCCCATGGCGGCCGCGTTGGCGACGAGGCCTTCCTCCTCGACGACCTCCAGGGTGGCGACCGCGGCGGCGCAGGCGACGGCGTTGCCGCCGTAGGTGCCGCCCTGGGAGCCGGGCCGCGCCTTGTGCATCAGTGCCTCGGGGGCGGCGATCCCGGAGAGCGGGAAGCCGCTGGCGAGGCCCTTGGCGGTGATGAGGACGTCGGGGCGTACGCCGAAGTGGTCGTGGCCCCAGAAACGTCCGGTGCGGCCGACGCCGGTCTGCACCTCGTCGAGGATGAGCAGGATGCCGTGGCGGTCGGCGCGCTCCCTGAGTCCTTGCAGGAAGGCGGAGTTGGCGGGGACGTAGCCGCCTTCGCCGAGGACGGGTTCGACGAGGATCGCGGCGGTGTCGTCCGGGTCGGAGACGGTCTGGAGGAGGTGGTCGAACTCGCGCAGCGCGAACCGCGTCGCGGTGTCCTCGTCCCAGCCGTAGTGGTAGGCGTTCGGGAAGGGCGTGATGGCGACGCCCGCCATCAGCGGACCAAAGCCGGTACGGATCTTCGTGCCGGACGTGGTGAGGGAGGCGGCGGCGACGGTGCGGCCGTGGAAGCCGCCGTGCGCGACGACGATGTTGGGCCGGCCGGTGGCGTGCCGGGCGAGCCGCATGGCCGCCTCGACGGCCTCGCTGCCGGAGTTGGCGAAGAACAGGCTGTCGAGTCCTTCGGGCAGTACGGATCCCAGCTTCTCGACGAGGCGCTGCAGGGGCCGGTGCAGGACGGTCGTGTACTGGCCGTGGATGAGGGTGGCCACCTGCTCCTGGGCGGCGGCGACCACGCGCGGATGGCAGTGGCCGGTGCTGGTGACGCCGATCCCGGCGGTGAAGTCCAGATATCGGCGGCCGTCGGTGCCGTAGAGATGGACGCCCTCCCCGCGTTCGGCGACGACGGGGGTGGCCTGGCGCAGATGCTCGGACAGTCGCGTCATGCCTCCACCCTCAATGCTGAGCCGAAAGCGCGTCAATGGGCCATCTGTGGCGATCCGCCCCTTGGGGGTCGCGGGTCACCCGGGTGGCCGCCATGGCTCTCGCCCCCGTCGCCGGCCGTGGGCCCGCGAAGGCAATTCGCAAGAGTTCTGCGTAACCGGCTCAACCGGCAGGGTTCCCAAGGGAGTCGGGATATGCAACAGTCCTGCGCAACCCGATGTGAGGGGAGCGAGTCGGCATGGCTGGGGCGCGTGGGCACGACCTTGCGGCGTTGCGCGGGCTCAATACGGGTGTGGTCCTGCGGGCGTTGCGCAGGGAGAGCCCGCAGACCGTCAGCCAGCTGGCGCGGGCGGCCGGGCTGTCGCGGCCGACGGTCGAGGCACTGGTCGACGAGCTCGTCTCGCAGGGCTGGATCGCCGAGACCGGCGCTCCGCCCGCCGGGCGCACCCCCGGCCGCCCGGCGCGCCGGCTGCGCTTCCGGGCCGAGGCCGGGCACGTCGTCGGTGTCGACATCGGACTGCGCAAGATCGTGCTGGTGCTCGCCCGGCTCGACGGCGAGGTCGTCGCGCGTGAACGGGAGGACATCGCCGAGGAGTTGAGCGGCAGGGAGCGCATCGAGCTGCTCCGCGTGCGGCTGCGGCGCTTCCTCGTCGAGCAGAATCTGCGGGCCGAGGCCGTCTGGGCCATCGGCATCGGTGTGCCGGGCATGGTCGACGACACGGGCCGGATCCGCTCGGTGATCGTCCCCGAGTGGACCGACCTGGATCTCGCGCGACGGCTCGCCGACGACTTCCCGTGCCGGATCCTCGTCGAGAACGACGTGAATCTCGCGGTGCTCGCCGAGCACTGGCAGGGCGCGGCGACGCTCGCGGACGACGTGGCGTGCGTCCTGGTGGGGCGGCGCATCTCCTGCGGGCTGATGATCAACGGCAAGCTGCACCGGGGGCGCCGCGGCGGAGCGGGCGAGCTGGGGATCCTGCCCCAACTCGGCCTGGACGCCGCGCAGATGTGGCTGGCGTGGGACGGTGAGCGGCTCGCGGGCGAGTCCGAGACGGACGCCCTCGCGCGGGCTGTGCGGGCCGGGGACGCGGGGGCGCGGGCCGTGCTCGACGACTATCTCGCCGGGGTCGCCCCGGGCATCGCCGCGCTGGTTCTCGCCCTGGACCCCGAGCTCATGGTCCTCTCGGGCGCGCTCGCCCCGGTCGGTGAGCCGCTCGGGCCCCTGCTCACGGAACATCTGCGGCCACTGACGCTGCACGTGCCGCGCATCGCGGTCAGCGCGCTCGGCCGTGAGGGCGTGGCCCTCGGTGCGGTGCGCCGCGCGCTGGACGCTCTGGACGCTCATCTCCCTTATGGAACAGGCCCGTTGCGCCCGTCCCCCGCACCCTGACCTCACACCGTCCCCCTCACCCTCCGGAGGCGCGTATGCGCAGGAGAACGCTTCTCGCCGGTGCGCTCGCGGCCACGCCCCTCGTGGCCGCCTGCGACAGCGGCGGCGGGGCTTCCGGTTCC
Organism: Streptomyces sp. NPDC045026; assembly: GCF_056432625.1. Lineage (NCBI taxonomy): Bacteria > Bacillati > Actinomycetota > Actinomycetes > Kitasatosporales > Streptomycetaceae > Streptomyces > Streptomyces sp. NPDC045026. The sequence goes on from NZ_JBWKIS010000004.1 coordinate 184,979, forward strand.
ACCTCGTCGGGCGGCGGCGGCCGCACCACCATCTCGTACGGCATCTGGGACCAGGCCCAGCTCGCGGGCATGCAGCAGATCGTGAAGGCGTTCGAGGCCAAGAATCCCGACATCTCCGTGGACATCCAGCTCACGCCCTGGAGCTCGTACTGGACGACGCTCAGGACCTCGATGCGCGGCGGGACCGCCCCGGACGTGTTCTGGATGAACGCCGTGAACATCCAGCTGTACGCGGCCAACGGCGTCCTGGAGCCGCTCGACCGGTACGCGGCCCGCGACCGCACCCCGCTCGGCCGTCGACAAGGCCGGCGTCGGCCACCCCGACGCCTCCAGGACCTGGGACGACGTTCGGGACTCGGCGCGCGAGCTGACGAACCCGCGGACGCGGGTGTACGGGATCGCCACCGAGATGGACCGGCAGAAGAACTTCTACCGTTTCTAAAGACTGAGCGGGAGTGAGTCCTGTTGCCAGGGCTCGTGCTCAGCCGCGTGTCCCGAACGGTCTTGGACACGCTGGTTGCCCGCATGCACTCCGCGTCCGGGCGGCACGGATCGTGTCCGTGGTCCGGGAACGCGGGGGCGGGGTTCCTCGCACCCTGGGGTGTCCGGGCCGGCCTGGACGGTCCGATGCCCGCATCCGTCGCTCTGGTGGGTGCGGGGCGGTGCCGTCCGTCGCCGGATCGGATGTCCCAGGGCACGCCGTCCGATCGCGATGCTCGCCGCATCGTGACCGGTGGTCTTCCGCTTGTCGGAGGTGAGGGGCTTCTGCCAGTGCTTCGCGCCCCACTTGGAGGTGTAGGCCGCATCCACGGCGATGACCGCGATGGCGGTGGCATCGGCCATCGAGACCAGCCGGGCCCGCAGCTTCCCCGTCGGCATCCCGGAGATCAGCCGCCGGAAGCACCTCTTGCGGCCGTGCTTCTCCCGGGTCTTGGCCGCCGTGAAGTCCAGATCCTCCACCGCGATCGCCCGGACGCCGCAAGTGGTGGCCCAGTTGATCAGGCGGGTCAGCGCATGGCGGACCTGGGCGTCGCGATGTTCGGTGGTACCGGACAGATCGTAGAAGAAGCGCCGTGGGTTGCTGATCGGGTTGCCGTGCATGTCCAGCCGCCAGGCGGCCAGGTGATCGGCGTTGGTATCCACCCCGATCACCCCCTGCGCCAGCGCGGCCTCGATCGGAATGCTCGGTGTGACCGGGCGCTGCCAGGATGCGGTCACATACCAGCGGCCGCGCTGTACGTCGTGGTGGATGCGGTAGGCGATGGCCCGGTTCGCCGCCACCCGATCCCCCCACTCCTCGCCACGGTGGGCGAACCGCACCCGCCCGGACAGCACATACCGGCCGTGCGAAGCATTCGCCAACCCGCCCAGCGGCGCCGGGAGTTTGATACTGACCTCACCCTCGGGCGTGATGCGAACGGTCTCGTTGCCGCAGCGCTTCCCGGACTCTCCGTCGGCCTGCAGAAAGGAGCGGGCCGCCTCCCACTGCTCCCGCCACGCCTGCTCGCTGAGCCCGGCCTGATCGAGGTGCTGGCGTATGCGGGCCAGCCGTTTGCCGCCGCGCACCACATGGACCCGACCGGCCGTCCAGTCCGCCCGCGCCCTCGCGAGCCGCTGCTCCAGCACCTGCAGGCGCCGGGATTTCGCGTGCCACTCCCGACGTGTGCCATAGCCGCCCGGGGCATGATTGCTGCCCTTCTCGCCCAGCGGCAGGGACAGCCGGCGCCGCAGCATGCGCACCCCCGCCTCCAAAGACTGCAGGTGGGCGTGGTGCCCGCGGCGGGCCAGCGCCCACTGATCGTGCGTGGCCTTCGTCACGCTGCCGGCCCATCGCGACGACGAGGCCGCGGTCACCTCCCGCTTACGCACCGCCCACGTCCCGGCGGAATGTGCAAGGCCCTGCCGGGAGCGCACCGCCAGATCCCTCGACGCCAGCGAACCCATGCGCGCCCCCACCCGGCGCAGCACCTCCACATCTCCGGCGGTCAGACCCTTCAGGCGGGTACGAATGGCCACCCCAGAAGGACCCGCCGCCACAAATGGCACAGCCAACGCCCGCAACCCACCCACCACTTCACCCCCACCCGACACCGAAACGTCCGCCACCACACCCAACGACCGCCCGCCCCCAAGGTCACCCATTCGGCGCACAAACTCCCGCTCCCCACCGAACTCCTGCACAGGCAGCGCCATCCACGGATCAGCAATCAGGCCAGGACACGCACACACGCCAACACTCGCTCATGCGCTGTAAACAGCCAACAACTCGAACCCCCGTTTCCGGAAAGGAACGACATGACACGCCTCGATGTGGGGCTGATCGGCGCGGGCGGCATCGCCCGAGCCCATCTGCCCGCGTGGATCGAGCTGGGCGCACGCGTCACCATCCTCTCCACGGACGGCAACGCGGAGAAACTCGCCGAGAAATACGCCACGTCCGGTGTGACGGCCACGCACAGCCTGGCCGGTCTCCTGGACCGCTCCACCGTCGTCGACATCTGCACACCCACGTTCACCCACCGGGACATCGCCCTCGACGCGATCGCCGCCGGCAAGCACGTCATCTGCGAGAAGCCGCTCGCCCTCACCGCGTCCGAGGCCGCCGAGATGGCGGACGCGGCCGAGGCGGCGGGCGTCCTGCTCTTCCCCGCGCACGTGGTCCGCTACTTCCCCGCGTACGCGGCGATGGCGCGGTCCGTCGCCGACGGCGGAATCGGGACGCCTGCCGTACTGCGCTTCACCCGCTCGGGCGCCTATCCGGTGTGGGCGCCGTGGTTCTGCGACCCGGACCTGTCCGGCGGCATCCTGATGGACCAGATGATCCACGACATCGACTTCGCGCGCATGCTCGCGGGCGAAGTCGTACGCGTCCACGCGCGGCTCCGCGGCCGCCAGGAGCCGGGCGCGAAACGCGGCGACGTCGCGGTCGGCACGGCGGTGCTGACCCACGCGTCGGGCGCGATCAGCCACGTCCTCGGCGTGTGGGGCCTGCCCGACCTCCAGTTCCGTACGACGTTCCGCGTCGCGGGACCGGACGGGATCCTGGAGCACGACTCGACGGCCCTGCCCGGGTTCCGCGTCCTCGCCCAGGGCGCACGGCCGGACGGCGAGGGCATTCCCGGCAGCCCGATGACGGAGAGCCCGTACCTCACCGAGCTGCGCGAGTTCGCCAGGGCGGTGGAAGGCGGGCCCGCTCCCCGCGTGACGGCCCGCGACGGCGTCGAGGCGGTGCGGATCGCGGCAGCGGCGGCCGCCTCGGCCCGCAGCGGCGAACCCGTCGAACTCAAGATCTCCGAGGAGGCGGCCCGATGAAGGTCGGAGTGCTGTCGTTCGCGCACGTCCACGCGGGCGGGTTCGCCCGCCTGCTCGACGGGATGCAAGGCGTCGAGGTCCTTGCGGCCGACCCGGACACGGATCTGGCGGCTCCGGGCGAGGTCCGCGGCCGGGAGTTCGCCGACCGGCTCGGGGTGGCCTACGTGGACTCGTACGAGGAGCTGTTCGCCTGGGGTCCCGACAAGGTCGTCGTCTGTTCGGAGAACGTCCGCCACCGGCCCCTCGTGGAGCTGGCGGCGGCGCACGGCGTGGACGTGCTGTGCGAGAAGCCCCTCGCGACGACGGAGGAGGACGGCGCGGCGATGGTCGCGGCGTGCCGCGCCGCAGGCGTGCGGCTCGCGGTGGCGCACCCCGTCCGCTTCAGCCCGGCCTACACGGCGGTCCGCGACGCCGTGCGATCGGGCACGACGGGAGGCGTCCTCGCGGTGTCCGGTGCCAACAACGGCTATCTGCCGGCCGCGCGACGCCGCTGGTTCGCCGACCCTCAACTGGCAGGCGGAGGAGCCCTGATGGACCACACCGTGCACATCGCGGACCTTCTGGACGACCTCTTCGAGGAGTCCCCCGCGACCACGGTGTACGCACAGGTCAACAACGTGCTCCACGAGGGGCGGGTGGACGCGGACACCGCGGGGCTCGTCACGGTCGAGTACGCGAACGGGGCGGTCGCGACGATCGACTGCAGCTGGAGCCAGCCCCAACACCACCCCGCCTGGGGCGGGTTGCAGATGCAGGTGATCGGCGAGCGGGCGACCCTGGAGATGGACGCCTTCGACCAGAAGGTCCACGGCTTCAGCGAGACGTCCCGCGCGCCCTTCGAACTGCCCTACGGCGTCAACCTGGATGCCCTGATGCTCCACTCGTTCCTGTACGGGAGCGACGGCGGGACGAGCATGACGGACGGCGAATCAGGGCTGCGTTCCCTGCGGATCGTCACCGCGGCGTACCGGTCGGCGCGCGAGGGGAGGGCGGTGCCGGTGCGGTGACGTCCGGCGGCATCTGCCATCGTGGCCGCATGAGCGAACTGGTGGACCGCGTGGACGAACAGGACCGCGTACTGGGCACGGTGGACCGGGGCTCCGCCGTCCGCGAGGGATGGCTGCACCGGGTGGCGACGGTCGTGTGCCGCGACCCCACGGGGCGGATCCTCGTGCACCGCCGGGCGCCGCACGTCTCGCGGTTCCCCGGGCGGTACAACTGGCTGATCGGCGGGGGTGTCGACGCGGGCGAGTCGTACGAGGCCGCGGCGGCCCGCGAGCTCGCGGAGGAGCTCGGGGTCACGGCCCCGGTCCGCTTCGTCTTCAAGTACCTGTGCCGCGGGGAGATCGGCCCGTACTGGCTCGGGGTCCACGAGGTCACCGTCGACGGGCCGGTCGCGCCGCTCCCCTCCGAGATCGTCTGGCACGACTGGCTCACCGAGGCCGGTCTGACGAACGCGATGCGCCAGTACCCGTTCGTGTCGGACTCCCTGGAGGCGCACGCGCGGTACGCCGCGCTGGGCGGCGGCGACGGTGCGGGGACGGCGCGCTGACGAGTGGACGCGCGCGGCCGGGGAGTTGACCTCGGACGCGCGTGTGCCGCGTTGACGCAGGTGAGCGCCATCCCCCGCGCACATGCGCGCGACGCGTGCGGCAGGATGTCCCGGCGCGTCGGTGCAGGCGCGGCAGCACCCCTTACGGACAAGCAGGTAGCAAGGTGACGACTCATCACATATGGCCGCTCCCGGCGGCGTACGACGGCCTCGGCCACGGCGCGGGAGGCCGCCGGTGAACCGCGCGATGACGCCCGACGATCTGATCGTGGCCGGGATCGCGGTCGCCGCGGGACTCGCGGCGGCGCTGCTCCTGCGCATGATGCTGCGCTGGCTGGGCGTGCGGGCCGACCGCACGCGCTGGGGCGGCGACGACGTCATCGTGGACGCGCTGCGCTCCCTCGTGCCGTGGGCCGCGGTCGCCGCGGGCCTGGCCGTGGCCGCCTCGGCGCTGCCGCTCACCACCCGGACCCGGCACAACGTCACCGTGACGCTGACGGCCCTGCTGATCCTCGTCGCCACGTTCACCGCGGGCCGGGTGATCTCCGGGCTCGTACGGTCGGTGGCGCAGTCGCGGTCCGCGGTCGCCGGCTCGGCCACCATCTTCGTGAACATCACGCGGGTCGTGGTGCTCGCCGTGGGCTTCCTGGTGGTCCTGCAGACCCTGGGCATCTCCATCGCCCCGCTCCTGACCGCCCTCGGCGTCGGCGGTCTCGCGGTGGCGCTCGCGCTCCAGGACACTCTCGCGAACCTCTTCGCGGGCGTGCACATCCTGGCGTCCAAGACCGTGCAGCCGGGCGACTACATCCGGCTCAGCAGCGCCGAGGAGGGTTACGTCGTCGACATCAACTGGCGTAACACGGTGGTGCGTCAGCTCTCCAACAACCTGGTCATCATCCCGAACGCGAAGCTCGCCTCCACCAACATGACGAACTACAGCCGCCCGGAGCAGGAGATGACCCTGCTCGTCCAGGTCGGCGTCGGCTACGACAGCGACCTGGAGCACGTCGAGCGGGTCACGGCCGAGGTCGTCGAGAGCGTCATGGTCGACATCACCGGCGCCGTCCCCGACCATGAACCGGCCATCCGCTTCCACACGTTCGGCGATTCCAGAATCAGTTTCACGGTCATCCTGGGCGTCGGCGAGTTCAGCGACCAGTACCGGATCAAGCACGAGTTCATCAAGCGCCTGCACGCCCGGTACCGGGCCGAGGGCATCCGCATACCGGCACCCACGCGGACGGTGGCCCTCCAGCAGGGGGTGGTGGCCATCCCGCACCAGCGCGAGGCCGCACCGCCGATTCTGTAACGACGGCACGGCGGCACGGTCAGGGGGGAGTCGGTCCGTCCGGACAGCGGACCGGCTCCCCCACACGTGCTTTCGGTCTTGCCGGGTCAGTCGCGAGCCACCGTCCCCTTGACCTTCAGGTTCCGGATCCGGCCGTTGTTGTCGAACGAGCCGAAGCCCACGCGGCCCGAGGAGAACACCGGGTCCGTGCCCGTGATCAGTGGCGTGCGGCTGCCGTCCATGTAGACGGCCGTCTCGCCGGTGTCCGCGCAGTGCGTGAGGCGGACCTTGTGCCAGGCGGCGTCCTTGATGGCCGGGGGCGCGCCGTAGGAGCCGTTCCACTGGTCGTCGATGCGCAGCCGGTCCGCGTTGTCGACCGTGAACAGGCCGTTGTGCGGGTAGATGCTGTTGTCGCTGGACAGGTGCGCGTACTGGAACTGGGTGTCCGAGTTGTAGTCCCAGACGACGATGACGTCCCGGTTGGTGATGTCGACCGGGGTGTCGATGCGTACCTCGGCCTCGATCGTGACGTTCGAGTAGCGCGGGCCCGCGGTGAGGACGGCGTACTCGAAGGGGCGGCGCGGGCCGGGGCGGGAGACGCCCGGCTCGGTCAGGACCGTCTCGCGGTGGGTGAACTCCCACTTGGCGGGGGTGACCGGGGCCCAGTTGTCCGCGCCGGTGGTGTGCGTCGTGGGGGTGTGGCCCACCTTGCAGTCGGCGAAGGTGCGGGTGCCGGTGACCTTCCAGACCTTGCCGTTCGCCTTGGAGACGATGTACAGGTCACCGGCGAGGTCGGTGCCGAAGCGCAGGTCGACGCGCTGGTCCCCGGCAAGGTCGCGCATGGTGACCTTCTTGCCGGTGGCCTGGTCGAACAGCATCAGCGACTTGAGGGGCGCGAGACCGGCTCCGCGGCGCATGTCGCGGGTGTCGGCGGCCAGGATCCGCCCGTCGACGAGGTCCCCGAAGATGTACGTGCCGCGCAGCTCGGGCGCGTCCTTGCCGCGGTAGACGAAGCCTCCGGCGATCGCCCGGCCCACGTCCGAGCGGCAGTCCCAGTCCGCTCCGGGGTCGTGGTCGTACGCGGCGACGGGGTAGGTGTAGCCGTACTTGGCGTCGTCGGCGGGCAGGGGCGCGATGCGGGCGCACGGGTCGGTGGTCTTCTTGTCGAAGAGGAACGGGCCCTCGCGTTCGCTCCAGCCGAAGTTGTCGCCGGCCTTGACCTCGTAGACCGACTCGATGGCGTGCTCGCCGATGTGTCCGAGGTACATGCGGTGGCTGCCGCCCGTGTCCCAGCTGAAGCGGTGCGGGTCGCGCATGCCGACGGCGTAGATCTCGCCGAGGGCGCCGGGTGTGGACACGAACGGGTTGGCGGCCGGGATGCCGTACTTGCCGTTGGCGCTGTTGCGGCCCGCCGGGTCGATGCGCAGGAGCTTGCCGTGCGGGAGCGCCATGTTCTGCGGTTCGCTGTTGCCGACGCCCTGGCCGCCGTCGCCGACGGCGAGGTAGAGCAGCCCGTAGTCCTTGTCGTGGGGCTTCGCGGTCGGGTTGAAGTCGATCTGCTGGATGCCGTGCACCTGGCCGGTGAAGCCGATGCGCAGGACCTCGCGGTGGGTGCCGTGGAAGACGGCGGCCTTCGGGTCGTCGGCGGTCCACTCGGTGATGACGCCGTGATAGGTGGTGGTGCCTGCCTGCTTGAAGTCGGGGGCCTGGGTGACCTGCGAGGCGAGTTCGGTGTGGATGGTGTAGAAGCGGCCGTTCTTCGCGAACTGCGGGTGGAACGCGGCGTATCCGAAGCCCTGGCCGAGGCCGCGGCCCGAGAAGAAGTTCGGGAAGGCGGCCTTGACGTCGAGGTACGGGTGCGGGGTGCCGCCGGTGTCCGCGCCGGCGGTGTTGGGGTCGGTCAGGTAGAGCGTCCCGTTGAGGTCCGGGGTCGCCATCCGGCCCGAGCCGTCGGGGAGTTCGTTGATGGTGTTGATCCTGGCGTGGCGCATCAGGCGCGGGTCCGTGGGGGCCGGGACCGGCTCCGACTCGGGGAACTGGGCGTACTCCGTGAGGACCAGGCCCGTAGTCGACTGGGCGGGCTTCTCCGGGATCGGGTCGGTGAGACCCGCTGCCGCGGCGGCGGGAGCGGGCTCGTCGGCGTGCGAGGGTGCGGCGAGTCCGCCGAGGGCCAGGGTTGCGGTGACGGCGAAGGCCGCCCAGAGTCTTGGGTTCTTGCGTCGTGCTGCCATGCGGGTCCCTTCGGATGGCGAGTACGGCTGGGAAGAGGTCAAGAACTGGGGTACGCGGTGTCAGCGGCCCCGCGTCATGCGCCGGTACTCGGCGCGGACCTGACCCGCCGTCACCTCGCGGTCCAGGAAGAGGAGATCGTCCATGCGGCAGTCGCAGGCGTTGTTCTCGCGCGTGTTCTGCGGGAAACTGCCGCCGATCTTGATGCCGCGCGGGTCGGTCGGCGAGGTGCGGTGCGGTGCCGGTGTGGTGGTGAGCTCCCAGGGGTCACCCGGTGTGACGTAGAAGCCGTCGAGGGGCTTTCCGTCGCGATACAGGGCCATCGTGCCGTCACGGAAGTCGAAGGTGGCGGCCAGATGGACCCACTCTCCGCGGGGCAGGACCTTCTGCCAGTCGGCGGAGGCGGCGAAGGTCTGGGAGGCACCGCTGTCGAGGCGGCGGCCGAGCGCGACGAGCTTCAACTCGCCGTTGACCTGGATGAGTTCGAGCAGCGCGCGTACGGCGTGCCCGTCACTGGTGCCGGAGAGCACCCCGGCGAGTCCGATCGCTCCGTAGCGGTCGGTGGGGTCGGTGGTGTTGGAGTTGAGCGTGGGGTTGTCGCCCGTCATCTTGAACCAGCCCATGACGGTGGCGGACTCCGCGTTGTTGAACGCGCCGAGGGAACCGACTCCGCCCTCGTCCCAAGTACCCGCTTTCCAGTCGTCGTTGCCGGCCGTGGCCGGGTTCTGCTGACGGACCTGGAGAGCGGGCGAGCTGCCCCGGTACGCCTCGTCGTCGACGCGCATCGCGGAGCCGCCGTTGATGAGCGTGAGCGGGGTGCCGGAGCGTCCGATGTCCCGCTCCCTCGCGGGATCGGCGGGATCGGGGTGACCGAAGTCGTAGGCGGCCACCGCATGGGAGCGCAACGGGCCATGTGAGACAGGGCCGTTGGGCTGCGCGGAAACCGCGGAGGCGGGGCCGCTCGCCTGCGCGGGAAGCGCGGCGGCTGCGAGGACGGCGGCCGAGGCGAGGGCCACGGCGGCGAGGGCGGTGCGTCGGGTACGGAGCGTGCGGCGGTCGGACCGGGTGGGCCTCGCGCGCGGTTCGATCCCGGCATGGACGGCGGTCCGGGCGAGGGCGGTACGTCTGGTGCGGGGCGGTCTCATACGGCCTCCGAGCGGCAACGAAGGGGCTGCCGACCAGGGGGTTCCCCGACCGGCAGAAAGCGCTTTCGTCACGTGCGGGCACCATGTAACTCCCTCACCGCAACCCTGACAATGGGCGTGTCCGCGCCATTTTCCGAAGGTGCACCACCGGGCAGCCGAGGCAGACCGTGCCACGGGGCAGGCGTACGAGGCGGGCCCGGAGGTCGTGGCACCGCTCGCAGACGTGGTGGCCGAGCCGGCGCCGACGGCCCGGAAGCTGGGTGTGTTCGGGGGAGCCGGTGGCGGTCGGGGCGGAGGCGTCGGCGTCGCGCGGCTGCTCGCGGCGGGGCGGGTTCGCGGCAACACGGCGGGCCCTGTACCGGTCCTGAGCGGCCGAGTGCTGAACCGGTCGGCGGGGTCGGCCGGTTGTCAGTGCCCCCTTTTATATTGACGCCATGGAGATCACCAAGCAGACACTTGTCGAGGCCTGGCAGCAGGTGGCCGCGCGGCACGCCCTGCTGGACGAGGTCGGGCTGCCGCCCGTGGCGCTCTCGGAAGACGAGCTGGAGGAGTGGGCCGAGCTCGCCGAGGAGGCGCAGGACGACGGCCTGTGCCTGCTGCTGGACGAGGACGGCACGGTGCGCGGCCATCACGGTCCCTACCGGGAGGTCTTCGCCACCCGCGACCTCGAACAGGTGCTGTACCTGATCGCCGAGGCCGCGATGCGTCGGCGCGGCGGCAGTCTTGAGGAGGTGGCCGACGCGCTGGACCGGATCGATGCGGCGTGGGGCAGACGGTTCCGCAGTGGCGGCCTGGACGACGCGGGGACGGTTGAGGCGTGCGGGCGTGACCCGCTGGAGGGGCTCGCCTGGATAGCCAGGTCCTGGCGTGAGCAGGACCCGTACACGACGCTTGCCTTCTTCCGCACGGAGCCCGGGGGAAGCATCGACGCCGAGCGGCTGGCCCTGCTGTACGGGGCCGATCCCGCGCAGGTCGCGGCCGGTACGCGCTTGAAGGACCTACAGGCCGTGGACGGCGGCCGGGCCCACTGGGACCGCCAGTGGGAGAGCTGCTGTTTCGGGCAGGCGGGCGAGTGGACTTTCCTGCTGTACCACGACACGCCACCGGGGTCCTTCGCCGACAAGGAGGCGTACGCGGCGCTCGGGATCAAGGAGAGCGTGTGGCTGACCGCCACCTCCGCGAAGGCCATCTACACCCTGGACTACATGCGGGACGGACGCCGTGTCGACGACGACTGGGGCATCCTGGAGTTGATCTGGTACGAGCGCGGCCGCGCCCCCTACCTGCGGGGCGGCGAGCTGGACTTCCTCAACCGGGCGGTGCGCCGTGCCGAGTTGGACCACCCCGAGTTGACCAATACGTTCGAGCTGTACTTCCACGCCTTGGAGCAGTCCCTCGGTCTGTGTCTGCCGCGCCGGGACTTCGCGGAGGCGGAGGTACGGGCCGCGTACTGGGCCGGGGAACAGCAGTGACTACGGCGGAGAGGGCGCAGGAGCACTCACGGGGCAACTGGCTTATGCAGAGCGGGAGTTCATCGGGCCCTGTCTGCCCATAGGCAGGTACGGCCCGTAACCCGAGCGGCTGCGGAACGCCCACCCGCACTACTCGGAAGCGCATCCCTCCATGGACGCTCCGAAGATGCGGCCCCTGAGCCCGCCCACCGTGATCCGGACCGGCCCGCCCGCGGGGTCGGCCTTTTCCGTCCAGTGGCCCGCCAGATGCAGGGGTCGGTGGGGAACAGCGCCGCGCGGTACGTACTGGCGGTGCAGGCGGCGGCCGTCCTGGGTGACGACGAGTACGGGCCGCACCAGCGCCTCCGACGTGCGCAGGACGAAGCGGTCCACCGGCGCCTGCGGAGCCACCCGGTTCGGCGCCACCCAGCGCAGGGGCGCCGCGACCTCGATCGCGGGTCCGCCGGACGCCGGGCCGGCGCCCTCGAGGAACCGGCGTACGGCGTCGGCCGCGAGAGCGCCCTCCCGGGCCGCCCACAGCGCCGGCTCCACCGCGTGCAGCACGTTCCCCACGGCGAAGACACCCGTGACGCCGGTGCGGAACGCGCCGTCGACGGCGGGCCCCCGCGTCCCGGGATCGAGTGCCACTCCCCCGCGCCGCGCCAGCTCGTGGTCCGGCACGAAGTCCCCGGTGAACACCACGGTGTCGCAGTCGACCGTCGTCAGCCGCCCGTCGAGGTGCCGCAGCCGCACGCCTGAGAGCCGTCCCCTGCCCAGGAGTTCGGCCACGGTCGCGCCGGTGAGGACGGGGACGCCGTGACCGATGCGGGCGGCCGCGGCCCGCGCCCGGCCCAGTTGGTGGCGCGGCTCCTCGGTGGTGAGTGCGGCGACGGTGACGTCGGCGCGGCGCAGGGCGGACAGGGCCGCGTAAGCGACCGGTTCGGCGCCGACGACGACCGCGCGGGTGCCGACCGCCTGTCCATGGAGGTGGACGGCCTGCTGGAGCTCGCCGGTGGTGAGCACTCCGGCGGGGCGGGTGCCGGGGACGAGGCGTGCGCTGCGCGGACGTTCGCGCGCGCCGGTGGCGAGGACGACGGCGCGTGCGGTGATGCGTTCGAGCCCGTGCGGGCCGGTGGTGTCCAGGGTGAGGGGCCCGGCCCATCCGGTGGCGGTGACCCCGGTCCGCACGCGTGCGCCGGAGCCGAGCGCGGCCTCGACGGTCCTGGCCGCGTACTGCGGCCCGGTCACGCCCCACCGCCCGAACCCGCGGTGGTGGCAGTGCCGCGGCACGCCGCCCGCCACCGCCTCACGCTCCAGGACCTCCACGACGCCCGCGCCGTGCTCGGCAAGACCGCGGGCGACGGCCAGCCCGGCGGGCCCCGCACCGACGACGACCACGTCGACGCTCCGCCGCCGCCGCGTCATGCCGGCCCCCATTCGCCCCGCCCCTCATGGAGTTCACGCAGCGCGGCCCCGCAGTAGAACCCCTGGCACCGGCCGCCCCGCGCCCGGGTCCTGCGGCGCAGTCCCTCCAGGGAAGCGGGCGGGACCGTGCTGATCAGGGCGTCCCTGATCTCGCCGCGGGTCACGCGCTCGCAGTGGCAGACGATGGTGCCGTACGCGGGGTCGGTCGCGATGAGGTCGGCGCGCTGGTAGGGGCGGGGGAAGGCCTCGCCCAGGTTGGGCATGTGGACGGGCGTCAGGTCGACCGGCTCCTTGAGGCCGAGGCCGGGTTCCGCATCGGCGATCAGGCACGTGACGTGCGCCGCGATCGCCATCGACGCGGTGAGTCCGGTCGAGCGGATGCCGCCCGCGGTGACATAGCGCCGGTCCTCGTGGCAGCGGATCCGGTAGTCGTCGTGTTCGGTGGCGGCCCGCAGGCCCGCGTAGACGGCGGTGACCTCCTCGTCGACCAGGGCCGGAAGGATGCGGCGCCCCTTCGTGAGCAGCCCGTCGAGTCCGTCCGCCGTCGTGCCGGTGGCCGCCTTGTCGTCGAGGTCCTCGGCGGTCGGGCCGAGCAGTACGTTGCCGTAGACGGTCGGTGCCACGAGGACGCCCTTGCCGAGCGCGGTCGGCACCGGAAGGAGGATGTGCCCGACCAGGTCGCGGGCGAGTTCGTCGAAGACGATGAGCTGGCCGCGGCGCGGGGTGACGGTGAAGTCGCCGCGCCCGAGGACGAGCCGGTCGAGTACGTCGGCGTGGAGCCCCGCCGCGTTGACGAGGAACCGCGCCCGCAGCGCGCCGCGCGATGTGGACAGAACATGGCCAACCTCGTCCGAACCGACCGAGACCACGCGCGAGTTGAGGTGCAGGTCGACGCCGGAGCGCACCGCTTGGGTGGCGTACGCCAGTGTGGTCGTCCAGGGGCAGATGATGCTCTCGCCCGGGACGTCGAGGGCGCCGAGCGCACCGGGGCCGAGGTGCGGCTCGCGAGCCCGGGTCTCGTCGGCGCCGATGATCCGCGCGGCGCCGTATCCGTTGCGCCTCGCCTTCTCCAACAGGCCTGGCAGCGCTGCGTGTTGATCCTCGTCCCAGGCAACGAGCAGGGCGCCGACCGGCTCGACGGGGATTCCCGACTCGGCCGCGTAGGCGGCGAGGAGTCGCTGCCCCTCCCTGACGAGGCGGGACTCCAGCGAGCCGGGCACGGCGTCGAAACCGGTGTGCAGGATCGCCGTGTTGGCCTTGGACGTGCCGTCGCCGACATCGCCGGACGCCTCCACGAGAGCGATGCGCAGGCGTGGGTGGCGCGCCAGTTCGCGGGCGATGGCGGTACCGACGACGCCGGCGCCGACGACCGCGACGTCGTAGGGCCTGGACGGCAGCGGCCCCTTGGACGACAGCGCCCCTTTGGTCGTGCCGGTCACGAGGACGCCGTCGGTGTGCGGTCGAGGAGCGTGGCCACCGCCGAGCGGAACCCGTCGAGGCGTTCGGCGGCCTGCGCCGGGTCGATGCGCGGCTCGTACACGGCGGCGGGCCGCCTGCGCGGGACCGCGTCCCGCACGGTGAGGGCGGGATCGAGCCCCAGCCGGGCGACGACACCCACGCCGAGCGCGGTCGCGTCGGGCAACTCGGCGACCTCTACGGGTAGTTGGAGGAGGTCCGCCTGGGTCTGCATCAGCAGGGCCGACCGGGTCAGACCGCCGTCGACGCGCAGGGTGCGCAGCGGCTCGCCCAGGTCGGCGGCGACGGCGTCCGCGAGCGAGACGACCTGCGCGGCGATCCCCTCGCACAGGGCGCGGACGACGTGACCCGAGGTCGTGTCCAGGCCGAGGCCCGTCAGGGAGCCGCGCAGATCGCCGCGCCACCACGGCGCCGCGAGACCGGCGAGGGCCGGCACGAAGGTGACACCGCCCGTATCGGGCACGGCCGATCCCACCGGGTCGATGTCCTCGGCCCCCGCGATGACCCCGAGGTCGGTGAGCCAGCGGACGGCGGAGGCGGCCGTGTAGACCTGCCCGTCGAGGCAGTAGCTGCTCCGCCCGGCAAGGCGCCAGGCGACACAACTGGCCAGTCCCGAGTCACCGCGGTGTGCGCGACCACCGGTCGGGGCGAGCAGGAACGCCCCTGTTCCATAAGTGCACTTGGCGGTTCCTCGCCCGGTCACGTCCTGCGCGAGCAGCGCGGCCTGCTGGTCCACGAGGAGCCCGGTCAGGGGGAGTTCGGGGCCGAAGGCGTTCGTCGTGCCGACGGGTCCCGCGGCATCGACGACGTCCGGCAGCCGCTCGCCGCCGAGGCCGAAGATGTCCAGGGCGCGGGGCGACCATGCGACGGTGTCCAGGTCGAGGAGCTGCGTGCGTCCCGCCGTGGCGGCGTCGGTGACGAACGCGCCGGTGAGCCGGTGGACGAGCCAGGCGTCGCTGGTGGTGACGACGCCGTCGCGGGTGAGGTGGCGCCGGATCCAGGCCATCTTGGGAGCGGCGAAATAGGGGTCGAGCGGCAGCCCGGTCAGTTGCTTCAACTCACCGGCGTGCGGGGCGAGTTCCTCGCACAGCGGTGCGGCCCGCCGGTCCTGCCAGACGATCGCGTCCGTCAGCGGCCTGCCGGACGCGGGGTCCCAGGCGAGGACCGTCTCGCCCTGGTTGGCGAGTCCGACGGCGCGGACGGGCTCGCCCGCCGCGGCCAGCGCGCGGCGCCCCGCGTCGAGCACCGAGCCCAGGAGCGCGTCCGGTTCGACCTCGACGAGGCCGCCAGGAAGGTAGCGCGGACGTACGGCCGCGGCGCCGGAACCGATCACGCCGCGGCGCGGGCAGACGACGAGGGCCTTCGTCCCCGATGTGCCCTGATCGATGGCGAGGACGACCCCTTCGCGCGGCCCGCTGTCATTCCTGATCACCGCGGGAAGCCTGCTACAGCCCCCGCGAGAGAGTCAAGGGTGCCCCTGCACCCCTTCCCTCTGGACTGATGATCCGTCAATCTCCGTATGTCATCCGCGAATTCACGCCTCTCGCCCCACAAGAGGAGCTCATGTCCACACCGGAAATACGCACTACTTCGTCGAGCCCCGCGGCGTCCGGAGCGGCCGGGCAGCCACCGGACGAGGAGGCCAGACTCAGGGAGCTGGGCTACCAGCCGGTCCTGGCCCGCCGCATGGGCGGCTTCGGCAACTTCGCCATCAGCTTCTCCGTGATCTCCATCCTGTCCGGCTGCATGACGCTATACGGATTCGGCCTCGGCACCGGCGGTCCGGCCGTGATGATGTGGGGCTGGGGGGGCGTCGGCCTCTTCGTCCTCCTCGTCGCCCTGGCGCTCGCCGAGGTCACCAGCGCGTATCCGACGTCCGGTGCCCTCTACTACATGGCCGACCGGCTCGGTGGCCGCCGCTGGGGCTGGTACACGGGCTGGCTCAACCTCCTGGGCCTGCTCGGCGCGATCGCCGGAATCGACTACGGCGCGGCCCTGTTCACCGGCGCGCTCCTCAACCTCCGGTTCGGCTTCGACCCGACACCGGGATCGACCTTCCTGATCTTCCTCGCCATCCTCTTCGTGCACGCCGCCCTCAACCTCTTCGACGTCCGCCTGGTCAGCCTGCTCAACTCGATCAGCGTGTGGTGGCACCTGGCGGGCGTGGCCGTGATCGTCGGCGTCCTCGCGATCGTCCCCGACCACCACCGGTCGCCGTCCTTCGTGTTCACCGAGTTCGTCAACGACACCGGCTGGCACAACCCGCTGTACGTCGCCGCGATCGGCCTGCTCCTCGCGCAGTACACGTTCTCCGGTTACGACGCGTCCGCGCACCTCTCGGAAGAGACGTCGAACGCCTCCGTCTCCGCGGCGCGGGGCATCGTGCGGGCCGTGTGGGTCTCGTGGATCGCCGGGTTCGTGCTGCTCGCGGGCCTGACGTTCGCGATCCAGGACTACGCGGGCGCGCAGGACAGTGCCACCGGGGTGCCGCCCGCGCAGATCATGATCGACGCCGTCGGGACGTCGGGGGCGACGGCACTGCTCCTGATCGTGATCGTGGCCCAGCTGTTCTGCGGCAATGCCGAGGTGGCGGCCACCAGTCGCATGGTGTTCGCGTTCAGCCGCGACAACGCGCTGCCGGGCTCGGCCCTGTGGCGCAAGGTGAGCGCCCGCACCCGGACCCCCGTGCCCGCCGTGTGGCTGTCCGTGGGCCTCGCCGCGGTGATCGCGCTGCCGTCCCTGTACTCCGCGACGGCGTACGGTGCGGTGACCGCCATCAACGTCATCGGGATCACGCCCGCGTACGCGATCCCGATCCTCCTGCGGTTGCGCGCGGGCGACCGCTTCACCCCGGGCCCTTGGAACCTGGGGCGCTGGAGCAGACCGGTCGGCTGGACCGCGGTGACGTGGGTGGCGTTCGTGACGATCCTGTTCTGCCTGCCGCAGGCGTCACCGGTGACGATCGGCTCGATGAACTACTCGTCGGCAGCCCTGGCCGTGGTGCTGATCCTGGCGACGGTGTGGTGGTACGCGGCGCGCAACAGGTACGGGACGCCGCAAATGAAGGAAGACGCCCCGGAATAGCGGGAGTTCGAGGAGTCTCAGGAACGACCGAGGGGCCGTGTCGGATTGCTCTGACACGGCCCCTGATCTGCGACGTCGAACTCGCCGACCGCATGGAGCAGGTGGGCCTGGTTCCAGATCAGGGACCGGTCGAGGAGCTCGTGCGGCGCGACCTCGATGCCGAGGGCCATGGGCGCTGATGCTCATTCATGCTCGCATCCTTGCAAGACAGATCAACATTGAGCATTATGAGGATGCGTCACAGACACCGCGTTGCGAGATCGCAGGCCTGACCGTCACGCCAACAGCCTTACCAAGTACGACTGTTGGAGCGTGCCGGTCGACCCCACGACAGATCTTGGGAGTGCGCAGAGCTATGGATGATCTTCGAATCGGCGCCATCGGGCTCGGCCTTCGGCGCAGTCTCGCCGAGACCGCACACCGTCCACCCGGCGAAGGGTCACGGATCACCGCGGTGGCCGATCTGGACGAGGCCACCGCGCGGAGGGCGGCCGAGTCCTTCGACAACGCCACGGCCGGTACCGACTACCGCCAATTGCTGAAGCGGGACGACGTGGACGCGATCTTTGTCGCGACGCCGGATCACACGCACGCCGAGATCGCCATCGATGCCCTGCGCGCGGGCAAGGCCGTCTATCTCGAGAAGCCGATGGCCATTTCGCTGGCAGAGTGCGACGCCATCCTCCAGACCGCCCATGACACCGGTTCACGCCTGTACGTGGGACACAACATGCGCCATATGCAGTTCGTCCGCTTGATGAAGGAGGTCGTCGAGCGGGGTGACATCGGGCGGCCACGCAGCGTGTGGGTGCGGCACTTCGTCGGCCACGGCGGGGACTTCTTCTTCAAGGACTGGCACGCCGACCGCTCCAAGGTCGGAAGCCTGCTGATCCAGAAGGCCGCCCACGACCTCGACGCCTTGCACTGGATAGTCGGTGGCTACGCCGAAACAGTGCAGGCACTGGGCGACCTGACCGTCTACGGCGACCTTCCACGGCGTCCCGCCGGACAGCCGAAGACCGACGACTGGCTGTCCCGGGACAATTGGCCTCCGAGGTCACAGCGCGACCTCAACCCGACCATCGACGTCGAGGACCTGTCCTTGGTCAACATGCGCCTGGACAACGGCGTGCTGGCCGCCTATCAACAGTGCCACTACACCCCCGACTACTGGCGCAGCTTCACCGTCATCGGCGACGAAGGGCGGATGGAGAACTTCGGCGACGAGGCCGGCGGAGCGATCAGGGTGTGGAACAAGGGCCGCCGCAACTACGACGAGCGGGGCGATGCGGAGTACCGGATCCCGGACAGCGCCGGAGGGCACGACGGCGCCGACGTGAAGGCGGTCGAGGAGTTCGTCGACTTTGTCCGCGAGGGGGCTCGCACCAGCACCTCCCCGGTTGCGGCCCGGATGGCGGTCGCGGCCGGCGAACTGGCGGCACGGTCCCTACGGGGCGGTGGAGTTCCGCTCGCGGTGCCGGCGCTGGACCCGGTACTGCGCGATTACTTCGACAACGGCCAGTCGCGGGCGAACAGCCCAGTGGCCCATTGAGAACAAGGGGATCTCGACATGACAGCTGCGGACCGCTTCGACTTGACGGGGAAGGTCGCCCTGATCACCGGTGCCGCCGGGGGTATCGGGCGCGTGACGGCCACGCGGCTGGCCCGTGAGGGCGCCTCGGTGGTGGTGACAGACATCGATGAACGGGGATGCAAGGATCTCGCCGGCGAACTGACCGCACAAGGACACCGCGCCCTCGGTGTCGCCATGGACGTCACCGACAACGCAGGCGTCGCCACGGCGGTCGCTACCGCAGCGAGCACATTCGGGCCGGTCGATCTTCTGGTGAACAACGCGATCGTGGCGTGCCCGATCCCGCCGAAACTGCACGAGGCTCCGACCAGCCTCTGGGACACGGACCTCGACGTGATCGTCAAGGGCGCGGTGCGCTGCTGCCAGTCGGTCCTTCCCTCGATGATGGCACGGCGCACCGGGGTGATCGTCAATCTCGTCTCGGTCAATGCCTTCGCCTTCTACGGACATCCGTCCTACAGCGCGGCCAAGGCCGCGCTGGTGTCGTTCACCCGTAGCTTGGCCGTCGAGTACGGCCCCTACGGGATCCGCGCCAATGCGGTCAACCCCGGCACGATCCGCACAGCAGCATGGGCCGAGCAGGAGGCAAAGGATTCGACGGTCTTCGACGCGCTCGCTCAGTGGTACCCCCTCGGAAGGGTCGGCGAGCCGGACGACGTCGCGGCCGCTGTCTGCTTCCTCGCCTCCGGCAGCGCCGCCTGGATCACGGGCTCGGTGCTGACGGTCGACGGCGGACTCACCGCGGGGAACCCCGTGATGGCCCGTTCCGTCGAGGGCAGCTGACCGCGGGCCGACCGGCTTCCTCTCCTATACAAGGACTCATCAGACATGCGCGTCATCCATCTTGTGCAGTGCGGGCCGACCACCGGAGGAACGGTCAGCCATGTCGCCACCCAAGTCGCCCACCAAGTGCGCCGAGGGCTGGCGGTGAAGGTCGTCGCCGGGAGCGACGGTGTCCTGACCGAACGGTGCCGGGAGGCCGGCGCCGATGTCTTCGTCGACCGGACGCTCCTGCCGAACGGGGCCGACCCCGCCGAGCCGAACGACTCCCGTGAGCTGCACGCGCGGGGCGCACAATGGGGTCCCGACATCGTCCACGCCCACTTGATGCACGCCGGTTTTCGGGGTCTCGAGCTGTCGATGGCCCTGAGGGTGCCGCTGGTGTACACGCAGCACATGTACAACCCCGTCGATGCGTTCCTGCGCGCGGCTTCGGCCGCGAACGCACAGTTCCCGGTCATCACTGTCGCCAAGTTCGCCGACGCGGCCATCGGTAAGTTCTTCGGCGATGCAGGCCGAGTGCGCCATGTACCCAACGGCGTGGACGTTCCCGCACCGTCAGGCTTCCGTCTGAACGGCTCATCGGGTCCCAACATCCTGTACTGCGGGCGGCTTTCGCCGGAGAAGGGCGCCGATGCCGCCGTCCTCGCATTCGAGCTGATCCTCCGCTCCCTACCGCATGCGCAGCTGCACCTCGTCGGCACCGGACCGGACGAATCGCTGGTGCGCAGAACGGTCTCAGCACTCGGCCTGTCCGGCAACGTGCACTTCTACGGCAGCGTCTCGGGCGCGCTGACCGCGGAGCTCGGGGCCGACATGCTGCTGGTGCCGTCGCGGGCCGATGCTGCCAATCTGGTCGTGCTCGAAGCGATGGCGTCGAACATCCCCATCGTGGCGACGGAGGTCGGCGGCATCCCGGAGATGGTTCGGAAGGACATCGACGGACTGCTGGTCACCCCGGAGGACCGCGAGGGCCTGGCCGAGGCCGCCTTGGCAGTTCTCTCTCACCCGGACCGCGCCCGGCGGCTTACGGCCAGCGCGCACGAACGGTACCGGGAGCTGTACACCGCCGACCTGATGGTGCAGCGCACCTGCACCGTATACGAGGACGTGGTCCGTGAGGCGCGTGGGTGACGGCAGACTGGCCCGGTCCGATCACGCTGCGGCGCCTGACTACGGCGTGTCCGCGCGGGCCGGCAAGGCGCTGTTGGCCTGGCAGTCCGCTGCGCTGGTCGTCCTGCTCACTTCGACCTGGCTGATCGTGCAGGCGTCGCTCCGCGGGGCCAGTACCGCCACGGTATCGGCAGGCCGCACCGGATTCACCGTCCTGGGCCTGCTCGCCCTCACCTGGTGGTCGGCGTCCCGAACCGCACCGGCCGGCGAGGCGCTCCCCGTTGCCGCGCCTTCGCCCCCCTGTCGCTGGTGGCAGGTGGCCATCCTCGCGCTGACCGGTGTGACGGCCTATACGCTGTTGTCGACCGTCGCCATCAGCCTCGCCGGGCCCGCCCTGCCCGCACTGGGCATGTCGCTCACGCCGGCTGTGGTGCTGCTCGCCGAAGGCGTCATGGCTCGCAAGTGGCCCCCGGTGCGCACCATCGTTGGAACAGTCGTTGCGGTCGCCGGAGCTGTGCTGTACGCGGTGCCGCGACTTGCCGGGAATCTCGGACACCAAGTCGCCCTGGGCTCGCTGGTCGCTGTGGCCGCTCTGCTTTCCATGGCGTTCTACGGGATCTACTTCGAGCGGGTCAACCGCGGGTATCGCGGCGCGATGGCGCCGAGGATCCTGCCGATCTTCGCGGTCGGCACGGTTCCCCTCGCCATCTGGGCCCTGATCGCCGGGGGCGAGGTCGGCTGGGCGACGCTGGGGATGCTGGCCCTGCTCGGGATCGTGGTCTATGTACCCGCCTACCTTCTGCAACACCGCATTCTGCTGGTGGGTGGCCCGTCCTACTCGGCGCTCCTGGGGCTCGCCGTGTCTCCACTGGTCGGTGTCAGCTCCGCGATGCTCCACCTGGCCGGCGCCCCGGCACCCCTGCAGATCGCCGCCATGGCCG
This sequence comes from Streptomyces sp. NPDC045026, assembly GCF_056432625.1. Taxonomy (NCBI): domain Bacteria; kingdom Bacillati; phylum Actinomycetota; class Actinomycetes; order Kitasatosporales; family Streptomycetaceae; genus Streptomyces; species Streptomyces sp. NPDC045026. The sequence goes on from NZ_JBWKIS010000004.1 coordinate 206,369, forward strand.
TCACTGTCGCCGGAATGGCTGTTGTCATCCGCGGCAAGCTCGCGAGCGGCCGGGTGAGTCACGGCGCCGACCGGCAGTGACCACGATGGACAGGGCCTTCTGACCTTGCTCCGCGCTTCTTGGACAGTTACTTAAAAGATGAGTGAAAGGTGCCTGTAAGCAGCCAAGCGTAACCTCGACCGAGTGGACGCAAAAATTTCGGTCATCATCCCTTGCTTCAACTATTCTCGTTATCTCATGCGTTCCATCAACAGCATCCGCGATCAACGCTCTACGGATTGGGAGTTGATCGTCGTTGACGACGGAAGTACGGATTCTTCACGACGTCTCGCTCAGGATTTTGCCGACGATCATCCGGAGCTGGCAGTAACCCTCCTCTTCAAGCGCAACGGAGGGCTGGGGCGCGCACGCAACGCAGGGATATCAGTGGCTCGCGGAGAGTACATCGTTTGCCTTGATGCGGACGACTACTTCTCCGACACCGCCCTCGAGCACATGGCGACCAAACTCGACGATGACGATTCCGTGGATGTCGTCCGTCCAACCCTGCGGGCATTCGGCATTGCCGACTACACCTGGAGTCATTCACCATATAATTTCCAGGATCTGAAATCACGGAACGTGGCGCCGTACTCGTCGATGTTCAGGAGGCGCGCCTGGGTCCAGGTCGGCGGCTACAACGAAATGATGCCCTCGTATGAGGATTGGGACTTCTGGATCGCACTAGGAAAGCTCGGAGGCAAGATGTCGTCGGCTGCTGAGGCACTTCACTACTACCGCACGAGCCGCGACGGCATGCTCGCTCAACACATTCATCGCGACCTGGAACTGCGCGCAACGATCGTAAACAATCACCCGGAGGTGTATGACAGATATTGCCGAGAACTGGCATCTCTCGTCATGGCCGGCGAACACATTGATGATCGGCTCACGGAAACGAGAGGGGGAATCTTTGGAGAGTCATTGAGGGCATACTCTCTGAAGCGTCACCAAGACCTGAGCTGAGCTGGTTCACCGAACGAAATGTCCAGGCCATCCGATGCCGCCCGCCCCTGGAGGAGGGCCGTATGCAAGTTCTGCAATTCTATTGACGGCACCGATCCCAACTCCGCCCTCATGGACCGGTACACCTCCCTGTAGTGACTGATGGCCTCGCTTCGCCTCCCGCATTGCGACAATGCGGTCATATACAGGTATGAGACCGACTCCACAAAGGGATTTTTCACGACAAGTCCTGACACTCTATCGAGCACTTCCAGGCCTCGCCCCATCCTGAGACTTACCCCGATCAGGTCAAGCTCTGCGCCGAAACGCGCTTCATTGAGGCTGACGCTTTCAGCCAGAACCGGGTCCGTCGGCGAAATGTTGGCCAGGGCCGGCCCGGACCAGAAGCCCAGCGCCTCCTCGAAACCATGGAGAGCTGACCCCATCCGTCCCAGCCGTTGATCTGCGCGAGCTCGACGAAGCGAAGACTCAAACCTGAGTGCATCAACATCTGATCGATCGACAGTCAGAGAGTATCCGCCTGGCGTCGTATCGATCATCAATTCACCTCCACCACCCATGGAGCGGTTCAGTAGATTGCGCAGTCGACTCACACAGGTATAAAGAGCCCCGTCCGCACTCACCGGGGATTCACCTTCACGCCAGATCCACGAACATATCTCTTTGCGTTCGACCGAATTGCCACCGTTGAGCGCCAGGACGGCGACAAGGCTGCGCATCTGAGGGGACTTCAGTGAAAGCGCGCCACAACGCGTCTCGATACACAAAGGTCCAAGTAGCCGAATCTGCACGATAGCCCCCGTTTTTCGTCAATACGTAGCTTTCGAGAGTCCGAGTCACCCGACACACACGGCATTACCGCATCTCCCAGCCGGCCCCAGAGGTGCCTATCCCGGGGCGCCGTTCCGGCCTCGCCCAAGTGGTTCGCCATCAGCCATTCGGAGATAGTAAGCGGTTACGATCCGGCGGGCAACGAGATCTCGCCTAGGTGGCTGGAAGCACTTGCTTCATTTAATGAACAACCAGCCTGAAGAGGCTACACAGGATTTAGATCTGGTCCGCACCACCCTACCGTGGCCAATAATCGACGCCCGGACCGTGCTCGAGGCCGACATCACAAGCCGCCTTTGCCTGTTTACTCCCCAAGTTGCACGGTACGGCCGTCCGGCTCTCTGCTGACAGGCCAATCCGAATGTTCAAGCCATATCGGCTCACCGTCGCGCGTGACTCAAACGTCCGGGGCACGGTCCGGGGCACCGTGTGCCTTGACTTCTTCCACGGCCTCCACGATTTGCATGTATCCCGTGCAACGGCAGACGTTGCCCGCCAGTGCCTCGCGCGTCGACTCGGCTCGGCGAGGGTCAGCCACGTAGGCAGCCGCTGCGCACAACATGCCGGGGGAGCAGAAGCCGCACTGCGCCGCGCCCGATTGCGCAAACGCCTCAACGAGTCGCGCCCCAACTGCCTGCCTGGAGACCTCCGCCGCGGTTGCCACACTCGCGCCGCTCAAGGTCACCGCGAGCGTCGTGCACGCAAGTACCGGCACACCGTCCACCAGCACCGTGCATGCGCCGCAGTGCCCTTGTTCACATCCTGCCTTCACGGTGGTGATGCCCAGGTCTTCGCGCAGCCAGTCAAGTAGTCGGCGTGCATCGGTAGGTATGAGGACTGAGCTGCCGTCAACGTTTGCCTTCATCGGTTCCTCGGCCACCTTCACTCCCAGATACTCAGCACCGCGGCCCGCACCTGTCTCTCGATCAGTGCGACCCGGAACCGTCGGGCGCCCTCGTCACCAATGGAACGGAACTCGATGTCTTGAGGTCCGACCAGTCGCTCGGGAAGGCTCTTCGCGTTGGGATCCGCTGCCAGCTGGTGCTCCAGCTCCGGCAGCCTCTGTGGGAGGAAGCCTCGGCCGCCGACAGCGGCACGCCACAGCTTCCGCTCCCCGTTGAAGCCGGACACGGACACGGACACCGTCACCAACGGCACGCCGCCTCCTGCGCTTTGAGTGACCTTTCGAAAGGAGGAGGCTTCAGGTGTGCCCGGCCACCGGAAGGCGAGGATCACGTAGCCATCCTGGTTCGGCCCCTGAAGCAGCCGCGCCAGCTCCCTCCAGGTCCGGCTGCCGTCCCGCTGGAGGACCTCGGCCTCCGCTCCGAGTGAGAGAAGAGCGACGGCGAGGCACCCCGGCGACACCCCAGCCACGTTTCCGCCAACAGTCGCCGTTGATCTGAGGGCCGGCCCCGCTATGGATCGCGCCGCCCGGCGTAGGGCGAGGGGGAGCCGCGCGTGGCCTGCCGCTCGTGCCAGTGTGACTCCGGCGCCACACAACCCCGTGTCCACGACGGTCAGTTCGGGGACGTCGTTCAGGAGCACGACCCGTGCCGGCCTCACACTCGGATCGGCCCACCGAGGTACTTCCAGCGTGCCGCCGCCCAAAACCGTGACGCCAGGGTTGGTTGCCACAAGCGCCGCGAGCTCCTCCACCGTGGTGGGCCTCCGTACTTGCGGAGCTGCAGGGGCGTCAGAAGTCTTCATGGTGCCTCCGATGGGGCGCGAGAGCCTCCCACACGTCACCGGGCCGCATGGGCGCGGTCCGACACCGAACGCCTATGGCATTGCTGACAGCGTTCGAGACCGCGGCCATGACAGGTACCAGGGGAAGCTCACCCAGGCCGCTCGGTTGTCCACTCCTCGCATCCACGAACTCCACACGCACTGTGGGAACATCGCCCGCCCGGGGAACCCCGTGCTCATGGATGCCGGACGGTCCGCACCCCTGCGTGCCTGGTTTCCAGGCCTCCACACACGCGAGGCCGATCCCCTGCGCAATGCCGCCGATGACTTGACCGCGCGCAGATGCGATGTCGACGACCCGGCCGCAGTCGACCGTCATGAACGCGTCCTGCACTGTGACGAGCCCTGATTCAGGTTCCACGCTCACCGAGACCCGCATCGCGCAGTAGCTGGCGCCAGGATGTGTGACGACACCCGTGGCCGAGACCGTGATTTCGGCCAGGTCGAGTGAGGGAACGCCGATCAGCTTCTGTCCCGTCGACACATCGACTACGTCCGGCCAGGCGAGGGCCAGGGACCGGGGCTGCATCCCCAGCCTGCCACCGGCCGCATCGAGCACGCTCTTCACGAAGGTTTCGGCCGCGTCGCGAGTCGCGGCTCCCCCCACGAAGAGACTCCGTTGTCCCGTGCTGCCCAGGTCAACGACCTGGTCGGTATCGCCCTCGACAACTTCGATGTCATCCTGGTGCACGCCGATGATCTCGGCCGCGATGCGGGCCAGCGCGTAACTGGAACCCGTGCCACTGTCACAGGTTCCGGTGAAGAGCTTCAGTCGTCCGTTCTCTCCCATTGCGATGTCACAGCGGCTCGCGTCGGGCGGAGCCAGGGACGTCACGCTGTGCTTGGCTGCGATCGCATAGCCCGTACCGGTAAGGGACTTCGAGCCAGGCGCTGTGTCAGGATCACGGGCCCGCGCCACAGATGTGAGGCACGCTGCCATGGCTGGTTGGACATTACGCAGACGCAGTTCCACGGAGTCGAGGCCGAGTTGGTCCGCAGCGACGTCCATCACCTGCTCTACGGCGAAGTTGGCCTCTGCCACCCCGTAGCCCCGGTAGGCGCCGGCCGGAACGGTGTGCGTGGCGACGGCACGCCCCTCGTAGTGATGGCGGGCCTTTGGGTACACGGCGAGGAGGTGTCCACAGATGCCGCTCAGTACATGGGGCGTGTGCGACGCGTACGCACCTGAGTTCAACACCGCCTTGACGCTACTGGCGACAAGCAGCCCAGCAGCGTCGAACCCAAGGCGCACAGCGATCCGTCCGCCGCCCCTGATACGGCCGGCATTCAGCTCTTCCCGCCGGGTGTACGTGAGGCGGACCGTTCGGCCGAGTCTCCGTGCCAACCACGTCACCAGTGCCTCTTCGTACATCTCTTGCTTGGCGCCGAACCCTCCGCCCTCGTCCACCTTCCTGACCCGCAGGAGGTCGGCTGGCACATCGAGAACCTCGCTGACCAAGCGGTGGATCTCGGTCGGGTTCTGGGTGTTGGTCCACAACGTCACGCGACCGTCGTCGGACGGAACTGCCGCACATGAGTGGGTGTCGAGGTTCGAATGGGCCGCACCGTCGAAGGCGTAGGTACCGGAAACCTGGACCTCGCAACGCTCCAATCGTTCGAGAACGCTCTGCTCGCCATACCGCACCTGCCCCATGAACGTTCGCTGAGCCAAGGCCTCGTCCAGTGTCAGCACGGCGGGCAGTACGGTCCAGTCCACCCGCGCCGTGCATGCGGCATCCCGCGCTCCCTGACGGCTCGTCGCCACCACAACGGCGACTCCGTCGCCCACGTGGCGCGGACCATCGGTCAGGAGCATTTTGTCCCGTGCCCTGGACAGCCTGGAGTCGTCCGGCAGCGCCGCAGGATTGAACACTGTCCGAGGTACGTCACCCGCCCGGAAAACAGCGACTACGCCCGCGCGGCCGAGGAGATCCTCTGTGTCCAGGTGGAGCACCCGAGCGCGCGGATGAGGGCTTCGCACAACGGCTGCCCACAACTGCCCGTCGAATGCCATGTCGTCCAGGAAGCAGTGCCGGCCTGCGAACTTGGCCCGTATCCCGCGCGGGTCAGGCATGAGGCAACGGAAAGAGGTGGATCTCACTCTCGTCGAGCTCCGTGTCACGCCAGCCGAGCTCCACGGCCGCGCGTTGGAGGCACCCGCGGCCGAGGAAGGGGAAGGCTGCGGCGTAGTTGGGCACGAGTCCGGGGACCAGCACGCGGGCGACGGCCATACCGGTTGCGGCAACGTCCGGCGTGGTCAGGTCGATGGAGTAGACCCGGTAACCGCGGGCCTCCACGAGGGACTGATAGGTACGCAGTGACCGATCCGGGAGACTGGGAAGTTCCGCGAAATCGCGCGACTCCTCGGTCTCCAGAATGGGACGGACCTGGTCCGCAGCACGGGGGTCGAGATAGACCTGCAACTGGCACATCAGGTCTCCCATGTCATGGAAGTCTCCGCGATATGCGTCGAGATAGCGCCTGTCCTCGCGCCAGGGCTTGGTCCATGTCGTAAGAACCTCGCCGCGTGCGGCGGACTGGCGGTAGCCACCTCGGGGGTCGTCGAGGTCGCGAGCACCGTCCTGCAACGTGAACGCCTCCGCCCATGCCTTGAGTGCCGCCTCACGGGGTGTCGCCCTCGCAGCGAACCCGACGGTCAGGATCCGGTCGACGATGTCCTCCACCACGCCGGCCATCACCGGCACGCCGAACTCGTTGTCGATGGGGATGAGCCAGCGCCTCTGGCGCTCACCACCAGCCTCCCTCCCCGCATAGTCGATCAGGCCCTTGGGCGCCGCCACCGCGGGCAACGGTTGCGCATGCGCCCACCACACCATCGTGGCGTGCCGTTCGATGATCTCCTCGATGCCGGACGCGCGGGCGAAGTCGAGGCTGGGTCCAGCCGCGATGCCCGGGTAGAACGTGTTGTTGGTGTAAGGCGAGCCGGCAAACTCGGAGGAGTTCCAGTTCGGGTAGACGAGACTCGCCGGCAACCACGCTCTCTTGCCGTCCGACAGACACTCGCCCTCAACCCAGTACGTCCGAAGAGAACGGGTGAAAGGGGCGAACGGGAAACCGGGAGCGCGATGCTGCCGCTCGGAGAACAGGACCAACTCCTGTGGATCGAGGGCCTCTTCCCTGCCGGCGGTGATCTCGGACCAAGTGGCCTCTCGCAGGAGGTCCTTGCGGATGATGTTGCCCGCATAGCGTTCCACGGCTTCTCCCACAGCTGCGGCTGTTGCCTGCTCCTCAGATCCGAAGGTGCTGCCGGCTGCCACCGGATCGGTCTTCCACGGCGTGACGCGCGAGAGCTTGGAGACGTGAGCGTGCACGGTGACCAGATCACCCGGTATCGAGGGATGGTGAGAAATGCGCCTCACCTCGGTGATTACGCCCGTCCTGCTGTCGATCAGATCCGACGGCGTCAGGGCAGGCGACGCTTGAGGCAGCACCGAACCAAGCGCGGCTGGATCTTCGGTTTCCTTCGGGATCGGCAGGACGAGGTGGTTGCGGGTCTCAAGGGTGGACGGATCCAGCTCGACCTGGTGGCTCTGAATGGGGGTGGCCTCGCCATTCACGCAATGGGCGAGTTCCACCAAAGCACGGGACACCATCCACGCCAGCTCCTCGGGCGCGGGCTCGACCCATCGCCCCAGAGCGACGACAGGGCCGGATTCCGCTGGAAATTGCGGCGCGTTCGCAGTCAGGCGCCCGAGCAGGTCAGTCACCCGCAACCGTTCGCCGCCCAGCAGAGGCCCTATCCAGCCCATGCCCTCCTGGAGGACGAAGGGCAACCACGTCTTCCCCATCTGTTCCAGCCGGACGCCGAGATCTCGGAACAGAGGAGCGTCCGTCCCTGCAGCCACAACCAGCACCGGACCTTCGCACAGACTGTGCTCTGAGTGGTCCGAAAGGAAACGTCCGGCTTCTACATACGTCAGCCCGAGCCTTCCCGCGTCCAGAACGGATTCGCACAGCTCACGCTCTCCGGTCACGAAGATCTTCTCGGCCGCGTGCAGCCGGTGCCCGCCCATACGCGCCAGACTGCCCCCCTGCTCCAGCAGGTTCCGCAGCTGATCGAGAAGAGCGGCATCGCCTTCCGGCTCGGCCAACGTCCGCACTGGCTGCTCCAGGGAGCGGATGAGCTCTATCGTCCTGTCCCGGCCGAGCGGCACGCGGAAGCTGCGCCGGGACGCTGTGGTGACGACGCTGGACTCGGCGTCAACCGCCACTACCCTCACGTAGGTCAGATACTCCACGTCAGCTGTTCCTCTCCGCGTGCCAGTGACGACGGTCCGGAATTGGGGTGTTGTTCTCCCCCGGACTGAATATGGTGCCGTGTGCGCTGGCCAAATCGAGCTCAAAGAGGGTGCCCGCGGCAGCCGCGTTGAGGATTTGAATCCTCTCGCGGAGCGCGTCATGCTCTGCAACGCCAAGAAACCTGGCTCTTCCTTCGATCCAGAATTCTGCGTCTGCGGGCCCAGGTACAGCATGCAATACGTATCTGCCATCCCTCAGCAAGTCTTGATACTTGGGCGACTCCTTGATAATCCCCACGTAGACTGCGTCGGGCGTGATCACCGGGCATACCGGATGGACGCGCGGACTTCCGTCCTTTCGCGTAGTGGCAAGGAATGCCCGTCCCGTCGCGCTGATCAACTTGGTTCCCAGCTTGGCGAGCCTTGGATCCGCCGCCGCAAGACTGTTCCACCCAGCCATCTGCCTCGCCTCTCATCACTCGACATGCCATGGGGCGGAGCGCGCCCTCGAAGACGATCCCCGCCCCATGAATTCGCGTTTCCCTACTGTTCGAGGCGGGGTGCTACTTAGTCATCCCACCCGATGGCGAACGCCGCGGTCGTGTGGTTGTTGGGGACGACGTCCGAGGCCGGCTCATCCCAGCCCAGCGTGAACGCGGCCGTCGTGTGGTGACCGGGAACGACGGCCTCCGCCGGCTCATCCCAGCCCAGCGTGAACGCGGCCGTCGTGTGGTGACCGGGAACGACGGCCTCCGCCGGCTCATCCCAGGTCAGCTGTGCGGCAGTCGGCACGTGAGTCTCCTTTGCTCGCAGGATTAATGACGCCACCACGCGTGGTCGTACTGGCGAGGGTGGATATTAATCGCCGGGGCTTTCAGCATCCTTTCAGTCACCTTCCACCACGTAACTTGGCACGACACCTTGCGGTATTGCCCTTTCATCTGCCAGAGTCGCCACCGATCTTGGTGAGGGAGGGCCACGCCGTGGCGTCGGTTGGGAAGCGGATTCTGTTGCTACGAACGCTTCGGCATGCTGGATTCACACTGGCCGCGATGGTTGCCGCAGTTGAGGCAGTCGGCGCCCTGGTCCCAGCAGGCACGGCAATTGCCACTGGATTTCTGGTGGAACAACTACTGAATGGCCCTCGCAATGCCATCCTCGACTCGACATTGCTGCCTCTCCTACTCCTTGGCGGCGCCTTTCTCCTGGGCCGGATCGCTCAGGAGCTCGCCGGCCCGCTCACGTATCTGGCGACCCAGAGGATCGACGGTCATCACCGAGCCGATGTGGTCCGCCTGGTCTCGCGCAGCGCCACGATCGATGCGTTGGAACGCCCCCGTACGCGTCAGTTGCTGCGGCTCGCCCGGGGCGAGCGTGAGTTCTGGGGCGAACGCACTCCGGGCGAAGGGGCCTTGGCTCAGCTGAATCTGACGGTCCGCTACCTGGGGATGCTCGCCTCGTGCCTGGTGCTGGCCGTCCATGCCTGGTGGCTGGTTGCGCTCGTGCTCCTGCCGGCTCTCTTCTGTCAGTGGATGTGGCGGCGGGAGTTCGCCGCGACGCTGGCCCTGGACCGCTCCGGCCTCATGGATGAGATCCATGCCCGGCACTGGACCCAGCTCGCCACCGAGTGGACCGAGGGCAAGGAGGTCCGGACGTTCGGCCTGGCCGACTGGGCAACGGACAAGTCCCGCAAGCACACTCTGGCTCAGTGCGCCCCGACCTGGGCGGCCGGAGAACGCAGTGCGAAACGGCAGTGGCTGGTGGCCGCCATCGTCGGACCACCACTGATCCTCGCGTACCTCCTGGTCATGTGGGACACCGTGCACGGGCCAGGCACTGTTGCCACACAGACGGCCCTCTTCGCGGCAGCCTGGTCGGTACTGAGCGCCCTCAGCTACACGGATGCGCTCGACGTCGACGGTGCGCTGCCGGGCCTGACAGCCGTGGAGGACCTTGGCCAGGAACTGGGAAGCGGCCAGGGGAATGCGCCGCAAACCCAGGCCGCTGTGATCCCGGAGGGCCCGCTCGTCATTCGGTTCGAGGATGTCTCGTTCCGCTATCCGGGCACCGACCGGCCTGTCCTGAGCCACCTCGACCTGGCCCTGCGTCCCGGCGAGTTGCTGGCCGTCGTGGGTCTCAACGGGGCCGGAAAGTCCACTCTGATCAAGCTCCTTGGTGGCCTGTACCGCCCGACCTCGGGCCGTATCACCGCCAACGGGACAGACATCGCCGACCTCGATCCGGCCCAGTGGCGGCGTCATCTCGCCATCGTCTTCCAGGACTTCGTGCGCTACCCCCTGTCCGTCTCGGACAACATCGCCCTGGGCCGCGCGGATTCCCCGGCCGATCACGCCCGACTCCAGGGTGCGGCCGAGGACGCGGGTTTCGCCGGGTTGCTTGCGGGACTGCCCGAGGGCTGGGACACGCCACTGTCGCGCTCCCGCACCGGAGGAGTCGACCTGTCCGGCGGCCAGTGGCAACAAGTGGTACTGGCACGCGCCCTGTACGCGGTTCGCAGCGGAGTGGATGTCCTCGTCCTGGACGAGCCGACCGCGCACTTGGATGTGCGCACCGAGTTCGACGTCTTCCACCGGATCGTCGACCGCCGGGGCGACGCCGGCATCGTCTTGATCTCTCACCGGCTGTCCACCGTCCGCGACGCCGACCGCATCGTTCTGCTCGACGACGGACGGGTCACCGAGAGCGGCACGCACGACGAACTCATGGCGCAGGGCGGCGGCTATGCCCGTCTGTTCACGATCCAGGCCGAGCGCTTCCGTTCCGGCTACGACGACCGGATCGAGGAGGGCGAGGCGCGGTGAACAGTGCTCGGTACGTACGTTTCTGGTGGGACATTCTGCGGGTGACGCGCGAGCGTGCCCCGGTGCTGATGGCCGTCAACTTCGCCGTGGAGACCGTAGTCCTGCTGGCCGGCGTGGGAATGGCGCTCGCCCTGCGCGCTGCCGCCGACGGCGCCGCGTACGGTGACACGGCCGAGGCCCTGATCGGGGCCTGCGGAGCGGCTGTGGCAGCCACCGCGACGCTGGTGACCGCGCGTCTGCGCGACCTGGTCGGCAACTTCCTCGTGGTCGAGAAGATCGGGCCCGCCTGGCTGGCCGGCCGCATCACCCACGAGGTCGCCACACTCGAAAGCACCGAGCACATGGAGCGCGGTGACTACCTGGACCGCATCGGCCTGCTCCGCACCTCGTCGTGGGAGCTGGTGGCGGGAATGTGGACCGCCGTCCGCACACTCTTCTCGGCTCTCCAGCTCACCGTCGTGCTGCTGTTGCTCGGCAGCGTCTCGCCCTGGCTGCTCTGCCTGTTCGCGTTGGCGGCAGTGCCCCTGTGGTGCGACGCCCATGCGCGTGGCCTGCTCAACCGGGCCCAGACCGCCACGGCCGAGCAGTTCCGTCTCCAGCGACGCCTGTTCGAGCTGGCCACCGACGTGGCCGCGAGCAAGGAGATCCGCGTCAGCGGTGCCACCGACCGGCTCCTCGAGCATCAGAATCAGGCGTGGCACGCCATGGTGGGCGAGCGCTTCAGGGCCCGGATGCATGCGTTCTTGTGGAGGTTCCTGGGCTGGGCCGCCTTCACGGCCGGCTTCACTGCCATGCTCGCCCTCGTCGTCACCCAGTCCGCCGCAGGTCGCTCCACCCTGGGCGACGTGGTCATGACCGTCACCCTCGCCGCGTCGCTGCAGCAGACCGTCCAAGCCGCCGTCAGCCAGTTCACCGGAACGATGAGTGCCGGCGTCGTGATCGAGCCCTACCTCTGGCTGCAGACCTACGCCGATGCCGACCGCGCCCGAGCCCGCGGAACCCTCCCCCCACCCCAAGCACTGGGCAGGGGCATCGAGTTGAAGGGCGTCAGCCACACCTACCCCGGCACGCTGCGCCCCGCCCTGGACAACGTGAGCGTCACCCTGCCCGCCGGTTCTGTAGTGGCGGTCGTAGGTGAATACGGCTCGGGGAAGTCCACACTGATCAAACTCCTCGGCAAGTTCTACCGGCCGGACAGCGGCAGCATCCTCATCGACGGGACGAACCTCACCGCCCTCCACACCGAGCAGTGGCGGGCCCGCACCAGTGCCGCCTACCAGGACTTCGGCCGCTACCCGCAGACCACCTTCGCCGAGGCCGTCGGGCTCGGCGACCTTGCCCACATCGCCGACGCCACGCGCATCGCGGACGCCATCAGGGCCGCGGACGCCGAAAGAATCGTGGAACGCCTGCCCGACGGACTCGACACCCCGCTCGGCAGGGCTTTCGGCGGGGTCGACCTCTCCGAAGGCCAGTGGCAGAAGACTGCCCTGGCGCGGGCCTCCATGCGCCAGGCTCCCCTGCTGTTCGTGCTGGACGAGCCCACCGCTTCCCTGGACGCCCCCAGCGAACACGCCATCTTCGAGCGCTACATGGAACGGGCCCGCTACCTCGCCCACCACACCGGAGCCATCACCGTCATCGTCTCCCACCGCTTCTCCACCGTCGCCGGATCCGACCTGATCCTCGTCCTCGACAAAGGCACGCTGGTCGAGCACGGCACACATCAAGAGCTGCTCGCCGCTCACGGCCGCTACGCCGAGCTCTACGGCATGCAAACAGCTGCCTACGCCCTCGACTGACCGGCCCACGAGAGGAAGGAACTCATGCGCTCGGCGAAGGACTTTCCCGAACAGCTCCACACCACCCAGGGCTTCACGCTCGGCGCCCCGCACTCCTTCTCCCTTTCACCGGACCAGAAGCGCCTGGTCTTCTTGAGGTCCATGTCGGGAACATCAGCGACAACCGGGCTATGGGTATACGACATGGATCCCGGAGTGGAGCGACTCGTCGCTGACCCCCGCACCATGGCGGAAGGCCAACATGGCACCGAGCCGGGCATCGGTGGTTACAGCGTCGACGAGGAGGTGACGCGCGCGGCCTTCCTCTTCCAGGGCCAAGTCCGGCTGGTGGACCTCCTCGGGCCCCAGGCCGCCCCGCGTCGTGTGTCCACCGCCGCTCCGGTGGCCGACCCCCGCCTGTCCCCCGACGGCTCCCACCTCGCGTACGTCTCCAACGGTGCCCTCCGCGTCGTTGCTGCTGACGGGACCGACGACCGCACCCTGGCCAAGCCCGAGGGAGACACCACCACGTGGGGACTGGCCGAGTTCATCGCCCGCGAAGAGATGGGGCGCCTGCGCGGATTCTGGTGGAGTCCCCGCAGTGACAGGCTCCTGGCCACGCATGTCGACACCGCCCCCATCCGTCAGTGGTGGGTAGCTGACCCCGGCGCACCCGCCGAACGTCCTCGAGCCGTCTCGTACCCGGTAGCCGGCACACCGAATGCGAGCGTCACCCTGGCCGTCCTCGACCTCGGCGGCGGGCGAACACCCGTGGTCTGGGACAGGGCGCAACTGCCCTACCTCGCTGCCGTGTGCTGGAGTGTCTGGGGGCCGCCGCTCATGTTGGTGCAGTCCCGTGACCAGCGCCGGGAGTGCGTCCTGCAGATCGACCCTGCCGACGGGACCACCCTGGTCCTTCACGAGCGGACTTCGGACACCTGGTGCGACATCTTCCCCGGCGTGCCGTCGTGGGATTCGAAGGGCCGTCTGGTGATGATCTCGGACGACGCGGACTCGCGGCACCTGACCGTCGCCGGCGAACGGGTAACCGCCTCCGAGTTGCACGTGCGCGCTGTTCTGAGCGCAGGCCCAGGTCCGCTGTTGTTCTCAGCATCACCCCGTACGTCGATCGGTGAGGTCCACGTCTACAGCGTGGACGACGCCGGGGTGACGACACAGCATTCAGCGATCCCGGGGGTCCACGCCGGGTTGCGATCCGGAGACGTGACGCTGCTGACGTCAAGCACCCTGGATCCTCCCGGGCGTTCAGCCTGGCTCCACGGCACTGGCACGCGCATCAGCTCCGTGGCCCAGGAACCCTGTATTTCCGCGCGGCCGACCCTGACCGAGGCAGGCGAACGCCGAATTCCCTGCGCGGTCTTCATGCCTTCCGGATACGAGGTCGGCGGACCGCCGCTGCCAGTCCTGATGGACCCCTACGGGGGCCCGCTCGTTCAGAAGGCTGTGGCAACGCACCACGCCCACTTGACCTCGCAGTGGTTCGCCGACCAAGGGTTCGTCGTCATCGTGGCGGACGGACGCGGCACCCCGGGGCGAAGTCCGGCATGGGAGAAGGAGATAGCTCGGGGATTCGGCGAGGTGCCGCTGACCGACCAGGTCGACGCCCTGCATGCCCTGGCGGAGCACTTCCCTGTGGACCTCGGTCGAGTGGCCATACGCGGTTGGTCCTTCGGAGGCTACTTGGCAGCGCTCGCGGTCCTGAAGCGTGGTGACATCTTCCATGCAGCGATAGCCGGAGCCCCGGTCACCGACTGGCGCCTGTACGACACGCACTACACAGAGCGCTATCTCGGACACCCTGACGACAGTCCCGGACCGTACGAGGAGAGCCAACTGACGTCGTTGGCACCCCGCCTGAGACGTCCACTCATGCTCATCCACGGCCTGGCGGACGACAACGTCTTCGCAGCCCACAGTCTGCGCCTGTCTGCCGCACTCACCTCTGCCGGGCGTCCTCACACCGTTCTCCCCCTCCCCGGCCTCAACCACATGATCGCCGACCAGGCGGTGATCAAGAATGTGCTGCCGCTCGAAATGCAGTTCCTGAAGAGTGCCCTCGGCCTCACCTCTTGATTCGATGGGAGTCTCAAATGCTGATCAGCCTGACCAAGAAGGAATCCGGTGGGTACCTTGCGACCGCCCGTATCGAGGCTGGCGCAGTCGAGGTACTCGTGGCCGAGACAGACCACGACCACACCCTGCCGCACGAACTGTCGCATATCGCCATCGAGGGCTGCCTTTCCCTGGACTGGGGTTTTTGGGGTTGCGTTTCACGCGGCGCCCTGTTCGACGGCATGAAGATACTCAACGGACGCGACGAAGATGCTGCAGCAGAGATCTCCGCTGCAGTCAGGGCGGACGCGGGCGCCCGCTTCTACAAGGCAGAAATCATGGTCGCCGCAGTTGAGGACTCCTATCCCGACGGCCACATCAAGGACGCGGAGGAATGTCGCGCTCTTGCCGGACGGAGCTACGAGGATCTTCGCAAGGAAATCTTGGCCGTTGACTTCTCGGAGATCGCCGAGCAGCTGGGTGCACTGGTGGACGAATGGGCGAGCCTACCGCCAGGCGGCACGCTGTCACGGGAATGGGTGACACCGAGAAATCCCCTGGATTTCACGGTAGACCCGGTCTGATGCTCCCGGACAAGGGAATGCGAAATGGATGAGTCTATTGCCGCGCAATATCCTGACCTCCTCCGCCCGTTCGATTGAAGATGAGGCATGTGACCATGAGAAATCAGACCCTGAGTGTCGTCGTGCCGTCCCGGAACGAGGGGCGCCGGCTCCGTCAGACGGTCTCCGAGATCGTCGACGGCGACCTCGGGACGGGCATCACGCTACGAGAAGTAATCATTGTCGACGATCAGTCGTCAGACGGAAGTGCGGAAGGCGAGTTCCCCTCCATCGTGAAGGTGGTGCGACCCGACAAGAGGCTCGGAGTGGCACGGGCCAAGAACTTCGGTGCGACTTTCGTTACCGGTGATTTCGTCGTGTGGTCCGATGCGCACATCGGAGTTCCCCCGGGATGGGCAGCGCAGCTCATAGATGAACTCAAGGCAGAAGATGTGGGGGCGGTATCGCCCGGCATCCAAGGAATGGAGGCTGACTCACGAATAGGCTATGGCGGCACGTGGGCGACAGGCGACCCGTCGCTCAACTGGCGCTGGCTGTCGAAAGCCGGCACTGCCGCCTACGAGGTGCCATTGCTTCCCGGCGGGTTCATGGCCATGCGCCGCGACGTCCTGGAACGTACCCAGGGCTTCGATGGAAAGCTCGGCACATGGGGGGAGGAAGATGTCGAGATTTCGCTGCGCCTGTGGGCCATGGGATTGAAGTGTCTCGCGATTCCAGATGTCGCCGTTCGCCACGCCTTCAAGTCCGATGCCGGTGTCACGTCGGACGGCGGAATGCTCATCTACAACAAGCTGCGCGTTGCCGCCCTCCATCTTCCGGATGAGCGATTTACGGCATTCGTTCAAAGAATCAGACGAATTCGCGAGTTCCCTGACGCCATGACGCGGTTCATCCGCAGCGACACGCTGCACCGCCGCGAAGAGCTGGAAAGAACTCGCGTCAGGCCCAGAGAGTGGATCATCGACCGGTTCAGCCTGGGACCGGTGTTCGACGATTCGCCGGCCTGAACGCGGTACACGGCCCAGATCGCCGTGCTCGCGCGGCAACTGAGCGGGCAGCAGGTGCGAAGGGAGTCCGCACTCCCAGTGACGCCACGGAGCGCGTCCGGGAACAGAAAAAGGGCCGTTATGAAAACGGCCCTTCACCTGCGACGTTCGAACTGTCGGGACGACAGGATTTGAACCTGCGACCCCTTGACCCCCAGTCAAGTGCGCTACCAAGCTGCGCCACGTCCCGGTCGCGCCGCCCGGCGGGTGTTCCGCTTGGCGGCGCAGAAAGAACAATACCCCAAGCTCAGGGGTGGTCCGTAGCCGGTGCGAGGGGCCTGGGGGCAGCGGCCGGACCGTGCCCGGACGGCCGGACCCCGGCGCGGGACAATCGAGGCATGAGTGACGTGAGCAGTGGCCGGGACCGCGACCGTGACGAGGAGGGGCGGGCCCGGAACGCGCGCCCCCGCGACGGCCTGGGCCGTCCGCTGCCGTACGGCGCGGAGGGGGTGGCGCGGCAGCCGGAGGGAGTGGTGCGGGCCCCCGAGGAGACGGTCACGGAAGCGCAGGATCTGCTGGATGCGGGCAGGCCGTTCCACGCGCACGAGGTGTTCGAGGACGCGTGGAAGTCGGGACCGGACGGGGAGCGGGGTCTGTGGCGTGCTCTGGCGCAGCTGGCGGTGGGATTGACGCATGCGGCCCGCGGCAACACGTCGGGCGGCGCCCGCCTCCTGCGCCGGGGTGCGGCGGGAGTCACCACGTGGACCGAGACCACGGGCCGTCACAGCCCCTACGGAATCGACGCGGTGACGCTGACCGCGTGGGCCACCGACCTGGCTGCTGAGGTGGAACGGACGGACACCCCGGTCGACGCGGCAACGCGCGCACCAAGCCTGCACGGACACTAGGGTGCGCGCCCGGTGAGGGGCGCGGGGAACTGCGCGCCCAGCCCCGCACAAGTCGCAGCGAACCACGAACCCCGCCCGCCCCCGAACACCGGTCCAAGGCCCACCCATCCGTACCGGCCCACCATGCGCACCTCGATTCCCGATGTGAGGCTGGCCGGGTGACCACCACAACGGAGACCGTGCAGCCCCCGGCGCCGCAGCCGCCCGTGCTGGACCGGCGGCGCCGCAACGTCGTCTTCGTGACGATCATGCTGGGCATGCTGCTGGCCGCGCTCGACCAGACGATCGTCGGCACGGCGCTGCCCACGATCGTGTCGGATCTGGGCGGCGCCGCGCACATGTCGTGGGTCGTGACGGCGTACCTCCTCGCGGAGACCGTCGCCACGGTGCTGGTCGGCAAGTTCGGTGACCTGTTCGGGCGCAAGGTGGTCTTCCAGGTCTCGGCGATCGTCTTCATCACCGGTTCGTTCCTGTGCGGACTCTCGACGAACATGACGCTGCTCATCGCGTGGCGCGCGGTGCAGGGCATCGGCGCGGGTGGCCTGATGGTGACGGCGATGGCGCTGATCGCCGATGTCATCCCGCTGCGGGAGCGGGGCAAGTACCAGGGGGCCATCGGCGCCGTCTTCGGGGTCGCGACCGTGATCGGACCGCTGCTCGGCGGCCTGTTCACGGACCATCTGACCTGGCGCTGGGCGTTCTACGTCAACGTACCGATCGCGATCCTCGTCGTGATCGCCGCGGCCCGCACGATCCCCGTCGTGAAGTCTGCGGTCCGTCCCGTCATCGACTATCTCGGCATCGCGCTGGTCGCGGTCGGCGCGAGCGCGCTCATCCTGGCGACGAGCTGGGGCGGGAACGAGTACGCGTGGGGTTCGCCCACCATCATCGGCCTGTTCGTGCTCGGCCTCGTGGCGCTGGCCGGCTTCTGCTGGGTGGAGACGCGCGCCGAGGAACCCATGCTGCCGATGCGGCTGTTCGGCAATCCGGTGTTCACGGTGTGCTCCGTGCTGAGCTTCATCGTGGGATTCGCGATGCTCGGCGCGCTGACGTTCCTGCCGACCTATCTCCAGTACGTGGACGGCGATTCGGCCACGGTCTCCGGCGTGCGCACCCTGCCGATGGTGATCGGTCTGCTGCTCGCGTCGGTGTTCAGCGGCAACGTCGTCAGCAAGACGGGCCAGTACCGGCTGTTCCCCATCGTGGGCTCGCTGATCATGGCGGTGGGGCTGTACTTGCTGTCCCTGATGGACAGTTCGACCAGCGCCTGGCTCGCGTCGCTGTACATGTTCGTGCTCGGCGCCGGAATCGGCCTGTGCATGCAGGTCCTGACGATCGCCGTGCAGAACACCGTCGAGTACGCGGATCTGGGCACGGCCACGTCGGGCGTCACCTTCTTCCGTACGCTCGGCAGCTCCTTCGGTACGGCCGTGTTCGGCACCATCTACACCAACACGCTCAAGACGAACCTCACCGACGGGGTCGCCGCCGCGGCGCGGACCGGGGTCGCGCGGCCGGCCGTGATCGCCAGGGCGGCGCAGAGCCCGGAGGGGCTGCACCGCCTGCCCGCCCCGGCGCGTCAGCCGATCGTGGAGGCGTACGCCGACACGCTGCACACCGTGTTCCTCTGGACGGTCCCGGTCGCGCTGCTCGGCTTCGTCGTGGCGCTCTTCCTGAAGCAGGTTCAGCTGCGGGACAGTGCGCGGCTGGGGTCGTCCGACATGGGCGAGGGTTTCGCGTCGCCGCAGGGCGGGGACTCGGCGATCCTGCTCGAACGGGCCGTCGGCGACATCGTCAAGTCGACGGACCTGGACACCGCCCGGCGCATCCTGGAGGAGTCGGACACGCGGCTCGACACCGCGGGCGCGTGGGCCGTGATGCAGGTGGAGTTCTTCACACGGATGGTGGGGCACGCGAGCCTCGGCATGATCGCGGCCCGCCGCCGCCTGCCGCCCGAGGTCCTGGTGCCGGTCTTCGACCGCATGGTCGAGGAGGGCTATCTGACGCGCACCGGCCACTACTTCTCGAACACGGCTGCCGGGCAGCGCGAGGCGGACGAGATCAGTCACGCCTGGGGCACGTGGCTGAGCCGGCAGGTGGAGAAGGACCTCGGCAGGCCGCCGGGCAAGGACCTGCGGGCCGCCGTGGACACGATCGCGAAGCGGCTGCTGGCCGAGGACCTGGAGCACGGCCTGCCGGCGCGGAGCCGGGACAAGGTCCTGTCCGCTTCCTGACGGTGGCTCAGCGCAGCAGGAGCTGCGCCCCGCCGACGACGGTCGCCGCGATCACCAGGCGCTCGAACAGCCGCTGGTTGATGCGGTGCACGCAGGCCTTGCCGATGAACGCGCCGGGTACGACGAACAGGACGAGCGCCGCGTCCAGGAGCAGCGAACGCCCGTTGATCAGGCCGAGGCCCACGCTGAACGGCACCTTGGCCGAGTTGACGATGAGGAAGAACCACGCGGAGGTGCCGAGGAAGCCGAGCTTGCGGAAGCCCGCCGAGAGCAGGTACATCGACATGACGGGCCCGCCGGCGTTGGCGACCATGGTGGTGAAGCCGCCGAGCACGCCGTAAGAGCGGGCCTTCGCGCGGCCGGCGCGGCTCGCGCTCTCCTCGACCTCCGGCGCGTCCGCCCGGCGTCTGCGCCACACCGTGACGGCGGCCATCAGGAGCAGGATCGCCCCGATCGACGTGCGCACCATGGCGTCGTCGGCCCACACCATGAACAGCGTGCCGAGCACCACTCCCCCGGCCACGGCCGGGAAGAGGCGCCACAGGGTGGGCCAGTGAGCATGTCTGCGATAGGTGAGTACGGCGAGGATGTCGCCGGCGATGAGGACAGGCAGCAGGATGCCGGTGGACTCACGGGCGGGCAGGACCGCGGCGAAGATGGCGAGGCTGACCGTGTTGGCGCCGCTGACGGCCGTCTTCGAGAAGCCGACGAGCACGGCCGCGGCGGCGAGCGCGGCGAATTCCCAGAGGGTTATGGAGTACATACCGGGGACAGATGCTAGACCCATCTATCGGCCCGGCGGCAGGGGGCGCCGCATGCTGGGACGGCACCCCCTGCCTGCTCCCGGGGTCAGTCGGTGTACTGGGCGCGCAGTTCCCGCTTGAGGACCTTCATGCTCGGGCCGAGCGGCAGCTCGTCGGCGAACTCGACGCGGCGCGGGTACTTGTGGCGGCCCAGGTGCTCCTTGGACCACTCGGTGATCTCGTCGGCGCCGGCGGCCGCGCTCCCCGCGTCCTGCTTGCGGATGATCACGGCGCAGACCTCCTCGCCGTGCACGGGGTCGGGCAGGCCGATGACGGCGACCTGGGCGACGCCGGGGTGGCGCATCAGGACCTCTTCGACCTCGCGCGGGTACACGTTGTAGCCGCCGCGGATGATGACGTCCTTCTTGCGGTCGACGATGCGCAGATAGCCGTCCTCGTCCTTGGTGCCGAGGTCGCCCGTGCGGAACCAGCCGTCGACGAGGGCCTCCGCCGTGGCCTCGGGGCGCCCCAGGTATCCGGTGAAGACGCAGTGGCCGCGCACGACGACCTCGCCGAGCTCGCCCTCGGGGAGCAGCTCCACGCGGTCCTCGACCTCGGCGCGGGCGATCTCCACGTCGACGCCCCACATGGGGTGCCCGATCGTGCCCGGACGCGCGCCGAAGACCGGCTGGTTGGTGGCGGCGGCCGGGGAGGTCTCGGAGAGCCCGTAGCCCTCATAGACGGTGGCGCCGAAGGCGTCCTGGAAGCGTTCGAGGACGGCGACGGGGAGCGAAGCGCCGCCCGAGACGCAGACCTTGAGGGTGGGCAGCTTCTCGGCCGCTGCCGCCGCGGCCACCAGGTTCACGTACATGGTGGGCACGCCGTGGAAGGTGTTCACGCCCTCGGCGACCATCAGGGCGATGGCTTTGGCCGCGTCGAAGCGCGGGAGGAGGACGAGGGTGGCGCCGGCGCGCCACGTCGCGTTCATGGAGACGGTCTGCCCGAAGGCGTGGAAGAGCGGGAGAGCGCCGAGCGCGATGTCGTCGGAGCGCACGTCGTGGCCGTCGAAGGCGCTGACCGTCGCGTTCATCACCAGGTTGAAGTGGCTGAGGACGGCGCCCTTGGGGACGCCGGTCGTGCCGCTGGTGTAGAAGACGACGGCCGGATCGTCCGCGTCGCGGGTGAGGTACGTGGGCAGCGGCTCGGCCTCGTGCGTGAGCCGCTCCAGGTCGCCGCCCTCGCCGAGGGTCAGCATGTGCACGCCGGTCGCCTCGGCCGCCGCCCCGCCGGTCTTCGCCTGACCCGGGTGGCACAGGAGCAGGGTGGCGCCGCTGTCGCGCAGGACGTGCTCGACCTCCCCGGCGGACAGGAGCAGGTGTACGGGGACGACGACGGCGCCCGCGGCGAGCGCGGCGTAGTACGCGCGCGGGAACTCGGCCACGTTGGGCGCCATCAGCGCCACCTTGTCCCCCGGCCGCACCCCGAGTCCGATGAGTGCGGCGGCCTGCTTGCGGGCCTGGAGCCACAACTCCCTGAATGTGATGCGCAGTTCACCCTCCACGAGCCCGGCCTTGTCCGGGTGACGGCGGGCGGACTCGGCGAGGATTGCGGCGAGGGACAGGGTTGCCATGAGGGTGGTGCTCCGTTCCGTACTGACTTCTGGTGCGGCTCTGAACCAGGTACAGCTCAGCGATGCGTCAGCGCGCGCCGCCGTTCACGTACAGCGTCTGGCCGCTGACGTAGGAGGCGTCGTCGCTGGCGAGGAAGGCTACGACGGACGCGATGTCCTCGGGCTGCCCGACGCGGCCGAGCGGGGTGCGCTCGGCGGCGAGCTTCTGGTGGTCCTCGGCGGTGGTGCCGACGCGCTCGGCGGTCGCGGCGGTCATGGCGGTGGCGATGTAGCCGGGCGCCACGGCGTTCACGTTGATGTTGAAGCGGCCGAGTTCGATGGCGAGGGTGGCGGTGAAGCCCTGGATGCCGGCCTTGGCGGCGGCGTAGTTGGCCTGGCCCCTGTTGCCGAGGGCGGAGCGCGACGACAGGGAGACGATCTTCCCGTAACCGGCCTGCGACATGTACTTCTGTGCGGCCTGCGAGCAGTTGTAGACGCTGCTGAGGTTCACGTTGATGACGGTGTCCCAGTCGGACTTCGGCATCTTGAAGAACATGCCGTCACGGGTGACGCCCGCGTTGTTGACCAGGATGTGCAGTGCGCCGAGTTCGTCGTGGATGCGCGCGAAGGTGGCCTCGACGGCGTCCTGGTCGGTGACGTCGCAACCGTACGCGGACGCCTGCCCGCCCTTGGCGCGGATCGCCTCGACGGTGGCCTCGGCGCGCTCGGCCGTGAGATCGACGACGGCCACGGCCGCGCCCTCCTCGGCCAGCCGCAGGGCGGTGGCGGCGCCGATCCCCTGCGCGGCACCCGTGACGACGGCCACGCGGCCGGTGAACCTGCTGCTCATCTTCTTCGAATTCCTTACGTTGTACGGGGGTTCAGGCGCGTTCGACGAGGACGGCGGAGCCCTGGCCGACCCCGACGCACATGGTGGCGAGGCCGCGCGAGCCGCCGGTGCGGCGCATGCGGTGGAGCAGGGTGGTGAGGATGCGGGCGCCGGAGCAGCCGAGCGGGTGGCCGAGCGCGATGGCGCCGCCGGTCGGGTTGACCAGCTCCGGGTCGATGCCGAGCGCGTCGACGCAGGCGAGGGCCTGGGCGGCGAACGCCTCGTTGAACTCCGCCTCCTGGACGTCGCCGACGGACCAGCCGACGCGGGCGAGCGCCTTCTGTGTGGCGGGGACGGGGCCGATGCCCATGACGTCCGGGTGCACACCGGCCGAGGCGCCGGCGACGTACCGGCCGAGGGATTCCAGGCCGAGGTCGCGCAGGGCGTCCTCGCTGACCAGGAGCAGGCCCGCGGCGCCGTCGTTCATGGGTGAGGCGTTGCCCGCGGTGACGGTGCCGCCCTTGCGGAAGACGGGCTTGAGGCCGCCCAGCTTCTCCAGGGAGGTGTCGGGGCGGATGCACTCGTCCTGCTCGACGACGACGCCGTCCGGGCGCGTGACGGGGAGGATCTCGGCGTCGAAGAGGCCGTTCTTGCGGGCCTCGGCGGCGTTGTGGTGGCTGCGCAGCGCGAAGGCGTCCTGGCGCTCGCGCGAGACGTCGTAGCGGTCGGCGACCTCCTCCGCCGTCTCCCCCATGGCGAGGACGCCGTGCAGCTCCTTCATCTTCGGGTTGACCAGCCGCCAGCCGAGGCGTGTGTCGTACGTCTCCATCTTGTGCGGCAGCGCCTCGTCGGGGCGCTGGAGCACGAAGGGGGCGCGGCTCATGGACTCGGAGCCGCCCGCGAGGACGACGTCGGCCTCGCCGGAGGCGATGGTGCGGGCGGCGGTGGTGACGGCTTCGAGCCCGGAGGCGCACAGCCGGTTCACGGTCGCGCCGGGTACGGACTCGGGCAGGCCCGCGAGGAGGGCGGCCATGCGCGCGATGTTGCGGTTGTCCTCGCCGGCCTGGTTCGCGGCGCCCCAGTAGACGTCGTCGATCCGGGCCGGGTCGAGCTGCGGGACACCGGCGAGCAGACCGCGGATGACTCCGGCCGCGAGATCGTCCGGGCGCACGGTGGACAGGGCCCCGCGCAGCTTTCCGATCGGGGTGCGGCGGGCGGCGGCGAAGTGGACGGGACGCACGTGCGGCTCCTGAGGGAAGTTAATTAGCACTGCTAGTTTTGGACTATAGACCCGGGCCCCGCACCCTGTGAAGTGGCGACCGCTGGATAGGCTCCCCGCCGTGAGCACTGCGTTCGAGTACGAGAAGTCGGGGGCGGAGATCTACCGCCGGTCCTTCGCCACGATCCGCGCCGAGGCCGATCTCGGCGGGATGCCCGCGGAGGTGGCCCAGGTCGCGGTCCGGATGATCCACGCGTGCGGGATGGTCGACCTGGCGGGCGACCTCGCGTACTCCCCGGACGTCGCGGTCCGCGCCCGCGAGGCGCTGCGCGGGGGCGCACCCGTCCTGTGCGACGTGTCCATGGTCGCCAGCGGGATCACCCGGAAGCGGCTGCCCGCGGCTAATGAGGTGGTGTGCACGCTGTCCGACCCGTCGGTTCCGGCGCTCGCCGAGCGGCTCGGCACGACGCGCTCCGCCGCGGCGCTGGAGCTGTGGCGGGAGCGGATGGGCGGGGCGGTTGTCGCCGTGGGCAACGCGCCCACCGCGCTTTTCCGGCTCCTGGAAATGGTGCGGGAGGGAGCGACGCCGCCTGCCGCGGTGATCGGAGTTCCGGTCGGGTTCGTGGGCGCGGTCGAGTCGAAGGACGCGCTCGTGGAGCATGCCGGGGAATTGGGGCTGGAGTATCTGGTGGTGCGGGGGCGCAGGGGAGGCAGTGCGATGGCCGCCGCAGCCGTCAACGCGGTTGCTTGCGAGGTGGAATAGGTTCGGGCGCACATCCCGGGGGCTGCGCCCCCGGCCCCCCTCTGGCGCCCTCCGGGCTCGTCCTCAAACGCCGGACGGGCTGGATTGTGCCGGGCTCAGCGCTGGACAGCCCCCGCCCACTCCACCGCCTCAGCCACCGATCCCACCTCGGTCACTCCCTCCGGCGCCGCCGGCCGCTCCACCACGATCACCGGGATCCCCGCCTCCCGCGCAGCCACCAGCTTCGCCGCCGTCGCCTCTCCCCCGGCGTCCTTCGTCACCAGCACATCGATGCCGTACTCCCGCAGCAGCGCCCGCTCGCCCTCCAGCGTGAACGGCCCACGGGCGAGCAGCACCTGCGACCTGGGCGGCAGAGGCGGCTCGGGAGCATCCACGGAGCGCACGACGCAGAACACGTCACCGATGTCCGCGAAGGCCGAGAGGCCCAGGCGGCCGACCGTCAGGAACGCGCGCCGGCCCAGCGTCGGCAGCCGCCTCCCCGCCTCCTCCAGCGAAGCGACGCCGTGCCAGTCGTCGCCCGGAGCGGGGACCCAGCCGGGGCGGCGCAGCGCCAGCAGGGGAACATGGGCCGTGGCGGCTGCCTGTGCCGCGTGGAAACTGATCGTCCCGGCGAAAGGATGGGTGGCGTCGATGAGCGCGTCCACCTGGAGCTCGCGCAGCGCGCGGGCCAGGCCATCGGCTCCCCCGAAACCGCCGGTCCGCACCTCGCCCGCGGGCAGCACGGGCCGCGCGACACGACCGGCCAGCGAGCTCGTCACGCGCCACCCGGGGTGGCCGGTGGTCAGGGCCTGCGCGAGGCGTCGGGCCTCGGTCGTGCCGCCGAGGATCAGTACGTGCACGGGTGCGGAGTCCCTTCATGAGTGAGGCGGGCGGGCCCAAGGGCGGACGCGGCGCCCAACTCAAGCACACCGGTCTGCGCCCCGGCTGGACGACCGGCGCCTGCGCGACGGGGGCGGCCACGGCCGCGTACACCGCGCTCCTGACCGGCGACTTCCCCGACCCGGTGGCGATCACGCTGCCGAAGGGGCAGACGCCCGCGTTCGCGCTGGCGGCCGAGGAGTTGACGGGCGAGCAAGCGATGGCGGGCATCGTGAAGGACGCGGGCGACGACCCGGACGTCACGCACGGCGCGCTGGTGCGCGCATCGGTGCGGCTGCTGCCCGCCGGATCCGGCATCGTGTTCCGGGCGGGCGCGGGCGTCGGCACCGTGACCCGTCCCGGGCTGCCCCTCGCCGTCGGGGAACCCGCCATCAACCCCGTGCCGCGGCAGATGATGCGGGACCACGTCACGGCCGTCGCCCAGCGCCACGGCGGGAGCGGCGACGTCGAGATCACCGTGTCCGTCGACCACGGCGAGGAGATCGCCCGGTCGACCTGGAATCCTCGGCTCGGGATCCTCGGCGGGCTGTCCATCCTGGGGACGACGGGCATCGTGGTGCCGTACTCCTGCTCGGCGTGGATCGACTCGATCCGGCGGGGCGTGGACGTAGCGCGGGCCGCCGGGCGCACGCATGTGGCGGGCTGCACCGGGTCGACGTCCGAGAAGACCGTCGTCGCCGAGTTCGGGCTGCCCGAGGACGCGCTTCTCGACATGGGTGACTTCGCGGGCGCCGTCCTCAAGTACGTGCGCCGGCATCCCGTCGACCGGCTCACGATCTGCGGCGGTTTCGCCAAGCTGTCGAAGCTCGCGGCCGGGCATCTGGATCTGCACTCGGCGCGCTCGCAGGTCGACAAGTCGTTCCTGGCCGGACTCGCTGCCGACGCCGGCGCGGGCGCGGAGGTCGCGGCGGCGGTGGCGGACGCCAACACGGGCCTCGCGGCACTCCAGTTGTGGCCGCCGCTCGGCGACCTGGTCGCCGCGACCGCCCGCGACGAGGCGTTGAGCGTGTTGCGGGGCGCACCCGTCCGGGTCGATGTATTGTGCATCGACCGCGCGGGTACGGTGGTGGGGCGCTGCGCACCCCGCTGAACACGCACTTCGACCCCCGGCGGCCTGTTCCGGTAGCAACTACTCCGGATCTCAGGGCTGGCCCTGATGTCCCGGGCGCGCGGCCTGCCTAGAGTTGAGTTCACCGGCACCGCTCCGCAGTCGACGTACGGGGGAGCCACGGGGGCAAATCGGGGGACGACGTCGCCTTCGGAGCGGCCAGCCGGGACCTTTTCGCTCCGCCCGCCAGGGGATGTCCGGCCATGACCCGCCGGACACCCCTTAGGCCGGGGTCAGCCGCGCAGGTAGGTGAGCACCGCGCGCACGCGCCGGTGTTCGAGCAGATCCTGTTCCAGGCGCAGTTTGCCGAAGATGTTCCGTACGTGCGTCTCCACGGTTTTTCCGCCGATGACGAGGCGCTGGGCTATCGCCTCGTTCGAGTGGCCCTCGGCCATCAGGGCCAGCACGTCCCGCTCTCTGCCGGTGAGTTCGTCGAGAGGGCTCGTGGGGCGCGGGGTGTTCATGAGCTTGGCCACGACGAGCGGGTCGAGGACCGTCTCGCCGGATGCCACGCGCTTGAGCGCTCCGCCGAGTTCGCCGATGTCGGCGACGCGCTCCTTGAGCAGATAGCCGAAGCCCTCGGGCTGCTCCGCCAAGGCCCTGACGGTGTCGGTCGTCTCGACGTACTGGGACAGCAGCAGCACGCCCGTGCCCGGGTGGGCCGCGCGGATCGCGGCCGCCGCGACCAGACCCTCGTCGGTGTGCGTCGGCGGCATGCGGATGTCGAGGAGCACGGCGTCCGGACGGTGCTCGGCGACGAGCGCGAGGAGCGGCCCCGTGTCGTGGCACTCCGCGGACACCTCGAATCCCTCGTCCGACAGCAGTCGTACGATCCCCTGCCGCAGCAGCGCCGAGTCCTCGGCAACGATCACCCGCACGGAAGCTCCGCCCTGATTCTGGTCCCGCCACCGGCGGGACTGTGTACATGCAACACTCCGTCGACGGCGGCAAGCCGGTCCGCGAGGCCGCGCAGGCCGCTGCCGCGCATGCTGTCCGCTCCCCCGACCCCGTCGTCGACGGTCTCGATGACGAGCCGGCCGTCCTGGTGCGTCGCGGAGACGCTGACGGCTCGGGCCCCGGCGTGCTTGGCCGCGTTGGACAGGGCCTCGCACACCGTGAAGTAGGCGGTCGACTCGACGACCGCGTCGTAGCGCCGGGGTTCGGCCGCGACGACGACCGGCAGGGTCGCCTCCCTGGCCAGCGCGGTCAGCGCGGGGCCGAGACCCTCGCGCGTGAGGACCGCCGGGTGCAGACCGTGGGCGAGGCCGCGCAGCTCCTCGATGGCGAGCCTGAGGCTGGACTCCGCCTCGGTCACGGACTCGCGCAGGGCGGCGTCGGGATGGTCGGCGAGGCCGCGTTCGACACGTCGCAGAGCCATCAGCGCGAAGACCAGCCTGGCCTGGGCCCCGTCGTGCAGATCCCGCTCCAGGCGTTTGCGTTCGGAGTCGGCCGCCTCCACGATGCGCGTGCTCACCTCCCTGGCGCGGGAGCGCAGCCACACGTTCTCGAGCGCGAGGCGCAGCGCCGCGGCGACGGACGCGAGGAGTTCCGGGTCGTCCATGAGGGCGGGGTCGTGGTGCAGGAGCGCGAGCGGCCGGCCGTCCGCCGCGCCCACGGGGGTGCGGCCGGGTCCGTCCACCGTCACCTCGCGCCCCGAGCCGTCGACGTACGCGGCGCGCTCCTCGCGCCACAGGCCGAGACGCAGCGTCGGGTCGCCCAGGACGCGGGCCAGCGCCTCGCGCAGCCGGGCCGGGTCTGGGTCGGTGCCGACCTCGATGACGAGGCCGCTGACCTCGGCGCGCTGGAGGTGCATGCGCAGCAGGCCGGCGAGGAACGCGAACGGCACGGCGACCTGCGCGAGGTCGGACAGCAGATAGACGGCCTGCTCACCGGTGTCGCCGACGTGGCCGAACCACGGCACGACGTAGAAGAGCATGTCCCACATCAGGAACACGACGGCGACGCCGATACCGATCCAGGCCGGGAGAAGTGCCTGCCTGCGGGCGGCGGAGGCGTGCCGCCAGCGCTGGACTATGGCCACCGCGGCGCCGGCGGAGATGATCCAGCCGACCGCGTGGTACACAGTGTCGACGGGGCCGAAAAGGTCGTGGGTGCCGGGGATGAACAGCGCGTTCGGGCCGCAGCCGTCGCAGTCGAGATACGTCGCGCCGGTGGCCCGCGCCGGGTCGAACAGGAGCGTGCGCAGCAGGCCGCCGACCGCCACGAGCCCGTACGCGAACTGGACCAGGCGCCGGGTCAGGACCGTCGTGAGGCGGCCCTCGGGGAAGCACAGGATGAGGTGCAGGAGGATCGCCATGTTCAGCGCCTCCCACCAGGCCCCGAACGCGAACAGGGCTGGTACGGAAGTGCCTTGGAGGTTCCCGAGGAACCAGGTGACGCCCTCGGCGACCATCAGCGGGCCGGTCCGGTTGGCGGGCCTGCGCCGCCAGGCCATGATCCCCGCGGCCGCGTACGCCCAGCCCACGGAGAGGTCCCGCACCACGTCGCCCGCGGAGCCACCGGCCCGCAGGTACGCCCACGAGCCCGCCACTCCCGATACGGCGGCGAGCGCCGCGGCCCCGGTCAGGCGCAGCCGAACCGCACGCTTCCCCTGACTGTCCACGGCCCACACGGTAAGCCATTTGGGGGAACGGCGCGCACTCGGTGTCGCCCGGCTTACGCACCGTGCTCGATGGACCCCGACCTCGTGTCCTGGCAGAGTGGCCGCCGTCCGCACATGATCCATGGGGGGTTCGGGTGGGTTCGCGCAGACTGCTGTCGTTCTCGGACGCGTTGGTGCTGCTCGGCGCCGATCCGCCGCGCCTCGCGGCGCTCGACCGGTCGCTCGGCGGGGTGCTGGCCGTGGCGACGGGCGGCGTGAGCGACGGAATCCTCCGTATCGCGGACGCGCGGGGCCGGATCCTGGGGCTCGGCCGTGACGCGGTGCGCGGGGTCGGGGCGCGGCTCGGGGCGGCGGACGGGCGGGTCGAGCGGGGCGAGGTGCTGCGGGCCGCACACACGGTCGTCGTGGTCCTCGGCTGGTTCGAGGCGCTCGCGGAGCAGGACCTTCCGTTCTCCCTCGACGCGGTGCGCATCACCCGTGGCGACCAGTTGTCGCTGGTCGGGGCCGGGGAAGCGGACGCCGGTTTCGCGCGGGCTCTCGCCGCGGTGGACGCGCCGTTCCCTGCGCCGCACCTCGCGCCGGAGGACGTGGCGCAAGAACTCCTCGGCTGGTACACGGCTCTGTCCGGGCGCTTCCTGCGGTTCGTGGCGGGCCTCGCGGTGTGGGACACACTCACGCCTGCGGGGCGGGATGCGGCGGAGCGGGCCCTGACGGGTGCGCTGCCGGGTGCGGCGTGCGTCCACTACGACAGCCTGTACGCCCAACTCAGCCAGCAGGCGCCGGAGTTCGGGTTCTGGGCCACGCTGACCGAGCACCGGGCGACGCGGGCCGGTGTGCAGCGGGCCCTCGCGGGAATCGAGACGCTGCTGGCCGGTACGGCGTCGCACGCGCGGCAGCCCGTGGATGTCGCGGCCGCCCTGGCCCGCTCCCACGAGGCGGCGCTCTCCCGTCCGGTCCTGGACGCGGCGTCGGCGCCCGACGGCATCCGCGTACCGGCCCTGGAGGAGATGTATCTGGACCCGGACTTCCGGGTGCGGCCGGTGGCCGGGCAGCACGGGCCGGCGGACGAGGCGTGGTGGGAGCGGGCCCCGGTGCGCGAGGACCTGACCCGGTACCTCGCCGGGGCGCTGACCTCGGCGGGGCAGGAGCGGACTCCCCTGCTGGTGCTCGGACAGCCCGGCGCGGGCAAGTCCGTCCTGACGCGGGTGCTCGCGGCGCGGCTCCCCGCGGCCGGATTCCTGCCGGTGCGGGTGCCGCTGCGCGACGTACGCGCCGAGGACGATCTCCAGGAGCAGATCGAGCAGGCGGTGCGGGGCGCGACCGGCGAGCGCGTCACGTGGCCCGATCTGGTCCGCTCGGCAGGCGGCGCGGTCCCCGTGCTCCTGCTCGACGGGTTCGACGAGTTGCTGCAGACGACCGGGGTGCACCACAACGACTTCCTGGTCCGGGTCGCCCGCTTCCAGGAGCGCGAGGCGGAACAGGGCCGTCCGCTGCTGGCCCTGGTGACCAGCCGCACGTCCGTCGCCGACCGCGCGCGCTACCCGGACGGCATGGTGGCGCTGCGCCTCGAGCCATTCCGCGCCGCGCAGATCCAGCAGTGGCTCGCGGTGTGGAACGACGCCAACGCGGCCGGGTTCACGGCGAGGAGCCTGCGCCCGCTGTCGTGGGAGGTGGTGTCGCGGCACGCCGCGCTCGCGGCGCAGCCGCTGCTCCTGACGATGCTGGCCCTGTACGACGTGGCAGGCAACGGCCTGCAGAGTGACGGCGGGGAACCGCTGGACGAGGCCGACCTGTACGAGGAGCTCCTGTTCTCCTTCGCGCGCCGTGAAGTCGGCAAGACAAGCGGGGACATGGCGTCCGACGACCTCCTGCGCGAGCGCGCCGAGCTGGAGATGCAACGCCTGTCCCTGGTCGCGTTCGCCCTGCTCAACCGGCGCCGTCAGTGGGTCTCGGCGGCCGAGCTCGACGAGGACCTGGCCGCGCTCCTGGGCCGCTCGTCCCCCGGGGCCTCCGGTTTCCGCACGCCGCTCGGCGCCGCCGAGGTCGCGCTCGGCCGGTTCTACTTCGTGCAGCGCGCCCAGTCGGTGCGCGACGGCCACGTCCTCGCGACGTACGAGTTCCTGCACGCCACGTTCGGCGAGTATCTGGCGGTGCGGCTCGCGCTGCACGTGCTGAGCGCGCTCGTACAGAACCGGCCCGCCCTCGCCCTCGGCGACCAGCGCGTGGACGACGACCTGGCGTACGCGCTGCTCTCGTACGCGCCCCTGTCCGGGCGCCAGATGCTGCGGTTCGCCGGCGCGATGACGGCACGGATGGAGCCGGCCGAGCGGTCCAGGCTCAGCCGCGTCCTGATCCGCGTACTCGACCAGCACGAGACCCGCACCGGTGACCAGCACCCCGCCTACCGGCCTGCGACGCTGAGAGTCGCGTCGCGGCACGGCCTCTACGGCGCCAATCTCGTCCTGGTCATTCTGCTGCTGACGGGCGGCACCACGGCCGCCGAGCTGTTCCCCGGCTCGGCCAACCCGGTCAGCGCCTGGCACCGGCACGCCCTGCTGTGGCGTTCGGCGCTCAACGAGGAGCAGTGGACGGACTTCGCCCTGTCGATGACCCTGCACCGGTCCTGGGACGCCGACGGCCGCCGCACGCTCGACGTCGCGCCGCGGTACGGCGCGCCCGCACCGCCGGACCCGGTCGACGCGAACTGGCTCTACCGCTACCCCCGGGGCCACGGCGGGCCCGGCTGGTCCCGGCCCTACTGGGACGAGATCTGGCACAAGATGGAGGTGTCCGGCGGGACGAACGACTCTCTCGTGCGGCACGTCATGGACCCGGTGTTCGCGTGGCTGGGCCCTTCCGTGACCACGTTCGTGGCCACGGAAGGGGAGCCGGCCACCTCGCTCGCGCACGACGTGCTGCACCTCCTGCTCAGCGGTGGCGTGGAACTCACCGACGCCGAGCTGGAGTTGACGTACCGTCGGGTACTGCGCGGCATGGAGGCCCTGCCGGGCAGTCACGTCCATCGCGTCACGGCGCTGCTCGCCACCGCCGCGAGGCGGGACGACGCGCGGCTGCCGGCGGACCTGCAGAGCGAGATCTACTCGTTCACGAGGTAGGTCAGCTCCGCGCCCTGCCGTACACCTCGACCTCCGCCGTGTTCAGCTCGACGGGCTTCTCGCTCGCCAGCCACACCCGCACGTAGCGGCCGTGCGCCGCGACGGGGATCGCCGTCGGGCCACCGGCCTGCGCGGTCTCGTGGTGGGACCACACGCCGGGCTTGGTCAGCTGGTCGGACAGGGAGCCGGTGAAGGGCTCGTCGGAGACCAGCACGTAGTAGTCCTTGGTGCGCTCCGCGCAGCAGTCGCTGCGGTTGTAGACGTCGACGCGCTCCAGGTCGGCGACGGAACCGAGGTCGACCTGCCACCAGGGCTGTGCGTCCTTGCCGCTGGTCGTCGCGAAGTTGAAGCGGTCGCCGTCGGCCGCCTTGTCCGCGCCGTACGGGAACCCGCCGTCCGAGACGTAGTCCGAGCTCTGCTTCACGTCCTTGTTCAGGGCGAGTTGCCGCAGCGGCTCGAGGCCCTTCGAGGCGTCGTGCAGCTCCTGGACCTGGCTGACGAAGTCGTCGAGGAACGGGTCGGCGATCTTCACGGGGCCGGGCTGGTGGTGCTCGGCCGGGTCGATGGTGATGTGCGAGGCGGCGTCGGCCACCTTGTCCATCGCGGCGCGCTCGCCGGCCGCCTTGTCCGCGTCATGGGCGTCGATCGCCTTCAGCGCGGCGAGACCGTGCCCGAGGGCCTTGCCCCACAGTGCGGTGGAGTCCAGCCAGGGCCCGGCGTCGTGCAGGAACTGCTGGTCGGGCACGCCGGCACGGAGGACGGCCGGGACGCGCCCGATGTTCGTCGCGGTCGGCGTGAAGGAGCGGATCGCGGCCGTAGGGTCGCTCTCGTACGCCTTCCAGAACTTCTCGAGCTGCGCGCTGAGGATCGGCGACTGCGGCTGCCACGGCTTGGCGCCGAACGTCGGTGCCATGTGGTTGAGGTCGACGAAGGTCTGTACGGCGTCGGCGACCCGCGGGTCGCCGCCGGCCAGGTGCAGCGCGGACCGGCGGGCGGAGCGGGTGCGGTCGTAGCCGCGGTCGTTCCAGGAGAAGTCGGACATGGTGAAGACGGCGAGCTTGCTGGCCGCCTCCTGGTTCATCGGGTTGGAGACGAGGCCGCTGAGGTGCTCGGAGAGGCCGGGCTCACGCTTGTCGTAGGGGGCGAGCAGGAGGCGTCCCGAGGTCCGGCCGAAGTCGTTGACCGGGTAGTTGTCCCAGACGAACACCTTGCGCCCGAACAGCTCGGACGCCTTCTGCGCCTGGTCGTTGGTGATCTCCGGCGGGACGACGTCCGTGCCGGTCCACATGACCTCGATGTTCTTGTCGAGGTTCCCGCGGATCTCCTGCTTGTACGCGGTGTCGGTGAGGTCGCCGTACTCGGTGGGCACCATCTGGAGCGGGTTGGCGCCGTCGTGCGTGGCGATGAAGTCCTGCTGGACGGTGTTGAGCAGACCGACCTGCGCCTTCGCGGCGGGACCGCGACCGGGGGCGCCGAACTTCTGCTGGTCGGCATCGCAGTTCCACTTGGTGTAACTGATGTCGTCGAGCGGCACGGAGAACGAGCGCACGCCCAGGTCGTAGAGCGCCTGGAGCTTCGCGGTGAGGGCCTTCACGTCGGCCGGGTCCGAGTAGCAGACCGAGCCTCCCGGCGAGACGGCGAAGGTGAAGCGGACGTGGTTGGCGCGGGCCCGGTCGACGAGCGTGCCGAGCTGGGCGAGCTTGTCCGCCGGGTACGGCTCGCGCCACTTGTCGCGGTGGTACGGGTCGTCCTTGGGCGCGTACACATAGGTGTTGGACTTGACCTCGCCGAGGAAGTCCATCTGGTCCAGACGCTCCGCCTCCGTCCAGGGCGGTCCGTAGAAGCCCTCGATGGAGCCGCGCAACCGCATGGACGGGAAGTCGGAGACGGACGCCCCCGCGATCTTCCCCTTGGTGACGAGCTGTCCGAACGTCTGGGCCGCGTAGAACTGGCCGGTCGCGTCGGGACCGCCGAGCGCGACGGTTCGTCCGAAGACGCGCACGGCGTAGCCCTCGTCCTGGGTGGGGACGTCGGTGCCGCGCAGGGCCTTGGCCACGTCGGGGCGGGTGGCCGGGCCGAGGAGCACGGTCAGGGGTGCGTGCCCCGACGCTTTGGTGCGCACGTCGAGTTGGCGGACGCCGTGGGCGCGCAGGGTCGCGGTGAGCAGGTCGCGGGCCGGCTTGTCGGTGGTGTCGCCGACGACGAGTTCGGCGCGCGCCGGGAGGGCCACGTCGGCTCCGGCGCGGGTCATGTGCTGCGGGGTCGGCGAGACGACGGGCAGGGGCCGGTCCGTCGGGTGTGCCGAGACGGGCGGGACCGCCGCGGCCGACGCGGCGACGAGCAGGGTGGCGACGGAACAGGCGTGCAGGGCTCTTCGGGCTCTCATGGTGCTCTGCCTCCGTGATAGCGAGTCAGGGGGGTGGTGTCAGGGGGGACGCGGGGGGTGTCAGGGGGCGCGGGGGGTGGTGTCAGTCGCGGGTGTGTTCGCGGTACAGGTCGAGTTGGCCGTCGAGTTCGAGGGCGATGACCGTGCACAGGGGGTCGAGCTGGTCGTCGGTGACGTACAGGTATTCCCAGCCGGGCACCTCGCCGAGCCCGCCGACGCGCTCGTGGCGGACGTCCGTGCCGGTCCCGAGGACCCGCGCCGAGCGGACCGCGTTGCGGACGCCGCGCAGCACGACGTACTCGTTGGGCCGGTCGAAGAGGAACAGGTACAGGGTGCGGCGGTCGGCGGAGAGGGTGGACGGGCCGTAGAAGTGGCCGTGGGGCAGGCCGCGCACGGTGTCGCGGACGGCGGTCCGGTGCCCGGCGATCCACCCGCCGAGTGCTTCGAGGCGTTCGGCCTGCTCCGGCGGGATCGTGCCGTCGGCCTTCGGGCCCACGGCGAGCAGGAGGTTGCCTCCCCCGCCGACGGTCTCGGCGAAGACGCGGACCAGCTGGCGGGGCGACTTGTGGTGGTCGTCCTGCGGCTGGTGGCCCCACGAGTCGTTGACGGTGAGGCACAGCTCCCAGGGGCCCTTCGGCGGTTCGACGGGCACGCCCTGTTCGGGTGTCGCGTAGTCGCCGTGTCCGGTGAGGCGTCCGTTGACGACGGTGTGCGGGCTCAACTCCTTGATGAGTTCGGCGAGTTCGGCCATGCGCCACTGTTCTGGGCTGCGTTCCCACTCGCCGTCGAACCAGAGCAGGTCCGGCTGGAAGAGCTCGAGGAGCTCGCGGACCTGGGCGCGGTGGAAGGCGAGGAAGGCGTCCCAGCGCTCGGGTGACTCGTCACCGACGGCGGGCATCGAGTACGGGTTGCCGCGGTCGTCGGGGTCCTGCCCGTCCGGCCGGATCGCGGCGTAGTCCGGGTGGGACCAGTCGAGGTGCGAGTAGTAGAGGCCGACCTTGAGGCCGCGGCGGCGCAGCGCGTCCACATAGGGGGTGATGAGGTCGCGGGCGGCCGGGGTGCTCTTGACGACGGACAGGTCGTTCGCCCGCGTGTCCCACAGGGCGACCCCGTCGTGGTGCTTGGCGGTGAGGACCGCGTACGCGGCGCCCGCCTCGACGAACAGGTCGGCCCAGGCATCGGGGTCCCAGTTCTGCGCTGCGAACCCGTCGAGCTGCGCCATGTAAGTGTCGTACGGGACCTGCCCGTCGAAGAAGGACCAGGACTCGGCGACGCCGTCGACGCTGTAGATCCCCCAGTGCAGGAAGACGCCGAGCTTGCCGTCCGTGAACCAGGGCTGCATCACCGGCAGTTCTCCTCGTCATAGCTTCACTAAAGCGCTTGAGTGTGGTGGACACTAAAGCGCTAAAGCCGCGTCGGCAAGGGGGCTCGTAAAAGTCTCCTGGAACTGCGCAAAGGGCGGCCCGCCGACCCCGTCGATCTCGTATTGAGGTGCTGACTGATGCGCCAGTCAGCACCTCAATACCCCCGTTGATCTGTATCGATGTGCTCCCGCGTGTTGAGATCTGCTCAATGCGCGGTTAGGGTCGTCGACCGTGGAGCACGGAGACGAGAACCGAGACGAGGTCGCCGCCCGGGTGCGGGAGGTGATCACCGCCGCCGGGGTGAGCCAACGCGAGTTCGCCCGGCGGATCGTCATGGACCCTTCCAAGCTGTCCCGGTCCCTGAGCGGCACGCGCCGCTTCACGGCGGCCGAGCTGGCCCGGATCGCCGACGAGGGGCAAGTGGACGCGGGCCGGCTGCTCGGCGCGCGGCACCGGCCCCCGGCCCGCCCGGTGGGCACCGCCGTCCCGGTCGAGGGCGGCCGCCCCTCGCAGATCGTGCGCGAGACGGTCCGCCTGATCGCCGAGCGCGGCTTCCACGCCGTACGGGTCTCCGACATCGCCGAGGCCTGCGCGACCAGCACGGCCGCCATCCACTACCACTTCCCCGGCCGCGCCGAACTCCTCGAGGCGGCCGTGCGGTGGTGCATGGACGAGGACACCGCCCACCGGGCGGCACGCACGGCCACCGCGGCGGACCCGGCCGACGAGCTGCGCCAGCTCATCGCGCTCCAGACGCCGCGCACCGCGCAGCAGCGCCGGCAGTGGGCGGTGTGGCTGGATCTGTGGGCCGAGGCGGCCCGCTCCACGGCGGTCGGCGGGCTGCACGCCGAGTACTACCGGCAGTGGCGCGAGACCGTCGCCGACGTGGTGCGGCGCGGTGTCGCGCGGGGATCGTTCAGACCCGTCGACCCTCAGGCGGCGGCGCTCGCGCTCACCGCCCTGATCGACGGCCTGGCCACCCAGGTGCTCGCGACGGCGCCCGGCGCCCCCGGCACGGACGCCGAGGCGATGCACACGGCTCTGCTCGCGTACGTCGACAGCACCCTGACCGCGCCCGCCCCCCAATGAACTGACTCACCATCACATCCCCCTGCCCCCAACGGCCTTCGGGTCCAAGGAGCGATGTCCGCATGCCCATGAACCAGGATGTCATCATCACCTGCGCCCTCACCGGCGCCGGCGACACCGTCCGCAAGAGCCCCCACGTACCGGTCACCCCCGAGCAGATCGCCCGCTCCGCGGTGGAGGCGGCGGACGCGGGCGCCGCCGAGGTCCACATCCACGTACGCGACCCCGAGACCGGAGCGCCCTCGCGCGACCCGCGGCTGTACCGCGAGGTCGTCGAGCGGATCAAGGAGACCGGCACCGACGTCGTCATCAACCTCACCGCCGGGATGGGCGGTGACCTGGTCGTCGACCCGGACGAACCGCTCAAGCAGCTGCCGGGCACCGACCTCGTCGGCGGCCTCGAAAGGCTGCCGCACGTCGAGGACCTGCTCCCCGACATCTGCACCCTGGACTGCGGCTCCCTCAACTTCGGCGACGGCAGCAACCTCTACGTCTCCACGCCTGACATGCTGCGCGCGGGCGCCCGGCGCATCCAGGAGCTGGGCGTACGGCCCGAGTTGGAGATCTTCGACACGGGACACCTGTGGTTCGCCAAGCAGCTGCTCGCCGAGGGCCTGCTCGACGACCCGACCGTCTTCCAGCTCTGCATGGGTATCCCGTGGGGCGCGCCCGCCGACCCGGGCGTACTCCAGTCGATGGTCAACATGCTGCCGGAGGGCGCCCAGTGGGCGAGCTTCGCGCTCGGCCGGATGCAGATGCCGTGGGTCGCGCAGTCCGTCGTGCTCGGCGGGCACGTCCGCGTCGGCCTGGAGGACAACCTCTATCTCGGCAAGGGGGTCAAGGCCACCAACGCGCAGCTCGTGGAGCGCGCCGTGACGATCGTCGAGGCGATGGGCGCCCGCGTCGCCACCCCGGACGAGGCCCGGCACAAGCTCGGCCTCAAGCCCCGCGCCGATGCCGCCGCCGTCCCCGCCGCGGCCGCCCAGGAAGGAACCCTCTGATCATGACGTCACCCGAACCCGAGAACGTGACCCGCGTCGCCTGCGTGGGCGCCGGTGTGATCGGCGGCGGCTGGGTCGCCCACTTCCTGGCCCGCGGCTACGACGTCACGGCCTGGGACCCGGCACCCGACGCGGAGCTGCGGCTGCGCCGCCTGGTCGATGCCGCGTGGCCCGCGCTCACGCAGCTGGGTCTCGCCGACGGGGCGTCCACTCACCGTCTCACGGTGACCGCCACGCTCGAAGAGGCCGTGGCGGACGCCGAGTTCGTCCAGGAGAGCGCCCCGGAGAAGCTGGAGCTCAAGCGCGAGCTGCTGGCCCGGCTGGATGCCGCGACGCCGCCCGGAGTCGTCATCGCCTCGTCCACGTCCGGCTATCCGATGTCGGACATGCAGACGGATGCCGAGGGCGCGGGCCGCCTCGTCGTCGGGCACCCGTTCAACCCGCCGTACCTCATCCCGCTGGTCGAAGTGGTCGGCGGCGAGCGGACCTCGGCCGAGGCGGTGGCGTGGGCCTCCCGCTTCTACGAGGTGGCGGGCAAGTCCGTCATCACCATGGACCGCGAGGTGCCCGGCTTCATAGCCAACCGCCTCCAGGAAGCGCTGTGGCGCGAGGCCCTGCACATGGTCGCCAACGGCGAGGCCACCGTGAAGGAGATCGACGACTCCATCACCGAGGGTCCCGGCCTGCGCTGGGCGTTCATGGGCCCGATGCTGACGTTCGCGCTCGCGGGCGGCGAGGGCGGAATGGCGCACATGCTGGACCACTTCGGTCCCTCGCTGAAGTCACCCTGGACCCGCCTCGAAGCACCCGAGCTCGACAAGGCGCTGTACGACTCCGTGGTCGCCGGCTGCGACGACGCGGCGGCCGGGCGGACCATCGCCGACCTCGTGGCCGAGCGCGACCAGGGCGTCATCGACGTACTGCGGGCGACGGGCCGCCTGCCCGGCGCCCGGAAGGAGGCGGGCAAGTGACCTCGCTGCCGCTGCTGCACAGCACCGTGCGTGCCGAGTGGATCGACTACAACGGCCACATGAGCGAGGCGTTCTACGTCCTCGTCTTCGGGCACGCCACCGACGCGCTGATGATCGAGACGGGCCTGCACTCCGGGTACCGCGAGTCCACCGGCTGTTCCCTGTACACGGTCGAGTCGCACCTGCGCTATCTGCGCGACGTCCCGGAGGGGGCGGCCCTCGCCGTCCGCACCCGGGTCCTGGGCGCGGCGGCCAAGAAGGCCCGCTTCACCCACGAGTTGTACGTCGTCACGGCCCCGGGCGCCCAACCGGCCGAGGACGCGCAGCCGGTCGCCACGACGGAGCTGCTCGCCGTGCACGTCGACCAGAAGGCGGGGCGCGCGGCGCCGTTCCCCGACGAGGTCCGCGAGCGCTTCACCGCGCTGACCGAGGAAACCCCTGACTGGGCGGGACGGTCCATCGCGCAGGTGTGAGCACGCGGTGAGAGCACACGGTGACGACCCGCGCCCCGGCTCGGGAGCGCGGGTCGTCAGGGCACCGTCAGCGGCCAGTTGCATGTAAAGATCAGCCAACTCCGCGGGAAACCCGAATACTTGACGTCACGGAATGCCTCATGTGGCATTCTCGCTGCACTGATGCCCTGCAGATCACCGAGATACGAGGGGGCAGGGGCCGTGACGGAGCACTCGGCAGTCACCGGCGTGCGTGGGCGCGGAGGCATCGTCTCGCTCGTGGAGTCGACGCTCGCGCTCGACCGCGCCGCGGAGCGTCCGCTGACCATGCTGCTCGGGCCACGCGGCAGCGGCACCAGCGAGCTGCTGTGCGTCCTGATGGAACAGTTCGGGACCCAATACCCCTTCGGATACGTCAAGTTCACGTCGGGCCAGGAGCTGCTGCCGCGCTACGCCCTCGGCCTGCTCGCCCGGCAGCTGGCGCGGAATCTGCCGAGCTACCGTCACACGGCGTTCCCGCGTCTCGCCCTCGGACTGCTGGCTTCCGACCAGGGCCTGCCGCACCAGGCCCTCACCGGCGGGCAGCGCGGCATCAGGGGCGCCCTCACGGACCTGGAGAAGAAGGCCAGGCACCAGCACGGCGACTATCTGGGCGCCTATCTGACGGTCGCTCAGGCCTCGATCGACGCTCCTGACGGCGCGAGCCGCAGCGCCCGTGCGCTGCTCGCCGCGGCGACGGACACGTCCGCGCGGTCGTGGGCCGGGCGCTGGGACCACTCGGCTGCCGCCTGGTTCGGACAGCACCGCCTCACCCACAGCTCCGACCCGTGGGAGTCGCTGCTCGAACTCAACCGCTGGCGCCACCAGGGCGACGAGCGCGACAAGCTCCGGCTCGACCAACTCCTGTGCTCCGCCTTCCTGGAAGACCTGCGCACCAGCGTCAAGGGGGCCTTCCGGCCGCGCTCGTATCTGCTGCTGCTCGACGAGACGCACACCGACCACGGCCGCGAGTTCCTCGATCTGCTGCTCCAGGCGCGGCACGACGACACGGTTCTCGGGCGCCGCCCGTGCGACCCGCTGTCCGTCGTCGCGGGCTGCAACCGGTGGCTGCCCCGCTGGGGCCCGGCGACCGGCGAGGAGTGGCCGTGGCAGCCGCGCGAGCCCGACCGGGCCTCGCTCGCCGACTGGCACGAGCACCGCCCCTCCGGGGACGGCCAGGACACCTGGTGGTATCCGCTGCGCATGCGCGACCTGGACCGCGACGAGGTGCGCATCCATGTCGAGCAGCAGCTCAACACGCACCCCGAGCTGACGCCGTTCACCACGCTCGCGCCGTTCGTCCACCGGCTCACCGGCGGGCTGCCCAAGGCCGTCCAGCAGGTCTTCGAAGCGCTCGGCGGGCCGAACGTGCCCCAGGTGCCCGGACCGCAGCAGAACCTCTGGCTGCGCGACCTTCCGCACCGGACCGTGTCGGCCGGAGGACGCAAGCCGTTCCTCGTGGACGCCGCGCTCGACGACCTGCTCGCCGACTTCGACGCCGCGGACCGGGACCGCCTCGCCCAATGCGCCGCCGCCGAGGACCTGTTCGTCGGGGCGCAGCTCCTCGGCCGCGGCGCGGAGCTGTTCACCGACATCCGCAGCCGCTGGCTGCTGAGCGCTCCGGGCACCCTGTCCCTCCATCCCTGGCTCCGGCGGATGCTGCTGTGGCACCTGGCCGGACGGGCCGGCGCCTGGGACACCGCGCACGAGGTCCTCGCAGAGCATTACGCGAACGGGGAGCATCGCGTTCAGGAGCTCTACCACCTTCTCGCGCTGGAGAAGGTCGACGAGGTCGCCGACCATCTCGTCACCCTGCGCAACACAGCACGGACGGAGGAATGGCTCAGCGCCTTCCACACCATCACCTCGGCCCCCAACCGGCTCGTCCACCCCGGCGGCCCGCTGGAGCTGCGGGCCCGCCTCGCGCCGTCCGACCCGGGCGACCAGGTCACCGTCCCCGCCGTGATCCGCGACCTGGTGGTGGCGCGCTGGCTGTGGAGCGACCCGCTGACAGATCCCGGCAGGCAGCTCAGCCCGGTCCTCGCCGACGGCTTCGTGCACCTGTCCCGACTGTGGAGGAACTACAACGTGGCCCTGGTCAACGAGGCGGAGCGCTACCGGCTCACGACACCCACCCGTACGCCGCCGATACTGGGGAGCGGGACATGAGCCCGCTGAGCCTGCCGCGGTGGCGCGAGTGGTCCTGGCGGACGGTGAAGCTGGTCGCGGCCGGTGTGGCGCTCGCCGTGGTGCTCTCCGTCGCCGGGTTCGTGATCTCCGACAAGGTCTCGGACGCCCGTGCCCGCTGCGCCGACGGGGTGACGCATGTGGAGCCGGACCGGGAGTGCGTGGGTGTCACCGACGGCTCGTACACGTTCGCCGGACATCTCAAGCGGGTCGAGAAGAAGATCGAGGAGGAGAACAAGCGGGTCTACGACCACCGCGGCACGGACCCGTACGTCACCGTCGCCTACCTCACCTCCTTCACCGTCACCGACGACGACAGCAACTCCGAGGACTCCGTACGGCACGAGCTCGAAGGTGCCTATCTCGCGCAGATCCGGCACAACACGGGCGACCTCGCCGCGTCCCCGAAGATCCGGCTGCTCGTCGCCAACACCGGGAGCGCGGCGCGCCATTGGGAGAACGCCGTCGACAAGCTGATCGCCCTCAAGAGCGCCCCCGACCGGCTCGTCGCCGTCGCGGGCCTCGGCCCGAGCACCGGCCCGAACGTCGCGGCGCTGCGCAAGCTGTCGGAGAACGGCATCGCCACGGTCTCCAGCATCATGACGGCGACCGACATCAAGGGCATACAGGGTTTCGTGCGGGTCGCGCCGACCAACGCGGACGAGGCGCGGGCGGGCGCCGCGTACCTCAAGCGGCAGAAGAACAAGTACCGCACCGCCGTCGTCATTCAGGACGCCGACAAGGACGACCTCTACGCGTCCACCCTCGGCGAGGCGTTCAGCGAGGAGTACCCGGACAAGGACCACCGCCTCGTCGCGGACCGCATCACGTACGACTCCTCGGTACCCTCCGCCTGGCCCAACGAACTCC
The DNA here is from genome assembly GCF_056432625.1 of Streptomyces sp. NPDC045026. Taxonomy (NCBI): domain Bacteria; kingdom Bacillati; phylum Actinomycetota; class Actinomycetes; order Kitasatosporales; family Streptomycetaceae; genus Streptomyces; species Streptomyces sp. NPDC045026. The sequence continues at coordinate 248,846 of NZ_JBWKIS010000004.1, forward strand.
ACTACACCGCCGAGCAGTTGTGCGGCGAGCGGCCCGAAGTGGTCTATTTCGCCGGGCGCGGACGCCATCTGTCGCACTTCCTTAACGCGCTCGCCAACCGGACCTGCCAGTCGCGGAACTTCACCGTGCTGACCGGCGACGACACGACGAACCTGACGCCCAAGGAACTCGACGCCGCCGCGCGCACGGGCGTGACCATGCTCTACACGGGTCTCGCCCACGCGGACATGTGGCGCAACGACCCGGGCGCGGTGTCGGGCCCGTCGGCCGGCAGCTTCCAGCCGGGCGGCACCCTCGACAAGTGGTTCCCCGGCGACGCCCGTTACGACGGCCAGGACATCATGGGCCACGACGCCGTGCTCACCGCGGCGCAGGCCATCCGGATGGCGTCCAACTGGCAGGGCGAGGTGACGGGGCGCTCGGTCGGCCGGATGTTCCTCCAGCTCGACGGGGACCGCAAGGTGCCCGGTGCGAGTGGTTTCCTGTCGTTCAAGGACAACGGGGACCCGCGCGACAAGGCGGTCCCGATCCTGCGGCTCACGCCGAAGGGCACGTCGGAGCTGGTCGACGTGTCGGCGCCGGGCGGCAAACCGGCCTCGGGCAGGTAGGTCACCGTATCCACGGCGTTCAACCCGGCCTATTCTCAAAGGTGTTGAACGGGCCGACGTTTGCGAGGGCGTGTGGATCCATCCGCTTTCTTCTACACGAGCTGCACCCGCGGCGACGGCTGGCCGGCGCTCACCCGCTTCCACGCCGATCTGGAGTACCGGTTGCGGGCGCAGGAGGGCTACGGCATCAGCGGCGCGCTCGGCGCGGCGATGAACCCCGACACGGCGCCGAGCAGCGCCATCACCAAGGCCGGCGTGATGATCGCGCTGTACTCCCCGAGATACTTCCAGGACCGCGGCTGCGGCCTCGAATGGGCCGTCATCCAGGCCCGGATGCGCCACCGCGCGAACACCGCGGGCATCCAGGTCCCCGGGTGCCTCATCCCGGTCTGCTGGAAGCCCGTGGCCGACCGGCTGATCCCGCAGGCGGTGCGCCGCTCCGAGTCGTTCCCCGGGCCCGGCGCCTTCGACTGGCTCAGGGGGCAGGGCCTTCAGACCCTGGTGTCGTCGTCCGACCCGGGCGCCGACGAGCGGTACTACGTGTTCGTCGAGCAGCTGGCCAAGAACATCCTGGACGCCGGGCGTGCCGGGCTCGAACCGCTCGGTTCCGACGAAGCGCGCGACACGCTCCCCGCGTTCGGCTCCGCGTACGGCGCGGCCGGACCGGCCCGCCCCGGACTCAGGGTGCCCGAGCAGCCGGATCCCCGGCACGAGAGCGCCGCCGGTGAGCCCCGCTCGGTCGCGATCAGCTACGTCGGCGCCGACCAGGCGTGGGCCGACTGGATGGACGACGTGCTCCGCGAGGAGGGCCACGCCGTGCGGCAGCGGCGCTGGCGCGTCGGCCGCGAGACCCTGTCGCAGGCCGTGGAGCGGGCACGGGACGGCGCCGACCGGGTCGTGGTCGTCTTCTCCCGTAGCTACTTCGACGCCGGGAACACCGCCCCCACCGACTGGGAGAGCGCCTTCACCCCGCCCGCCTCCGACCCGTCCTGGCTCGTCGCCGTACAGATCGACGCGGCGCCCCGGCCCGTACTCGTACGCGGGGTCAAGGTCCTCGCGCTGGAGGGCTCCGGTCCCGACCAGGCCGAACGGCTCCGCGAAGGGGTCACAGACCCGGTGGGTGCGGCGCCCCGCGACCCTGCGGGGGGAGCGCGTTGACCGGGTCGAGACGTTCCGCAACCGATCCTCCGCCGATATCGAACCTTCCGGTCCAGGCGACCCCGTTCGTCGGCCGTGACGAAGAGATCGCCGCCATCCACGACCTGTTCGAGGACCACCGTGCGGTCCTCCTGCACGACCCGGCCGACCGTCGGCACGGGTACGGCAAGTCGGAGGCGGCCATCACCTACTGCCATCGCTACCGCATGCGCTACCGCGTGGCCTGGTGGTTCAACTGCTCCCACGAGAGCGATCTCGGCCGGCTGCGGCAGCTGATCGAGCGCGGGACGGACGAGCTGCACACCCGGTACCGCGAGGTCCTGCGCGTGGCGCAGATCCCCGAGCGCCCCGACGACAAGTGGCTGCTCCTGTACGACAACGTGGCCGATCCCGACCGGGTCCAGGACCTCTTCCCGGCCGGCGACGCCCGGATCCTGGTCACGTCCCGGCCGCGGGGTTCGGCGTGGGACGAGGACGCCCGGCTGCCCGTCGGCGATCTCGACCCGTCCGAAGTGGCCAGTCTCTTCCGTCAGTTGGCCGAGATCAGACAGCCCGTGGCCGAGGATCTCGCCCGGACGTTCGCGGGACATCCGCAGCAGATCATCGCCGTGGCCGAGCAGATCCGGCGGGGCACGCCGCCCGCCGCGTGTGTCGCGCTCGCCGACGCCGTCCGGCTCGCGCCCCCGCCCGCGCGGCCCGCACCGCCGCAGCCGTCGGGCCATGTGCGGATGAGCGCCCAGGACCGGGAGACGCTCATCGACACCCTGCTGTCCTCACCGGTCTGCCGGGACCTGCCCAGCTACCGCGCCTGGATCAAGGCCATCGACCGGCGGGCGACGGTGTCGTCCAGCCTGCCGTCGGAGACGGAGACCATCCGCACGCGCGTCGTCGGCCTGGTGTCCATCGCCCTCAGCCGCGACGCGCCCGATGTCCTGCTGGCCCTCGCCAAAGCCTTCGAGGACAAGACCGGCCGGCACGAGGCGCAGCTCGTCCGGGCGCTGATCGGCCCGGCGGCGGCGAACTGGAACGAGAACAAGGAGCCGATACGCGCAGTGCTGCCCCCACGCCCCGCCGATGCCCCGTTCTTCTTCACCAGCTACGCGAACCGGGAGGACGATCAGGAGCACGTCGCCGAGTTCCACGAACAGCTCGAACAGGAGCTGCGCATCAAGCGCGGCCGCAACGTGACGAGTACGGGATTCCTGGACCGCCGCAGTCTCCAACTCGGCCTGACCTGGCGGGAACCGATGGTCGAGGCGATCCGCTCGACACGGCTGCTGGTCGCGCTGATCACCGCGGACTACTTCGAGAGCGAGTGGTGCCGGCGGGAGTGGGCCGTGATGACGGAGCGTGCCCGCCGTGCCGGGCGTTCGCCGGGCGACGAGCCGGTCGCCATCCTGCCGCTGTTCTGGGTCAAGCCCCGCGGCCCGCTCCCCAAGGATCTCGCGTCCATCCAGTACAGCTCGCCCGCGCTGTTCGGCGGGAGCAGAGCCCCGGACAACCTGATCGACCTGCTCCGCGAGGACAAGAAGAAGGCCGCGGCCTTCATCCGCAGGCTCGCCGACACCATGATCGAAGCGGCGGACCGAGACCTTCCGGCGCTCGAAGCGGACGCCGTGCGGGACATTCCGCTCGCGTTCGGCGAGTGGGACACGGGGGACACGTCGCTGCCGGGCTCGAAAGCGGGCTCGGGCCCTGGCGTGAGCGGCGCCCAGCCGCATCCCGATCCCCATCCGGACCCCGATCCACAACCCGACCCGGAGTCGCAGCCAAAGCCGAGGCCTGAGCCCGAACCGGAACCTGATCCGGCGCCTCGCGAGCGGGCCGACCAGTCCCCTGGGCCCTCCCTCGTGCCGGACCCTCGTGTCTCCCCCGACCAGCCCCGGCCCTCGGTACGCCCCACAACGCCCCCACCCGCGTCCACTCCCCCATCGGGCTCCGACAAGACCCGGCTCATCGAGGCCCTCACGACCGGCCCGCTGCGCGAGCCCACGCGGTACACACCGTGGGTCGAGGCCGTGCTCCGGGACGTCGACGAGGTGCACCATCCGGCGGTCACGCAGTTCGTCGACCCGCTCAGGAGACGGGTGCACCTCCTGGTGAACTTCGCCTACGACCAGTCCACCCCGGACCTGTTCCGCGCCATGGCCCGTGCGCTCACGCTGGTCGACCCCGGCGGCGCGGACGCCCCCGACGAGACCGTGACCGCAGTGCACCACCTCGTGGACCGTATTGTCGCGGCATGGCCTCACCACACGTGACCCCGAACCGAAGACCCGCGCGCGACTGCCCGTTCTGCCGGATCGCCGCGGGTACGGGACCGGCGCGCCTGGTCAGCACGGGCCAGGACGTCATCGCTTTCCTGCCGCTGCGCCCGGTCCATCCCGGCCACGTCCTCGTCGTGCCGCGGCGCCACCTGGAGGACATCTGGGACCTGGACGGGGCCACGGCAACAGCGGTGAGCAGTACGGTACTTCGGGTCGCGCACGCCGTACGTGCGGTGTTCCGGCCCGACGGGCTGAACGTCATCCAGTCCTCGGGGGCCGCCGCGACCCAGACCGTGCCGCACCTGCACGTCCACGTGGTCCCACGGTTCACGGACGACCGGATGGGCGCCATCTGGCCCGCCCCCGCCGACGGGTCACCCCTCGCCCTGGACGAGGCGGCGAGCCGGTTGTCCAGAGCCCTACAACAGGACGACCAGGGCGATGAGTTGGGCCAGGGCGAGGCCGCCGTAGAAGAGGGCGACCGTCAGGGAACCCGCGGCCCGTAGCGCCCCGGCACGCTCCGCGCCGCCGCTCGCGTCGAGGCTGAACGGCTCTATGTCACCGCCCGGCCTCCGCACCTTGTCGTAGAGCCGCCTGAACAGTCGCTCCTTGTACAGGAAGTACCCGTCGAGCAGCCAGAACGCCACGATGGGGACGAAGCCCGTGGCCGCCACCGTCCGGCTCGCGTTCCCGGCGGCGAAGGCGAGCAGCGCGCCCATCAGGGTCAGAGCCCAGCCCTTGATCAGGAACGAGTTGTTGCCCATCCGCGCGACGACGGCCTGGATCAGTTCGAGGTGTCTGATCTGCCCGTCGTCCAGAACTGTCCGGCTCGCAGGTTCCGCTGTCACGGCATTCCCCCTTCGGGCGGAACCCTACCCAGCGACCGGGCGCACGTGGCGCCGTTGCCCCCGTCACCTACTGGTACCCCCGTCACTTACTGGCCGAAATAAGCAACTGCTTAGTACGCTGGTTGCGCGGGGCCCGCCGGCCCCGTGGTTCGGTACCGCCCGTCACCACCAGTGCGCCTGGAGTAAACGCATGGCATCCCTGCTGCTGTCCCGCCGCGACGTCGAGTTCCTGCTGTACGAGTGGCTCGACGTCTGTGCGCTCACGTCCCGGGAGCGGTACGCGGACCACTCCCGCGAGACCTTCGACGCGGCGCTCGAACTCAGCGAGCAGATCGCGACGCGGCACTTCGCCCCGCACAACAAGAAGAACGACGCGCAGGAGCCGACCTTCGACGGGGAGCGGGTGCACACCATCCCCGAGGTGAAGGAGGCGCTCAGGGTCTTCGGCGAGTCAGGGCTCATCGCGAGCGCCATGGACTACGAGGTGGGCGGCGGGCAGCTGCCGTCGGTGGTCGCCGACGCGTGCTTCGCCTGGTTCCAGGCCGCGAACGTGGGTACGTCCGCGTACTCGTTCCTCACGATGGGCAACGCGAACCTCATCCTCGCGCACGGCTCGAAGGAGCAGATCGACACCTACGTGCGCCCCATGGTGGAGGGCCGCTTCCTTGGCACGATGTGCCTCTCGGAGCCGCAGGCGGGATCGTCGCTCGCCGATGTCCGTACGCGGGCCGAGCGGCAGGAGGACGGGACCTACCGCCTCTCCGGGAACAAGATGTGGATCTCCGGCGGCGAGCACGAACTGTCGGAGAACATCGTGCACCTCGTGCTCGCCAGGACCCCCGACGGTCCTGCCGGCGTGAAGGGCCTGTCGCTGTTCATCGTCCCCAAGTTCCTGGTCCGCGAGGACGGTTCGCCGGGCGAGCGCAACGACGTGGTCCTGGCGGGCCTCAACCACAAGATGGGCTACCGGGGCACGACGAACGCTCTCCTCAACTTCGGTGAGGGCGCCCACCGGCCGGGCGGCGCGCCGGGCGCCGTCGGATACCTCGTCGGCGAGGAGAACCGCGGGCTCGCCTACATGTTCCATATGATGAACGAGGCCCGGATCGGCGTCGGCCTCGGCGCCACCGCTCTCGGCTACACCGGCTACCTGCACGCCCTCGACTACGCCCGCACGCGCCCGCAGGGCCGCCCCCTCGCGGGCAAGGACCCGGCCGCCCCGCAGGTCCCGATCCTCGCGCACGCCGACGTCCGCAGGATGCTGCTGGCCCAGAAGGCTTACGTGGAGGGCGCGTTGGCGCTCACCCTGTACTGCGGGCGGCTGCTCGACGAGCAGCACACCGGCGCCACGCCCGAGGCCCGCGCCGCCGCCAGGCTGCTGCTCGACGTGCTCACCCCGATCGCCAAGAGCTGGCCGTCGCAGTGGTGCCTGGAGGCCAACAGCCTCGCGATCCAGGTGCACGGGGGCTACGGCTACACCCGCGAGTACAACGTCGAGCAGTTCTACCGGGACAACCGGCTCAACCCCATCCACGAGGGCACGCACGGCATCCACGGTCTCGACCTGCTCGGGCGCAAGGTCGTCATGGACGGCGGGGCCGGGCTTCGCCTGCTCGTGGAGCGGATCACGGCGACGACCGCCCGCGCGGCCGAAGCCGGCGGAGAGGCTGCCGAGTACGGCGCCCTGCTCGACACCGCGGTACGCCGTGCGGTCGCCGTGACCCAGCGCCTGTGGTCGACCGGCGACCCGGAGACCGCCCTGGCCAACGCGAGCGCCTACCTCGAAGCCGTCGGGCACGTCGTCGTCGCCTGGATGTGGCTGGAGCAGCTGCTCGCGGCGGCGCCCGGCAAGGAGGCCGTCCACGAGGGCAAGCGCGGCGCGTGCCGCTACTTCTTCCGGTATGAACTGCCCAAGACCGAGGCTCAGTTCAGCCTGCTGGAGTCCCTGGACCGGACGGCCGTCGACCTCGCGGAGGACGCCTTCTGACCGGCTGATCGGCGCGGCGGCCCGTCCACCGCAGAAGGAAGACGGAGCAGACGGCCGCGAACGCGCACCACGTCGAGACGAACTCCCACCGCCACAGCGCGACACAGACCGCCGCGCCGGCCGCGACCAGCACACCGAGCAGCACGAGGCCGCGGTCGGCGGACAGGAGCAGCGAGCCGACCGTGGCCAGGAGGTACCCGGCGACCAGGAGCCCGGCGTGCGGCAACCCCAGGGTGTACCCCACGGTGTGACCGCGGATCTCGGCCGTCACCGTCCGGGTCGCCAGGGCGTACGTGAGTCCCGCCGCGGTCACGGCCCCGGCCGCGAGCGGGATCAGCAGCCGACCGCGGGCGCGGCGGGGCGCCGCGCAGATGACCCCGGCGGGCACCCACAGCGCCAGGACCGGGAGGGCGATCACGGCCCAGGCCACAGTGGCGGGCCCCGACCCGCCCCCGGATCGCCACAGGACGGACTCGACGATCTGATGGGCGCCAAGCAGCAGCGGCAGCGCGGCGAGCGGCAGGTCGCGGGGCCGCCGGGCGCGGACCGCCCGTGCGACGCAGCCGGCTCCCACGGCGGCGGTCGCGGTGCCGGCCACGAGGTCGGCCGTCGCGCTCCAGCACATGCCACATCACCACGGTTCCGGGTCGCGCGCCGACGCCCGTCGCCGTCCGCGGTGCGGCCACGCTACGACGCCGCGTGCCGCCACCGGCCGCGCCGACACGGCGTGCGGCGGGATAAGGGAGTTGAGGAGCATCGGGACTTGGGAGCGGACCCGTGGAGACGACGAAGGACCCCGCCTCTACGATGGCCCGATGACGTCGATCAAGAAGTTCCAGGTCACCTTCGACTGCGCAGAACCTGAGCGCGTCGCCCGTTTCTGGTGCGAGGTGCTGGGGTACGTCGTGCCGCCGCCCCCGGAGGGGTTTGCCACTTGGGACGATTTCGAACGCACGCAGCCGCCCGAGCGTCAGGGCGCGGGGTTCGTCTGCATGGATCCCACTGGTGTTGGCCCGCGCATGTATTTCCAGCGGGTTCCCGAAGGCAAGGTCGTCAAGAACCGGGTGCATCTCGACGTGCGGGTCGGCACCGGGCTCGAAGGCGAAGAGCGCCTGGCCGCGCTTGAGGCCGAATGTGCCCGGCTGATCCCGCTCGGCGCGGCACGCGTGCAGCTCCTGCTCGCCGATGAGTACAACGAGTCGTGCCTCGTGATGCAGGACATCGAGGGCAACGAGTTCTGTCTCGACTGAGGGCCCGCGAACGGCGCCCACGGGGTGGCCTAGGGGCTTTCGTTTGGATCAGGCCGGGTCAGGGAGCGGGGGCATGGGGGTGCCCCCTGCTCGAGCGAAGCCGAGAGCTTGGGGGAGTCGGCGAGTGACGACAACGCGGCGAGGTGCGGTGCCAGACCCCGCGAGCCCGGCATGATCCAAACGAGAGGCCCTAGCTGGCCCAGAGTCCGCGTACATGCCCGAGGTGGCGGGTCATGACCGCGCGCACCGCGTCCTCGTCACGGGCGACGAGGGCGTCGAGGATCTCCAGGTGCTCCTCGGCCGACGCCTCCAGGCGACCTGCCTCCACCAGCGCGTTCAGCCCGTAGAGCCGGGAGCGCTTGCGCAGGTCGCCGACCACCTCGACCAGGTGCTCGTTGCCTGAAAGGGCGAGCAGCCCCAGGTGGAACCGGATGTCCGCCTCGACGTACGCGATGAGATCGCCGGCCACCGCCGCGTCGACGATCTCCCGCGCGACGGGGCGCAGGGCCTCCAGGGCCGCGAGGTCGGCGGTGGTGGCGAGTTCCGCCGTGGTCGGGATCTCGATCAGCGAGCGGATGTGCTTGTACTCGTCGAGCTGCTTCTCGGAGACGGCCGTGACCCGGAAGCCCTTGTTCGGCACCGCGTCGACGAGGCCCTCCTTCGCGAGGTCGAGCATGGCCTCCCGTACCGGCGTCGCGGACACCCCGAAGCGGACGGCGAGGGTGGGCGCCGAGTACACCTCACCGGCCCGCAGCTCACCCGCGATCAGTGCGGCGCGCAGCGCGTCGGCGACCCGCTCGCGGTAGCTGCTGCGCGTCCCCCCGAGGCTGGGCAGGGCGGGAGCGGCGGACTGGGCGCTGCGCCGGTCGGCCATGGGGTGGTCCTCCTAGATGACATGTCACGTTCCACAAGTATCCCGTGGCAGGTGGAGTGCTGCGGGACGAGTGTCAAAGGCCTGGCGCTAGAGGACGAATCCCGCCGGAAAGGGATCGTCCGGGTCGAGCAGGTACTGGGCGGTGCCGGTGACCCACGCGCGGCCGGTGAAGCTGGGCAGCACCGCCGGGGTCCCGGCCACGTCGGCGGTGCCGAGCAGTCGGCCGGTGAACTGGGTGCCGATGAACGACTCGCTCACGAACTCGGTGTGCAGGGGAAGTTCGCCCCGCGCGTGCAGCTGTGCCATGCGCGCGCTCGTTCCCGTGCCACAGGGTGAGCGGTCGAACCAGCCGGGGTGGATCGCCATCGCGTGCCGGGAGTACCGGGCGGTCGCCCCGGGCGCGTACAGATGGACGTGATGGCAGCCGCGGATGGACGGGTCCTCGGGGTGTACGGGCTCGTCCTTCGCGTTGATCGCGTCCATCAGCGCGAGGCCCGCCGCGAGGATGTCGTCCTTGCGTTCGCGCTCGAAGGGCAGGCCGAACCGGTCGAGGGGCAGGATCGCGTAGAAGTTACCGCCGTAGGCCAGGTCGTACGTGACCGTGCGCCCGTCGGCGAGCGTGATCTCGCGGTCGAGGCCGACGGAGAAGGACGGCACGTTCCGCAGGGTGACGGACTTCGCCGCGCCGTTCTCCACGGCGACTTCGGCGACGACGAGCCCGGCGGGCGTGTCCAGGCGGATGGTGGTGACCGGTTCGACGACCTCGACCATGCCGGTCTCCACGAGGACGGTGGCGACGCCGATCGTGCCGTGCCCGCACATCGGGAGATAGCCGGAGACCTCGATGTAGATGACGCCGTAGTCGCAGTCGGGCCTGGTCGGCGGCTGGAGGATCGCTCCGCTCATCGCGGCGTGTCCGCGCGGCTCGTTCATCAGGAGCTGCTTGATGTCGTCGCGGTGCTCACGGAAGTACAGGCGGCGTTCGTTCATCGTGGCGCCGGGAACGGTGCCGATGCCGCCGGTGATCACCCGTGTCGGCATGCCCTCGGTGTGCGAGTCGACCGCGTGCAGGACGAGTTTGCTGCGCATGTCGGAAGCTGCTCCTGGGAGTGGACGGTGGGGTGGGTGAGTGCGGTCGGGCGGTCAGACGAGTCCGGCGGCGACCGCCTCTTCGGTGGCGGCGCGCACCGCCTTCTCCTGGTCCGGCATCAGCGGCATGCGCGGCGGGCGGCAGGGGCCTCCGTGGCGGCCGATGATGTCCATGGACAGCTTGATGGCCTGGACGAACTCGGGCTGTGAGTCCCAGCGCAGGAGCGGGTGGAGCCGGCGGTAGAGGGCGGTCGCGGTGGGGAGGTCGCCGGACACGGCGGCGCGGTACAGCTCGACGGACGCGGCGGGCAGCATGTTCGGATAGCCGGCGATCCAGCCCTTGGCGCCGGCCAGGGCGAGTTCGAGCAGGACGTCGTCGGCACCGATCAACAGGTCGAGTTCCGGGGCGAGTTCGGCGATGCGGTAGGCCCGCCTCACGTCTCCCGAGAACTCCTTGACCCCGTGGACGAACCCCTCGCGGTGCAGCTTGGCGAGGAGCTCGGGCACCAGGTCGACCTTGGTGTCGATGGGGTTGTTGTACGCGACGACGGGGAGGCCCACCGCGGCCACCGCCTCGTAGTGGGCGAGGACGGCACGCTCGTCGGCGCGGTAGGCGTTGGGCGGGAGCAGCATCACGGAGGCGCAGCCGGCGTCCTTGGCCTGCTCGGCCCAGCGGCAGGCCTCGCCGGATCCGTAGGCGGCGACGCCGGGCATCACGCGCTCCCCGCCGACGGCGGCGACGGCGGTCTCGACGACCTTCGCGCGCTCCTGCGGCGTGAGCACCTGGTACTCACCGAGGGATCCGTTGGGCACGACGCCGTCGCAGCCGTTCTCGACGAGCCAGGCGCAATGCTCGGCGTATCGGGCGTAGTTGACGGACAGATCGTCGTTCAGCGGGAGCGGCGTGGCTACGAGAACGCCGTGCCAGGGGCTGCGCTCGGACGTGGTCATGGGCTGTTTCTCCTTCGTGGCGTACGACGGTGCGGTGGGCGGGTGCGCTTCACTCGTCGGGCAGGTCCTCCCCCGTCCGGGCGAGCACCCCAAGGGGTACGGGGCGGGCGAACGGCCTTCTGGACGGGCGCAGTTCGCATCCCGCGAGCCCGGCGACCGCCGGTCCGCACATGCGGCCCTGACACCAGCCCATTCCGGCCCGGGTCAGCAGTTTCACGGTGCGCACGTCCGTGGCCCCGAGTTCGGTGACCGCCTCACGGACCGACGAGGCTGTCACCTCCTCGCAGCGGCACACGACGGTGTCGCCGGTGACCTGCTCGGCCCATTGCGCACGCGGCACGAAGACGGCGTCGAGCGTGGCACTGAACTCCCGTGTCTGTGTACGGGACTTGGCTGCCGCCGCCCACGTACGCGGGTCGGGTTCGCGACCCGCGAGCCGTGCCGCGGCGGAGCAGCCCGCGATGTGCCCCTCGGCGAGCGAGAGGGCGGCGCCGCCCACGCCGGTGGCCTCGCCCGCGGCCCATACCCCGTGGACGTCTGTGCGCTGCTCGTCGTCCACGGCCACGGCGGTCCCTTCGAGGCCGCAGCCGAGGGCCTCGGCGAGGTCCGTGTGCGGCAGGAGGCCGTGGCCGACGGCGAGGGTGTCGCAGGCGATGACCTGCTCGGAGCCCGGCGCGACCCGCCCTTCGCGGTCGAGCGCGGCGATGGTGACGGCTTCGAGCACGGCGTCGCCGTGCGCTTCCACGACGGCGTGCCGGGCCTTCAACGGCACGCGGCGACACATCAGTTCGGCGAGATACCCGGCGCCTTCGACCAGCTTGTCCGGGTGGGCGAAGAGCGTGCGCGCGTGCCGGGTGACGTGCTTGGGCCCGGCGGATTCGACCAGTGCGGCGACTTCGGCACCGGCCGCGGCCAGCCCGGCGGCGACGGGCAGCAGCAGCGGCCCCGTGCCCGCCACCACGGCCGTGCGCCCCTGGAGCACGAGTCCACCTTTGAGCATGGCCTGCGCGCCGCCCGCGGTGATCACACCCGGCAGTGTCCAGCCCGGGAAGGGAAGCACCTTCTCGTAGGCGCCGGTCGCCAGGATCACGGCGTCCGCACGTACCACGGACGGCTCTTCCTGCGCGGGGCCGAGCAGCGCGTGCACGCGGAAGCCCGCTTCGTCGTCGAGCCGTTCCACGCACCACACATGATGATCCGTCAGATGAGTGATGCGGCCCGCCCCGACCTGCGCGGCCAGCCCGTCCCGCAGGCGCTCCCAGGTCCGCCACTGGTGGTGCAGCGCCTGTGGGCGTCGGGCGCCGAGTTCCTCGGCGGGCTGGCGGTAGAACTGGCCGCCCGCCTGCGCGCCCGCGTCGATCAGTGTCACGCGGCTCCCGCGGAGGCTCGCGGCGAGTGCGGCGGCGAGTCCGGCGGGCCCGGCCCCGATCACCGCGAGCGTGGGCGTCGTGCCTTCTTCGGTCCCTTGACCGGGGCTACGGCTCATCGCCCCTCCCCCTCCGACGCCTTGTCGTGACCGGTCCCGTGCTGCGTGCGGATGTCGTCGCCCGCTTCTGCCCTTACGAGACAAGCCCGTTGGTTGGGCCTGCCGTTGACGGTGACCAGGCAGTCGAAGCAGACGCCGATGCCGCAGAAGACCCCCCGCCGCTCGCCCGTGCCGCGCGTGGTGCGCCAGGCGGTGACGCCCGCCGACCACAGCGCCGCTGCGACGGTCTGCCCGGGCAGCACCGCGATCTGCGCGCCGTCGAACGTGACGGTGTGCGCGGGACCGGGCTCGGCCCTGACGAGATCCAGTGGTGTGCGCTTGCTGTTCACGACGCCTCCTCGGGGAACCGGTCCGGGCGAAACGGCGCGAGCGCGGGGTCCGGACCTCCGCCGCCCAGCACCTGGGCGATCAAGTGCCCGGTCCCCGCGGCGAGTCCGATGCCGGCACCCTCGTGCCCGCACGCGTGGAAGAGCCCGGGTACGCGTGCGTCCGGCCCGATCGCCGGCAGGTGATCCGGCATGTAGGGGCGGAAGCCCAGGTAGGACCGCATCACACGGACGTTCTCCAGGAAGGGGAACAGGCGTGCCGCCCCCGCCGCGAGGGACCGCACGACGGGCAGGGAGAACGTGGGGTCGAAGCCGACGCGTTCACGGCTCGCGCCGATCAGCACGGGACCGGCCGCGGTGCCCTCGACGACCGGCGAGGTCTGCAGCGCCGCGGAGTCGCTCGCGACGTCGGCCACGTAGTCGGCGGCGTACACCTTGTGCCGGACCAGGCGCGGCAGCGGCTCCGTGACGAGGACGAAGCCGCGCCGCGGCAGCACCGGCAGGTGGACCCCGGCAAGGGCGGCCAGCTCACCGCCCCAGGTGCCTGCCGCGTTCACGACGGCGGGGGCGTGGATCTCACCCCGGCCGGTGCGGACGCCTCGGACGGCTCCGTCCGCGCCCCGGAGCACCGCGGTGACGGGCGCGCCGGTCAGCAGCCGGGCCCCCGCCGCGCGCGCAAGCCGTACGAGGTGCGCGGCGGCCAGCGTGGGCATCACCTGGGCGTCCTGCGGATAGTGGACGCCGCCCGGCATTCCGGGGGCGAGTTCCGGTTCGAGTGCGTAGAGCTCGTCGGCTGTGACGGCGCGCGCGTCGACACCGGCGTCGCGCTGCCGCACGGCGAACTTCTCCAGTGCCGCCAGGCCTTCGGCGGTCGACGCCACGACGACGCCGCCCTTGGCCTCGAACTCGACGGCCTCGGCCACGCCCGGTTCGGCGGCGAGCTCGGACCACAGCCGGGCGGAGAGCAGGGCGAGCTCGAGCTCGGGGCCGGGTTCCTTGTCGGAGACGAGCAGGTTCCCCTCGCCCGAACCGGTGGTGCCGCCGGCCACGGGGCCGCGGTCCACCAGGACGACGGAATGCCCCGCCCGCGCCGCGTAGAGAGCACAGGCCGCGCCCACCATTCCGGCGCCGACCACTACAACATCGCAGGTCAGCCGCGTAGTCACGACTGTACTATGTCACATGTTCCCAGACTCGCCAAGGACCACTAGGCTGACGGACAGGTCAGTCGAAACCAATGCAGAAAACAGCAGAAGGGTGCACCTTGTCCTCCTCCGACGCCAGGTCACAGCCCACGTCTCAGCCCACGTCTCAGCCGACGTCCCAGCCCGAGGCCCAGCCCCGGTCCGGGGGACGTAAGAACGGCCTCTACGCAGGCCTCTCGGACGAGCTCTCCGCCCTGATGCGGACGGGCTGGGCCGACACCGAGCAGCGCGACCTGTCACAGGACGAGCAGGCGCCGCACGCCGCGCGCCGCCGCACCGCCCTGTCCGCCCGCTTCCCGGGCGAGCGGCTGGTGATCCCGTCCGGCAACCTCAAGATCCGCTCGAACGACAGCCATTACCCCTTCCGCCCCTACTCGGCGTATGTGCACCTGACGGGCGATCAGGCACGGGACAGCGCCGTCGTGTTCGAGCCGCGCGCCGGCGGCGGCCACGACGTCCACCTCTACCTGCTCCCCCGCGACAGCCGGGACACCGACGAGTTCTGGACCGGCATGACGTCCGAGCTGTGGATGGGCCGGCGCCGCAGCCTCGCCGAGTCCGAACTGGTCCTCGGCCTGCCCTGCCGTGACATCCGCGACGCCGCCGCCGAGCTGTCGGCCGCGCCCGAGGTGCCGACCCGCATCGTCCGCGGCCACGACCCGGCCCTGGAGGCCGCCGTGACGACGGAGGAGGAGCGCGACGCCGGACTCGAGGAGGCGCTGTCCGACCTGCGCCTGGTCAAGGACGAGTGGGAGATCGGCGAGCTGCGCAAGGCCGTCGACTCCACGGTGCGCGGTTTCACCGATGTCGTACGGGAGTTGGCCACGGCGATCGCGACCTCGGAGCGCTGGATCGAGGGCACCTTCTTCCGCCGCGCCCGCCTGGAGGGCAACGCCCTCGGCTACGGCTCGATCTGCGCGGCCGGCGAGCACGCCACGATCATGCACTGGGAGCAGAACGACGGCCCCGTGCGCCCCGGCGAGCTCCTGCTCCTCGACGCGGGCGTGGAGACGCACACCCTCTACACCGCGGACGTGACGCGCACCCTGCCGATCAACGGCACGTTCACACCGCTCCAGCGCAAGATCTACGACGCGGTGTACGAGGCCCAGGAGGCGGGCATCGCCGCCGTGAAGCCGGGTGCGGCCTACCGCGACTTCCACGACGCGGCCCAGCGCTACATGGCGGGCAAGCTCGTCGAGTGGGGACTGCTGGAGGGTGACCCCGAGCGGGTCTTCCAGCTCGGTCTCCAGCGGCGCTTCACGATGGCGGGCACCGGCCACATGCTCGGCCTCGACGTCCACGACTGCGCGGCCGCGCGCACGGAGTCGTACGTGGGCGGCCC
This sequence comes from Streptomyces sp. NPDC045026, assembly GCF_056432625.1. NCBI lineage: Bacteria > Bacillati > Actinomycetota > Actinomycetes > Kitasatosporales > Streptomycetaceae > Streptomyces > Streptomyces sp. NPDC045026. The sequence continues at coordinate 264,240 of NZ_JBWKIS010000004.1, forward strand.
GCTGGAGCCCGGCATGTGCCTGACGGTCGAGCCCGGTCTGTACTTCCAGCCGGACGACCTGTCGGTGCCGGAGGAGTACCGGGGCATCGGCGTGCGGATCGAGGACGACATCCTGGTCACGGCCGACGGCACGGAGAACCTGTCGGCGGGCCTGCCCCGGTCGGCGGACGAGGTCGAGGCATGGATGCGCACGCTCGCGGGTGAGCGGTAGAGACCGCGCAGCTGCGACAACAGCCCGAAGGGGCCCGGCCGTCGGAACGGCCGGGCCCCTTCGGGCTGTCGAGGCTTACGCCGTCGGGACCGGGTAGGTCGGGTACTCCACCCCGGAGACGTGCTGGACGACGCGGATGACCTGGCACGAGTAGCCGAACTCGTTGTCGTACCACAGGTAGAGGATCGCGTTGTCGCCGTCGACCTTCGTGGCACCGGCGTCCACGATGGAGGAGTGGCGCGAGCCGACGAAGTCCATGGAGACGGCGTCGGGGGCGGTGGTGAAGTCGATCTGGCGCTTGAGCGGCGAGTTCAGCGAGACGTCACGGAGGTAGTCGAGGACTTCCTCGCGGGTGGTCTCGCGGCCGAGGCGCAGGCTGAGGATCGCGATCGAGACGTCCGGGACGGGGACGCGGATCGAGCTGCCGGTGATCGGCGCCTTCAGGTCGGGCAGCGCCTTGGCGACGGCGGAAGCGGCGCCGGTCTCGGTGATGACCATGTTGAGCGGCGCGGAGCGGCCGCGGCGGTCGGCCTTGTGGTAATTGTCCAGCAGGTTCTGGTCGTTGGTGAACGAGTGGACGGTCTCCACGTGGCCGCGCAGCACGCCGTACTCGTCCTCCATCGCCTTCAGCGGGGGGACGATCGCGTTGGTGGTGCAGGACGCGCAGGACAGAATCTGCTCGTCCGGCTTGATCATGTCGTGGTTGACGCCGTGCACGATGTTCGGGACGTCGCCCTTGCCCGGAGCGGTCAGGACGACCTTCTCGACGCCGGGGCGGAGGTGCTTCGAAAGACCCTCGCGGTCGCGCCACTTGCCGGTGTTGTCGATCAGGATGGCGTCGTTGATGCCGTACGCCGTGTAGTCGACCTCGGACGGGTCGTTGGCGTAGATCACCTTGATCTCGTTGCCGTTGGCGACGATCGTGCTGTTCGCCTCGTCGACCGTGATCGTGCCGTTGAACTGGCCGTGGATGGAGTCACGGCGCAGCAGCGAGGCCCGCTTGACGAGGTCCTGGTCGCCACCGCCGCGGACGACGATGGCGCGCAGGCGCAGGCCGTTGCCGGAGCCGGCCTTCTCGATGAGCAGGCGGGCGACGAGGCGGCCGATGCGGCCGAAGCCGTAGAGGACGACGTCACGCGCCTGGCGGCGCTCGATCTTGTTCTCACCCGTGGCGCCGGAGACGGCCTCGGCGGTGAACTCCGCCACCGACAGACCGCGATCGTCGGTCCGGTACGCCTCGGCGAGCAGGCCGATGTCGATCTGCGACGGGCCGAGGTCCAGCGCGGCGAGCGCCTCCAGGAACGGCATCGTCTCGGTGACCGACAGTTCCACGCCGGCGATCTGGCGGGCGAACCGGTGGGTCTTGAGGATGCTCACCACCGACTTGTTCACCAAGGAGCGGCTGTGGAGCAGGACGGTGACGTCGCGCTCCCTGTGCATCTTCCCGATGACCGGGATCATCGACTCCGCGATCTCCTCGCGGTTCTTCCAGTTGGTGAACGAGTCGTCTTTGACAGTCACAGGTTTATCTTTCGAGCTAGGCGGCGCTCATATGCTAACCCGCCGCCATTTTGATCGTTCAAACGGTCCCCCCGAGCTTGATCGCCTGACTCTGAGTGACCCCCGGCCACCCGACCGTGCCTCCACATCCGTGCCGATGTTGTGCAACTTTGCAGGCAGCTCCATAGAACCCGGACGAGCCCGCCCATCTCGCTCCGGAGCAACCGCCGACCCCGTGATAACACGTAGTGATCAGATTCGAAGGAGATGACGACATCATGGGTATCTTCAGCCGTCGCCACACCGCGACCCTCGAGCCGACGCCGGCTGTCGGCCCCAGCACGCCCTTCCCGGGGACCCCGGCACCCAGGCCCACGCTCGACCCGGCGCTTCGCGCACTTACCGGAGAGTGGACGATCGACCGCCCGCACAGCCGCATCGGATTCTCCGTACGGCATGCGATGGTCACGACGGTGCGCGGCGCGTTCGGCGAGTACGAGAGCAAGCTGCACTTCGACGGCGCCCGGCCCTCCGAGTCGAGGGCCGAACTCGTCATCCAGGTCGCCAGCGTCGACACGGGTGTGGAGCAGCGGGACGCCCACCTCATCGGCGCCGACTTCTTCGACGCACGCCGTTTCCCGGAGATGGTGTTCCGCAGCACCTCCACGGTCCACGACGGCGGAGAGACCTTCCGCATGGCGGGCGACCTGACCATCCGCGGCGTCACCCGGCCCGTCGAGCTGCAACTCGACTACCTCGGTTCGGTCCTGGACCCCTTCGGCTTCGAACGGGCCGGCTTCGACGGCACCACCAGCATCGACCGCACGCAGTGGGGCCTGGTGTACAACCAGCGCCTGGAGGCGGGCGGCACCATGGTGAGCGAGAAGGTCCGGCTCCAGTTCGACATCTCCGCGATCCGGTCGACGCCCCTGGCGTAGCGCCCGGCGGGGCGACGGTGACGGGGGCGACGACCGGGTCGCCCCACGGCCCACCATGGGCAGCGGTCACTCCGGTCGAGCCCGATGAGGGGTCGTGCCCCGAATCGCCGAAGCCCGAGCCGCCGCCCAGCCCCAGTCCCCGTCAGAGCTGCACTCCTTGATTCCCGGCACATGCCGTGCCGCCCACCGCAGCGTCGATCGCTGCAGCGGACGGCACGGCGTTGCTCAGTACGCCTCGCCCACGGCCGCCCTCGGCTCGGGCTCCTCCCGCTCCGGGCGCGGGTAGGACGGCTGGACACGGAGCGCGCGGGCCGCCCAGTTCGGCAGGTACCAGTTCCAGGGGCCGAACAGGGAGACGAGGGAGGGAACGAGCAGCATCCGCACGACAGTTGCGTCCAGAAGAATGCCGAGGCCGAGGCCCGTGGCCAGGGTCTTGAGGTCGGTGCCGGGGCCGGAGGCGAGCGCGGCGAAGGCGAGGAAGAGGATGAGGGCGGCGCTGGTGACGAGCCGGCCCGTGCGGCCGATGCCCTCGATGACGGCGGCATCGGTCGAGCGCCCGGCGTCGTACTCCTCGCGGATGCGGGACAGGATGAACACTTCGTAGTCCATCGACAGTCCGAACAGGAACGCGAAGATCATGATGGGGATCCAGAAGGTGATGGCCCCGGTGGCCGCGACGCCGAAGACCGCGCGGGAGCCGCGACCGTCCTGCCAGAAGATCACCATCAGCCCGAGCGTCGCCGCGAGCGAGACCAGGTTGAGCAGCACCGCCTTGAGCGGCAGCAGCAGGGAGCGGAAGGCTCGGGCCAACAGCACGTAGGTGAGCAGCGCGATGATCGTGAGCATCAGCGGGAAGGTGCCGTAGACGGCGTGCAGGAAGTCGATCTGGGCGGCACCGATACCGGCGACGCCGATGACCCCGGGAAGGTTCTCGCTGACGCTCTTGACCCGCTTGACCACGTCGACGCTCTTGGAGTTCACCGTCTCGCCGTCCGGGACGACCACGACGATGCTCGTTCCGGCACGGTTGCCGGCCGGCCCGGAGGGGACGAACGCCCCGCTCACACCGTCGACTTCGGCCAGCCGGTCGGCCACCGGTCGAGCCCGGCCGGCACTGACCAGGACCTCCATCGGAGTCAGCGCGCCCGTCGGGACACCACCGCGCTCCAGCATGGTCAGCGTCGTGTGCCCCGGCCCGCTCCTGGCCAGTGATTCGGAGGACGCGTGGCCGATCCTGATCCCGAGGAAGACACCGGCCAGAGCCGCAAGTGCGGCCAGCGCGGCGCCTGCCGCGATCCAGCGGCGCCGCACCACGGCGGCTGTCCACCGGCTCCAGGCGCGGCTCGCCCGGCTCTCGTGGCGGATCCTGGGCCAGTCGACCCGTGGCCCGATGCCCCCCAGGATCGCCGGCGTCAGGGTGAGCGTCGTCATGACGCTCGCCAGCGGGATGAGCGCCCCGCCGTACCCCATGCTGCGCATGAACGGGACCGGCAGGACGACCAGGGCGAGCAGGCCGATGGCCACCGTCACACCGCTGAACACCACCGCGTGCCCGGCCCGTTGCATCGCGACCACGACCGCGTCGTGAGGGTCCCGGCCACGGTCGCGCTCCTCGCGCCAGCGGGTCACGAACAGCAGCGAGTAGTCGATCGCCACGCCGAGGCCGATGAGGGCGACCAGGAACTGCACGATGAACGACACGTGGGCCACGTACGTGAGTGGCAGCAGCATGACGAAGGTGGCAAGGATCGACACCGCGGCCACCAACAGCGGCAGCAGCGCGAGGAAGGAGGCGAACACGAAGGCGAGCACGGCGAGGGCGCCGACAGCACCGAGGAGGGTCTCCCCGAGCACCCCCGGACCACCGCTGTCGTCGCCCCCCGAAGCCAGCACGTCCTGGCCCGTCACACCGACCGACGCGCCGGCCGGCATGACCTTCTCCGCAGCCGAGTGGATCGGATCGGTCAGCAGCTGCTGTCTCAGCGACGGGTTGAACCGGTAGAACACCAGCGCATACGCGGTGCGGTCGTCCTTCGTCCGGAAGGCCTTGTCACCGGTGTTCGCCTCATCGATCACCCGCACGCCGGGGACAGTGTCCCCGACCGCCGTGAACACCCGGCCGACATCGGCCTCGCTGCCGGTGACCGTCTGCCCGGCCGGCAGCGTGACCGAGACCAGGTACGGACTGGTGTCGCCGCCACTGCCGAAGGACTGCTTGATCTGGTGCGCCGTCACCGTGCCCGGCTGGCCCGGCAGTGAGAAGTCGGTCGTCAATCGATGCGTGGTCCGGCCGACCAGCAGCACGCCGGCGATCAGTACCAGTCCCCAGAACGCCACGACCGCCTTGCGATGCCGCAGAACGAACTCGGCCCACCGTCGCATTCCGGCCTCCACAAGCCATCGGGTGCGCGAGTCTAACCGCTATGCACCCTTCATCAGTGTTCGCGTAGATCAATCCCTTTCATTCCACCCGCCACACGCCAGCACATCGCCCAAAACGACCAACGCACATGCCACGCTCATTGGCCGATCAGCCAAGCATTAGCCAGTGGGTTATGAGATCTTCCCTGGCAGATGCAAGATATGAGGTGTTGTTGTTCGGGAGGCGGACGTCACCGCCCCGGCCCAGGCCCACAAGGCGAGGTCCCATGGTCATGCGCACCCACGACGGCAGCGCCGGAGATGTCGACCACGGCAGCGTCGGCTCCGGATACGCCCACTACCGCCGCCCCGACGAACGCATCGCCCAGGTCATCGCCGAGGCCATCGGCGATGCGCGCACCGTCCTCAACGTCGGTGCGGGAACCGGCTCTTACGAGACCGCGGCGCGCACGATCACGGCGGTGGAGCCCTCCCTGGCCATGCGCGCCCAGCGCCCCGCCCAGCTCGCCACCGCCATCGACGCCGTCGCCGAAGACCTCCCCTTCGCCGATGAGCAGTTCGACGCGGCGATGACCCTCTTCAGCGTCCACCAGTGGACCGACGTCGAGGCCGGGCTGCGCGAGCTTCGACGCGTCAGCCGCGGCCCGGTCGCCGTACTGACCTGCGACCCGGCACGCGTACGCGACTTCTGGCTCTACGAGTACGCCCCCGACGTCCTCGATACCGAGGCCCGCCGCTATCCGCCCCTGCACCAGCTCACCGCCGCGCTCGGCGGCACCACCACCGTCCAGTACATTCCCATCCCGCTGGACTGCACCGACGGCTTCAACGAGGCGTACTACGGGCGCCCCGAACTCCTCCTGAACCCCGCCGCCCGACAGGCCTGTTCGGCCTGGAGCTTCATCGACGACCGCGCCCGCCAGGACTTCGACATCTCGCTGCGCCGCGCCCTGGGCTCGGGCGCCTGGGACGAGGCCTTCGGCCACCTCCGCAGTCGGCCCACCTACGACGGATCGCTCGTTCTCCTGCGGAGCACCCCGTGACCGCGGCCATGGGGTGAGCACGAGTTCCGGGCACACCCGGGCATCAGCCCGGAAATCCCCTCGCGAGGGCCGTCACCCCCAGGCCGACCCGCGCACAACAGAGTGCGGGGACCGCCCGGCCCGCGCCGCGGCAAGCGCCTCCTCGACGGACGGCCGCTCGGCATCCCAGTCCCTCGCCGACCAGCTGTCCCCCGCACCGACGATCTCCCCGCCCCGCCCGGCGTCGACGTACACGAACGAGCCCGTGACCACGGCAAGCACCATGTCGTCAACCATCTCGAGCAGGCTCGCGGAACCGTCGTCACAGGCATCGCACCCGCAGTCCGGAACCGTCTCCAGCGCCACCGCGGGATCGCCCGCCCCCAGCACGAGAACCGTCCTGGGGACCTTGTCGATGGCGGAGAACCCGAAGACGAGAGGGACGGCACCGGCGCGCACCGGCCGTACGCGGACCGCACCGCCGACGGTCACACCGGGCTCCCGCCGCCAGATCGCCGCCGGATCGGCAACCGGCTCCGCCCGGCCCATCCCGAGCCGGGTCAGCGCCCGCGTCCATGCCTCGGCGCGGGCGGCAAGAATGCGGTACTTGCCCGGGTCCGAACACCGCGAGTATTCCGCGTCCCGCACTGCACCGTCGGGATGCGGATCAGGCCAGGGCGGGGTGTCCGCCCCGGTGACGGCGAACTCCTCGTCGACCGCCCGACGGAGCATCAGCTGATCCATACGGGCACCATACGGTGCCGCGATCACCACGGTCACCCCGCGAGACGATCACCCCACGAGCGACTCCACGCGGCGCATCACGTCACGGCAGAAGGCCCCGACGCCCTTCGGGTCGTCGGTGAACTGCGAGGGCTTGATGCAGAAGGTGGTGAAGCCCGCAGCCAGCTGTTCGGGGATGCACTCCAGCGCCTGGTCCAGGTCGGCGCACGACCGGTCGTCGGGGAAGACCGCGCGGGTGCCCCCGATCATTTCCAGGTCGGCGATGTCACGCCCCGCGGAGGCCATCGCATCCGCCAGCTTCTTCATCTCCTCGGGCGTCGGACGGCCGAGCGGATTGAAGGCATGCCCGTGCCGGACGATCCTCCGCACCATCGCGTCGTGCATCCCCGCGCCGCCGAAGCACAGCCGGGGGCCGTCGGGGCGGTGGGCCTTCGGCTCGAAGTAGACGTCCTGGAAGGGGAAATACTCGCTCTCGTGCGAGACGGGGGACGGGCCCCACACCTTGGCCCAGATCTCCAGGTGCTCGTCCAGCAGCTTGCCGCGCCGGGTGAACGGCACGCCGAGGGCGGCGTATTCGTCGCGGCTCCAGCTGACGTTGGGCAGCACCATCAGCCGGCCTTCGGAGAGGAGGTCGAGGGTGCCCAGTTCGCGGGCGAGCAGGAGCGGGTGGCGCAGCGGCGCGATCACCGCGGACGCGGCGAGCCGCACCCGCTGCGTGACCGAGGCGATGGCGCTGAGCAGCATGAGGGAGTTGGGCCAGGGCATGTACGGGTCCTGGTTGCCCGGCAGCGCGTAGTCGCGCGGATTGCCCATGACGCCGTTCGCCCCGGCGTCCGGGCCGAGGACGACGTGCTCACTGATCATGACGGAGTCGAAGCCGGCGTCCTCGGCCTCGCAGGCCCAGCGGACCACGGCCGGCAGATCCGCGCGGCCGCCGGTCATGGTCCAGTTCTCGCTGAGGACGAGCTGCATGCGGGGTGTGGGCATCGTGGGCATCGGTAGGTCCTTGTGGTCCATGCGGCGCGGACAGAATTCGTTTGAGATCAAACAATAAGGTCGGGGGTACGGGCCGGCGAGGGTCCGGAACAGATGTGTACTCAGCCAGGGTTGCAGGCCCCTGGCACCGCACCGGTTGCGGCCGCGGGCTCCGCACCCGTTGCGGCCGCGGGCTCCGCACCGGTTGCGGCCGGCGACCGAGCCACGCGGTCGAGGAATCCGTCCACCAGCGCGTGGGCCCGCCGGCGCGCCTCTTCGCGCAGCTCGCGGGTACGGTCCAGCAACTCGTCCGGATCAAGCCCGAGGCCGCGCGCCTGGTCGTACAGGCCCAGGTCGAGCCACCTCCGCAGGGTCGCCTCGGTGAGTTCCGGATGGAACTGGACACCCAGCGAGCGGCCGGTCCGAAACGCCTGCGGACCGACCGCACTGCGCGCCAGTTCCTCGGCCCCGGGCGGCACCACGAACCGGTCGAAGTGGGTCTGGAACCAGGGGCGGATCGAGATCTTCGGCGGGACCTTCTCGAACGTCGCGTCGTAGCGCCAGGCCTCGGTGGCCGTGGCCTCCTTCTTGACGTCGGTGATCTGGACGACGCCAGGAGCGTCCGGGAGCTGGTCGAGCATGGCCGTCACGACGGGCTCGCCCCAGTGGCGGGCGAACTCCGCGTGCGCCGGCGCTTCGAGGTGCTGCCCCCGGAAGACGAGCATGCTGTACTCCAGGAACGCCTCCCGAAGCGTGGTGAGCGTGGCGTCGTCCAGGCGCCACCCGAGGCGGACACCTTCCACCGACGCGCCGATCGACCCGGTCAGGGGTGTGATCTTAAGAGCCATGGCTTCCTTCGCAATCGTCGTCGACTGGGATGGGACTCAATCCCGTCCCTCCGGGATTCACGTCGACAAGAATAAAGAAGCCGCGAGCACTGTCAACCCATTGAGCCGAACCCGGCTCAGTCCGATGTTTCGGTGGCTTCGATGGCCACCAGGGCCGCGTCACGGACCCGCTCGATGCGGCTCTCGGCGATCCGGACCACCAGGGCGACCTCACCCGCCGCCACCGCGGCCCGAAGGGCGTGCCAGCTCTCGAGGGACCGCGGAATGTTCCCCGGATGATGCGCCAGGCCCATGCGCACATACCGGAATGTCTGGAGGGAGACGGACTGCAACAGGTCCGCGAGGGTCTCGTTGCTCGCCACCGCCGCGATCGACGAGTTCATCAGGAACGTCGCCGTCGCATAGTCGTCCGCGGACTCGGTGATCGACCGTTCGACCGCCGGCAGGTGGGCGTTCAGAACCGCGAGCAGCCGCTTCGGGTCCTGGTTCATCTCCTCCCGGAGGAGCATTCCGTACAGCGCGATCCGGACGTCGAAGACGTTGCGCACTTCTTTGGCTGTCGGCGCGGTGACGAGCGCACCCCGCCGCGCCTGGAACTCGATGAGCCGGTCCCGCTCGAGGATGCGCAGTGCCTCGCGGACCGGGGCCCGGCTGACGCCGAGGATCGCGCAGATGTCCTGCTCCAGCAGGCGCTGACCCGCGTGCACGAGGTCGAAGGCGATGGCAGAGGCCAGCCGGGCAGCGATCTGCTCGGCTAGGGAGACCGCCACCTCCGTGTTGGCGCGATGCCGGAGCACCGACTGCTCCACGGCCGTCATCCGTTGGTCACGGGGCAGGAGCAGCCCGGACAGGTCAGGCAGGTCCTGCGTCCGTTTACGTGCCAAGGCGCGGCCCTCTTCCTCGCTCGGTATCGTCGGTCAACGTCAACACCGACCGCGCGGACCTACATTACCGGTCCCTGTGGGAGTCCGGAGTCTGCCGACGGCCATCCGGCCAACGCTCGATCGTACCGTTGGGACAGCTGCCGAACGATCGTCGGCCCCTTGTCGTCTGCGTCGCTCCGCCGGGACCGGCGCACTCACGCCGGTCCCGGTGCGCCGTAGTGGACGAGCGACGTGGGGACGACGACGCGCCGGGCGGGCGGGCCGCTGCCGGAACCGCCGTCGGCCGCTCCCTCACCGAGCCGGCCGACGAGCAACCGGCCTGCCTCCCGGCCGAGTTCGTCGCTGTCGTACGCCGCGATGGTCAGCGGCAGCCCGAGCACGTCGGCGAGCTCGAAGTCGTCGAACCCGGCGAGTGCGGTGTCGGTGCCCGCGCCGCGGATCGCGCGGAAGGCACCGATGGTGTTGCGGTTGTTGGAGCAGAACAGCGCCGTCGGAGGCTGCCGCAGGCCCAGCAGCTCGGCGGCGGCCCGACTGGCTTCCTCGGTCTCCTGCGGGCCCAGCCGTACGTGGTCCGGTTCAGGGCGCAGGCCCGCGTCCGCGAGTGCGTCGGTGAAGCCGCGCAACCGCTCGGCGGCGGTGTAGACAGCGGGTGGGGAGCCGACGAAGCCGATCCGGCGATGGCCCGCGTCGAGCAGGTGCCGGGTCACCGTACGGGCACCGCCGTAGTCGTCCACCAGGACGCAGTCGGCGGCGAAGCCGTTCGGCGGTCGGCTGGCCACCACGACGGGCACGCCGCCCGCCGCGGCGGCTGCCAGGTGCCGCTGGTCGTCGGCGGCCGGGACGACGATGATGCCGTCGACGCGGCGGGCGACGAGGTCCGCCACGAGGCCGCGTTCGCTGTCCGGGTCGTGGCCTGTGTTGCCGATGACGGTCTTCAGACCGTGCTGGGCCACGACCGCGTCGACGCCGAGGGCGAGCCGCGAGTAGAAGGGATTGGCCAGGTTGGTGACGACGAGCCCGACGAGCCCGGTACCGCGGCCCAGGCGCAGACTGCGGGCCATCTCGTTGCGGCGGTAGCCGAGTTCGGCGGCGGCGGCGCGCACCCGCGCGGCGGTGGCGGGCAGCACCCTGGGGTCGTCGCGCAGCACACGTGACACGGTCATGGCACTCACCTGCGCCTGCTGCGCGACGTCGCGCAGCGTCGGGTGCGGGTCCTTCGTCCCGCGGGTGTCGGACATGATCGCCGTCTCCCCCATCGTCAGTCGCGGATGGCAACGGCGCGGGCCGCGCCGACCAGTGCGGCGTCCGAGGCGAGGCCTGCGGGTTGCACCGCACGAGTATGCCGCGCGAGGCGTCGGGAGCTGTCATCCGAGGCCGCGGTGTCCGGCGCCCAGCCGCCGTCCGTGAGTCCCGCCCGCAGCGCGGGGGCGACCAGGTCCCAGGAGCGGGCCATCGAGCCGCCGATGACGACAGTCGTCGCCCCGAAGGCGGTGAGCCGCGGTCCGAGGACGGCGCCGAGGGTCACGAAGGCATCGTCCAGGACGCGCCGGGCCGCCCGCCCGCCGGCCCTGGCCAGCTCGGCGATGTCGCGCACGTCGGCGGACGGATCGCCGAACCGGGCGAGGATGGCCCGGCGGGACACGGACTCCTCCAAGGGCGCGCCGTCGGCCTCGGTCAGATCCATGCGCCCCTCGGGCGGCACACCCGGCCCCTTCTCGACGATCCTGCCGTCGGCGAGGAAGGCCGAGCCGACGCCGGTGCCGAGGGTGATGCCGACGGCGCGGCGGTGGCCTCGCGCGGCGCCCGCGGACCACTCCCCCATCAAGAAGGCGTGGGCGTCGTTGAGGAAGACGACGTCTTCGGGCCGCTGCCGCAGCTGTGCGAGCAGTACCGCGCGCACGTCCGTCCCGTACAGGGCCTCGAACTTGCCGACGCCCGCATAGAGCGCGATGCCCCGCGTGTAGTCGAAGGGGCCCGGCACTGCCACCCCCCACCGCGTGCCCAGCGCGGCGTCGAGGTGGTCGGCGCAGCGCCGGATGGCGCCGAGGATGTCCCCGGCGCCACCGCCCGGGTCGAGCGGCCGGTGGGTGCGGCCGGCCACGCGGCCGTCGGCCGGGTCGACGAGGGCCGCGGTGACATGGGTGCCTCCGACCTCGATGACCGGTATCACCGGACGAGGGCCTTCACGACCCGGACCGGTCCCCCGTCCGCCGCGCGCAGCCGGTAGCCACCCACGGCGGCCGGTACGGTCAGCGTCTCCGCGTACGCCAGTTCGTGCCGGTCGCCCGCCGCGGTGTGCACGGTCACGCCGTCGCCCTCGACCACGTTCAGGATGTGGAACCGTCCCGCGGTGTCGTCGTCGGCCTCCGCGCCGGCGTCGAGCACGTACCTCCTCACCTCGTAGAACATCTCGTCGAGCGCGCCGATGACCTCTTCGCGCCAGCCCGTTCCCTCGCGCACGGTGCGTGGCTGTTGCACCAGGTCGCGGGCGACCTCGGCGCCGCGCCGCCCGGTCTCCAGATTGGCGAAGCCGTGCTCGTAGGGCAGCGGGCGCGGGTTGCCGTCGGCGTCGGGCCGCAGCCAGTCGTAGAACCGCAGGCTGTACAGGTACGGCGTGGCACTGATCTCCAGGACGAGGTTGCCGGTCCCGCTGGCGTGCGGTGTGCCCGCGGGGATCATGAACAACTGGCCCTGCTCGGCGGGGAAGGCGCGGACGTGGTCCTCGGGATTCATGGGTGTGCCCTCGGTCGCGGCCTGCCGCACCTGCTCGCGGAAGACATCGACGTCCGCGTCCTCGCGCAGCCCGAGGAACACCTTCGTGTCGGGGCCGCCGAGCGTCATGTAGTACGTCTCGTGCTGGGTGTACGGCCAGCCGAACCGCTCGCGCATGTACGGCTCCTTGGGGTGGCAGTGCACCGAGAGGTTGCCCCCGCCGACGGTGTCGAGGTAGTCGAAGCGAAGGGGGAACGACGTGCCGAAGCGGGCGTGCACCTCCTCGCCGAGGACGCTCTGCGGCTCCAGGACGCACATGAGCTGGAACGGCACCTCGGCCTGCGCCCGGGGTCCGGTGCCGACCAGGATTCCGGCCTCGGGTGCGATCAGCTCGTAGCCGAGTGCGGTGTTGCGGGCATCGGGGCTGAAGCCGAGCGTGCGCTGGGCCCAATGTCCGCCCCAGGGCGTGGAGTTGAAGTACGGGCGGGTGCGCACGGGCCGGCGGGCGAGGGCGGCGTAGGTGGCCCGCAGGCCGGGGCCGTCGAGCCACACCGGGCGGTCGGGGTCCTGGAGGTCGAGCCAGCCGTCGAGCCGTGGCGCGAGCGCGTCGCGGTGGCGGTCGAGCATCGGCCAGTCCGCGTAGAACAGCCGCCGCAGGTCGGGCTTCTCGCCCGGCAGGCCGAGGTTGGTCCCGGCGGTGCCCGCGACCGCGGCGGCCTCCGCGTACCGCTTGGGCACGTCGGCGTACCAGAGCAGGTCGTGGTCGACGAGCGCGGCGCCGGGGCCGTAGACGACGAGGAGCCCCTCGTCCGGTCGTGCCGCCGCGGGAAGCGTGTCGAAGAGGTCGTCGAGCGGGTTGTCGGCGAGTGTGCGGAAGTAGGGGTCCTCCTCGTCCTCGGGCCGCTCGGTCCGGGTGCGGATCTCGGCGGGCGGTGCGTAGTGGCCGCGTACGTCGAGCAGCGTCACCGGGGTGGCCGTGAGCGCGCGCCGAAGGTGCTCGGCGAGCGCGTCCCAGTCCACGGACGGCGGACCATCAACTGCCAACACCGCTGGTTCGGAGGGGAGTTGAGCTGCCGCTGCCTGCCAGCCGACGGTCAGAACGGCCTGCGGGGCCGGGGCATAACGCGGGTCGAGCCGGTACACGAAGTCTCCTTCACACATCGGGGTACGCGTGGGCGCGCACGGTCTCAGCGGCGGAAGAGCACCGCGGCGGTGCCGAGGGCGGGCAGGTCGACGGTGACCTCGCCGTCCTGGAGGGACAGTTCGTTCCCGGTGCGGCCGTGGTAGTCGGCGAGACGGGCCTCCGAGACGGGGAAGAGGGCGCGCACGGGGCAGGCGACACGTTCTTCGGCGAAGGACTGCAGGCGCAGCAGGACGGCTCCGTCCGCGTCGGGGGTGGTGGCGCCGACGAGCCGTACGCGCGGGTCGCCGACCGTCGCGAAGCCGAGCCGGTCCGGGGCCCCGGCGGACACCGACCCGCGGGCGCGCACGGCGTGCAGGAGTCGTGAGGTGCCGGCCGCGGTGCGCGGGCCGAGGCCCGCGACGTCGGCGCCGGTGGCACAGGAGAGGGAGTACCGGAAGGTGAACTCGAAGGCCTGCTCGCTGGGGAAGTTGGTGTCCCAGAGGTTGTTGTGGATCCAGGAGTACACGGTGGCCGGTTCGTCGTGACCCATGGTCTTGGGGAACGGCGCGTAGGGCAGCGCGATGTTGCCGAACTGGACCAGCGGCGCGTCCTGCGTGGCCCACGCGACGGCGAGGTCGTCCTCCTGCAGGGAGACCCAGCGGCGCACGGCACGCATGTGCAGGGCCGAGCCGGGCACCACCGGCAGCCCGGTGCCGGTCGCGCCGCCCGACGCCTCCATCCGTACGGTGGGCGTCTCGAAGGCGAAGGGGAAGGCGAAGTAGGCGCTCTCCTTGCCGAGCGTGGCGTCCTTGTCGACCTGGTTCTCGATGTCGAGTCGGCCGACGCCGTGCCGGAGCGTGAGGGTGGTGCGCACGCGGTTGGCGCCCGGCGGGCGGGTCTCGTACGTGAGTGTTTCGGCAGTGGCCGTGGAGTGGCGGGCGATGAGCGCGGCGGGCGGGGCGACAGAGCGGTTGCCGAGGTGTTCGAGCCGGTCGGACGCGGTGGTGCGGCTGGAGTTGTGGTTGAAGCCGCCCGCCGTTGTGTACTTGTCGTGGATGTAGGAGTTGAAGCCGGTGATGGCGTCGGCGCGGACCAGTTCGCGGCCGGTCGCCTTGTCGACGACGGAGGCGATGCAGGCGCGGGCGAGGTCGACGCGGACGGCGAGGTGCTCGTTCTCCAGGAGCAGCGGGTCGGACAGCGCGTGGGCTGCCGCGGCGCTGGTGGCCGGGTCCTCGCGCTCGGTGCCGCCGGTGGGGTTCCAGCCGGTGGCAGCCTTGACGGTGGCCGTCTCCTCGGAGGCGTCGCCCGCTGTGTCGATCGCGCGCACGTCGATCCGTACGGAGCCTGCGGGCGGTACGCCGTCGACGCGTACGAGCAGGAACCGGCCGGCGTCGCGGTGGTTCTCGTTGGTCTGCGGGCGCTCCTCGTGGGGCAACCGCTCGCCGGTGCGGGCGTCGTGAACGGCCACGGCCTGCTCCAGCGGGGCGCTGGACTCCGGGAGGAAGACCTCGGTGACGTCGGTGCGCGGCCAGGAGCAGGTGTTGACCACGTGGTAGGAGGCGGCGGTGCCGGCGGGGCGGGCCAGACGCTGGCCGAGGCGGGCGCTCGCCCGGTCGAGCAGCGACTGCCCGTCGTCGCGGGCGCGCAGGGCCTGCCCGTACTTCCAGTGCCACTGCTGCTCACCGGAGTGGCCGTGATCGTGTCCGTGCGTCCACGGGTCGCCCGCGCCCCACGTGTGCTCGTCGAAGAGCGACACCGCCTCGTAGACACCGGCCGCGTCGCGTGTGTCGTCCGCCGCTCCGGTGGCGTCGAGGACGCCCGCGAAGGTGCCGAGCGTCTGCGCGTCGGCGACGACGGCCTGCGCGGTGCGGGCCATCGACAGGGGGTGGGCGCCGGAGCCGACGCCGTCGACCCACCAGTCGGTCCAGTCTCCGTCGAAGGTCTGGATCTGATCGCCGAGCCTGGCCTCGGCGTCGGTGAAGAAGTCCTCGTTGCGCGACAGGCGCAGCTGCGGGTAGGCCCAGGTCTCGTTCCAGCGGCGTACGGTCTCGGCGATGATCCGGCGCGGCGGCGCGTTGTCGCCGAACTTGCCCTGGACGCGCAGGTGCAGGACGTCCCACGGGTAGGGCTCGCGCTTGATCTCCTCCTGGTCCATCGCCCAGCCGAAGACGCCGCCCTCGTACGGGTACGGGTTGGTGGCCAGCGAGGTGAGGTAGGCGGGCAGCAGGTCGTCGACGGACGAGTAGTCGGTGTCGAAGCCGAGCAGCGGGCCCTCCATGTAGGCGAGGCCGTGCGGGGTGTCGGTGACCCAGACGAGCACGCTGTTGCCGCTGGGCGCCTGCCAGCGGAAGAGGCGGGGCAGCTTCTCGCCGCCGACCAGGTGCGGCACCGAACGTCCGGCCCAATTGTGCGCCACGGAAAGGTACTTGACGCCTGCCGCGCTGAGCGCGTCGACCAGGCCGACGACGGATCCGGGCACGTCTGTCTGCATGGCCGAGGTGATGTCGACCCCGTGCTGGTCCCTCACCTGGTGGGCCAGGCGCAGCAGTTCGTGCAGCTCGTCGGTGGAGCAGGTCTCGGTGTGCAGGTTGAACGGCATCGCGGTGAGCTCGATACGTCCCTCGCGCACCCGCCGTACGAACTCCGCCACCTGCTCCGCCGGGCGGCCGGCAGCCCACTGCTGGAACGACCACAACGACTCGACGCACCAACGGAATTGGGACTCGGGCGCCCAGTCGTCGGTGGCCCGGGTCAGTTCCAGGCACGAGTCGAGGAAGGAGAGGTGTTCGGCGAGGACGCGGCCCTGCGGGTCGGTGTAGCCGATGTCGAGGTGCGAGTGGTGCACCAGGTGGATGGTCCACTGCCGCTGCGGTGTGAGCGTCAGCTGGATGCCGCCGTCGCCTTCCGGCAGCGCGACGGTGACCCGCTGCGCCGTGTCGACGGCGGGCACCAGCAGCCGGACCGAGCCGTTCGGCCCGGCGACGCGCTCGGCGGCCAGCGGCGCGCCCGAATCGGTGCGCACGGCGAGTTCGGCCGGTATCGGGGTGCCGTTCACCGCCTCCACCCGCAGCGACTGCAGCAGCCCGCCGCCTTCCGCCCGGCGCATCAGCGGCTCGGTGGTCAGGCGCAGGGCGCTGCCGCCCAGGGTGCCTTCGGCGCTGACGACGGAGCCGCGCAGGCTCTCGCGGATACGGTCGTTGTCCCAGTCGGTGGTACGGACGAGGGCCCGTGTGGTCATGCGGAGATCTCCAAGTCGGGGTGAGGGTGTGGGACTCAGCGGGTGCTGGCGGTGACGCCGCGCAGGAACAGGCCGCGGAACACGAGGAAGACGACGAGGGTGGGCAGGGAGACGATCAGCGCGCCGGCCAGGATGACGGGCGGGCCCGAGGAGGCGTATGCGTTGTTGAGCGTGGTGAGGGCGGCCATCACCGGCTGGATGTCGGGGCTGCGGCTGAGCGTGATGCCGAACAGCAGGTCGTTCCAGACGGCGGTGAACTGGAAGATGAACGCGGCCGCCAGGCTGGAGCCCATCAGCGGCACGTGGATGCGCCAGAAGATCCGCCGGAACGAGGCGCCGTCGATCATGGCCGCCTCGGTGACCTCCGGCGGCATCGTGGTCATCTGGTTGCGGACGAGGAAGAACGCGAACGGGACGGCCCACGCCACGTACACGAGCATCAGGCCGAGCCGGGTGTCGTAGAGGTTGCCGTCGGCGTACATGCCGAACAGCGGCGCGAGGAACATCTGCAGCGGGAAGAGGGTCCCCGAGTAGATGAGCCAGAACCAGAACGCGGGCTTCGGGACGGGCAGCACCACGACGGCGAAGGCGGCCATGGCGGCGACGACCACGGCGACGGCGCCGCACACCACCGCGTACAGCAGCGAGTTGAGAAAGCTGTCGCCGATGCCCGCCTCGCTCCAGGCGGTGGAGAGGTTGTCCCAGAGCGCGAAGCCCTGCGGCGTCCAGTCGGGCTTGCCCGCATAGGCGGTGACCGGCGTCAGCGCGTTCACGACCAGCAGGTACACGGGGATCAGCCAGAGCACCACGGTGCCGGCGACGAAGATGTTGCGGAAGATCCTTCCCACGGGATGTCACTCCTTGTCGGGCGGCTCGGGTCAGCGCGGGGACGTCTCGGGCATCTGCCGGCGCAGGTACATCCAGGAGGAGGCGACGACGATGACGGACAGGACGAGGGCGATGGCGGAGCCGTAACCGACGTGGAAGAGGCGGAAGGCCTCGCGGTACATGGTCAGCGCCAGGGTCTCGGAGGAGCGGGCGGGTCCGCCCTGGGTGAGCACCCAGATCATGTCGAAGGCCTTGAGGCTGTTGACGATGGCCATGCCGATCACCACCACGCTCACGGACCGCAGTTGGGGCAGCGTGATGTGGCGGAACATCCGCCAGCCGGTCGCGCCGTCCAGCTCGGCCGCCTCGACGGTCTCGCGCGGGATGGCACGAAGGCCGATGGCGAACAGGACGACGTTCAGGCCGGTGGCCTGCCAGGTGCTGGCCACGATCATGGAGAGGGTGTTCTGCGGCCATTCGAGCAGCCAGGGGTGGGCGAGGGAGCCCAGACCGATACCGTTCAGCACCTGGTTGAGCGAGCCCTCCGAGGTGAGGATGAACTTCCACAGCACGGCGGTGGCGGCGCCCGAGATCGCGTACGGCAGCACGACGACCAACTGCGCGATGGGCCCCAAACGCATCCGGTGCGTGGCCACGGCGATGGCGAGTCCGGCCAGGACGGGCAGCAGGAGCGTGCCCGCCACCCACATCACCGTGTTCAACAGCGACCGGCCGAAGATCGGGTCGTCGGCAAGCCGGGTGTAGTTGTCCAGGCCCGTGAAGTGGCTTGTGAAGCCGTTGTCCTCGAAGAGGCTGCCGTAGATGCTGCGCAGGAACGGGTAGATGAGCAGCACCCCGACGAGCAGCAGCGCGGGCAGCGCCCACGGGACGCCGGTCAGCGGGCCGCCCATCCGGCCACGCGACCCGGTGGCCGCCTGGTGGGGCGTGCGGGTGGGGATGCGGCGACGTGGCCGCACCGCTTCGGCCGACTCGGCTGCGGGTATCGCGCGCACGGCGTCCGTCATGAGCCTTCCGCCTCCTTCCATACCTGCCACGCCTCGTCGGCGCGGCCCTGCATGGTCCGCAGCACCATGTGGTACGAGGACGGGTCGATCAGGAAGCCGGCCAGGTCGTCGACCGTGGACTCGACCAGTTCGGGCGGTCCCAACTCCCAGAAGCGGTTGAGCTTGCGCGCCTTCTTCTCCCGCGCCGTCGTCGCCACGCCGTCGATGATCGTGTCGGCGGGCGGCACGGCCGGGTTGGGACAGCCGTCCTGCAGCGTGTGCGAGAACGCCTTCATCACCTTCGGGTTCGTCCAGGCTCCGGCGGCGCGGTAGGCCTCCTCGCGGTCGGGTCCCTTGACCGTGCAGACGAGGGCGCTGGACTCGAAGATCACGGCGGGGCGTACGCGGGTGTTCTGCATGGGCAGCACGAATGCGTCGACGTTCTTGCCGGGCTTGCCCCCGGCGCCCGCGAGGATGGAGCCGAGCCAGGTGCCGCAGGGCACCATCCCGACCTTGCCGTGGACGAGGCCGGCGGCGGCCGCGGTGTGGTCCATGTCCATCGGCGTGAACCAGTCCTTGTCGAAGAAGGACACGATGGTGCGCATGGCCCGCTGCGTCGGCGCGTCGGTATACCGGGCCCGGCCGTTCATGAGGTCGTCGTAGAACTGGGGGTCCTGGCGGCTGAGGATCTCCTGGAACCAGATGAATGCGGGCCACCGGCCGGCGGTGGTGCCGTGCAGCGGGGTGATGCCGGCGCGCTTGAGGCGATCGGCGGCGTGCAGGAAGTCGTCCCAAGTCTGCGGTTTCTTCAGGCCGTTGGACCGGAAGACCTCGGGGTTGTAGTAGAAGACCCAGTAGGCCAGGTTCATGGGGAGCCCGTAGACACGCCCCTGGTAGGTGAACGCGGAGCGCAGCGACGGGTCGGCCCACCCCTTGCGGACCGCACTCGCCCAGTGGTCCGACAGGTCGACGATGCCGCCGGTGCGGGCCAGGTCCTGGAGGCGGTAACCGGACCAGTACTTGAGCATGTCCGGCGTCTTGCTGGTGCGCAGCGAGGACTTGACGACCTGTTCGAAGGATTCCAGGGACGGGATGACCTCGGGGACGAGTTCGAGTCCGGCGACCGAGCGCATCGCGGCGCCCGCCGCCTTCAGCGGGGCGGCCCAGGTCGGGTTGTCCCCGTGCACAGCCACCTTGCCGGGCGGCTGCCCGGCCGCGGTGCCGCACGCGGAGACGAGCGGCGCCACGGCGGTGGCGAAGGTTCCGGCCACCACTGTGCGCAGCACGGCGCGGCGGCTGGGGAGGGCGGAAACGGCGGACGTGCGTATGCGACTCAGCGGTGGGTGACGGCCTGTCATGGGGCGGCTCCCTCAGGCATGTTCAAGATCGTGTTATCGTTAACACTCGATGTCGGGAGCTTGGCCGCAGTGCCGGGTGAATGTCAATGGCCGCGACGCGGTGAATACATGAGGCGCTGCGGCGGACCTGCGTCGGCGAACAGGGGACGACCGGGGCGCCGATGACGCGAGGGGCCGACCGTGTACGGCCGGCCCCTCGTCACCGCTGGGACTGCGGGTGTCACATCTTCGGCATGAGGACCGTGTCGATGATGTAGACGTTGGCGTTGGCCGTCTTGACGTTGCCGCAGACCACGTCGGCGGAGTCGTTCACCTTGTAGGACGCGCCGGAGCCCGCGGTGGTCAGCTTCGACTTCTCCAGCGTGGCGAACGAACCGTTGTCCAGGTCCTTGGGAGCCAGCTTCTGGCCCACGACGTGGTACGTGAGGATCTTCGTCAGCGTGGCCTTGTCGTTCAGGACCTTGTCCAGGTCAGCCTTCGGGATCTTCGCGAAGGCGTCGTTGGTCGGCGCGAACACCGTGATGTCCTTGGCGTTGTTGAGCGTGTCGACCAGGCGGGCGGGCTTCCTCGACCCGGACCGGAGCAACCAGCCCTCATCGAGGGCAGCCTCGACCAAGCCGGCAGCGTCGGCATCACCGTCGAGCCCGCGGGCGGTTCCAGGACTCCGACGCTGCCTCCCGTCGGTCTCATCGAATTCCCCGCGTGAGGGCGGGGCGCGACAACGCGCTGAGCCGTCGCCGCAGCCCCTCGCGCGGAGGTGAATCTTGGGCACCTGGTTCTCGACAAGGTGCCCAAGGCGATCACCCTGTACCGGACCTGGGCTGCCGTTCAACCGGCGCGATACGGCTGCTGACACGGAATCGCACCGTCGGCTCATGCGGTGCAGGAATGAGTTCCACGGCCACCGGCCCGGCGAAGGTGTAACCCTTCTCGGCAGCGTGCCGTCGCACCTGATTCACCAGATCCGGCTCGACCGCCAGCGTGTGCGTCATCAACTTGTGGTGGATCTCCGGCGCCAGACCGATGACGAAGGCATTGGGCACCACCACCCTCTGACGACCCACGATCAGGGCGTTGTCGTCGCACTCGCGGCGGAGCACCTCAACGACCTCTCCGGGCCTCTCCTTCGGACGAAACAGCTTGCCCCACAAGGTGTTGGTCCATCGCTCCATGACAAGTTCGGCGGTTGTGAAGGGCTCCATGCCGGTCGGCTGCCCGCCGCCTCCAGGCACACACCCACCCATCCGAGTGGCAGTGCGGGTGTCTCGGAGGAAGCACTACGTTCGGGGACGGAGGAACACCGTGGTCCCGCTCGCGGGGCGAAGATCGACGGTGCGGGTGGCATCCGTACCGCCCTGTCGATCAAGCTGCCCATGATCCGCCCGGCCATCGCACTGTCCGTGCTGTTCACCGTGATCGGCTCGGTCCAGCTCTTCACGGAGCCGAAGGTCATCTACAGCGCCTCCAGCTCGATCGGCAGCAGCTGGACGCCCAACATGTACGTCCAGACCGCCGCCTTCACCCACAACGATTTCGGCCTGGCAGCGGCAGCCTCGCTGCTCATCGCGCTGTTCGCCGCGGTGCTGTCCTTCCTCGTCACCCGTTTTTCGCGCAGCAGGAGCCAGGCGTGACCAAGACAACGACACTCACTGCCCCGGCGCCCACCGCGCCGGACCCGGGCCTCAAGAGCGAGAGCAGGCCGACCGGGCGCAGTCCGCGTAGTCCCCGCAAGCGATCCTCGGCCCTGTTGTCGAAGGCCGGCGTGACCGCGATGCTGGGCCTCGCCGCCCTCTACACACTCCTGCCGATGCTCTGGCTGGTCCTGTCGTCCACCAAGAGCCGCAAGGACCTCTTCGCCACGAACGGCTTCGCGCCGGGCAAGGACTTCGCGCTCTTCGACAACCTCGGCCACCTGTTCCGGGTCAACGACGGCATCTATCTGCGCTGGATGGCCAACACGGTCCTGTACGCGGGTGTCGGCGCGCTGCTGGCCACGGTGTTCAGCGTGGCCGCCGGGTACGCCTTCGACAAACTGACCTTCCCCGCCAAGGAGAAGCTCTTCTCCCTCGTCCTGCTGGGCGTCATGGTCCCCGGAACGGCCATGGCCATCCCGCTGTACCTGATCGCTGCCAAGGCCGGTCTGGTGAACACCTTCTGGGGCGTGTTCGTCCCCGGCCTCGTCTTCCCGTTCGGGGTCTATCTGGCCAGGGTGTTCAGTGCGGCCTACGTACCCAACGAGGTCCTGGAGGCCGCCCGCATGGACGGGGCGGGCGAGTTCAAGGCCTTCTGCCGCATCGCCTTCCCCATGCTCGCACCCGCCTTCGTGACCATCTTCCTCTTCCAGTTCACCCAGATCTGGAACAGCTTCTTCCTTCCCCTGGTGATGCTGTCCGACAAGGACCTCTACCCGGTCAACCTCGGGTTGTACGTCTGGTATTCGTCCGCGCTCTCCCAGGGCCACCCGCAGGACTACCTCCTGGCCGTCGTCGGATCGCTGGTGTCCGTCGCTCCCCTGGTCGTTCTCTTCCTGATGCTCCAGCGGTTCTGGAAGTCCGGCATGACCGCCGGCGCCGTCAAGTAGGCCATCGTCATGAGGATCCCCATGCCATCCACCCAGCCGCGCCCGCGCGCCCTGTTCGCCATGGGCCGCCCCCACCGCGATGCCCTCTTCCCGCCGACCGCCGTCCAACGGCTGACCCGTCACGTCGGGATCGATCCGCAGCTCGTCGCCGAGGGGTTCGACCACGTTCCGGACCTGGCGACTGTCGAAATCCTGATCACTTCCTGGGGATGCCCTCCGCTCGACAACAGTGTGCTGGCCCGCATGCCTGCGCTGAAGGCCGTCGTGCACGCCGCGGGGAGCGTCAAACACCACGTGACCGAGGCGTGCTGGGACCGCGGACTCCTGGTCTCCACCGCGGCCGCCGCCAACGCCGTGCCGGTCGCCGAGTACACCGTCGCCGCCGTCCTCTTCGCCAACAAGCGCGTACTGGAGATCGGCGGGCTCTACCGCGAACATCGAGCCGCCCTGGACTGGTCGGCGCGCTTTCCCGGCTTCGGCAACTACCGCAGGACGGTCGGCGTGGTGGGCGCATCCCTGGTGGGGCGCAGGGTGCTGGAGCTGCTGCGCCCCTATGACTTCGAAGTCCTGCTGGCCGATCCCCACATCGACGCGGCGACGGCCGAGAGGTTGGGGGCCCGGCTCGTCGGCCTCGAGGAGATGCTTGCTGTCTGCGATGTCGTCTCGCTCCACGCCCCCGCTCTGCCCGAGACCTACCACCTGATGGACGCCCGCAGGCTGTCGCTGCTGCGGGACGGCGCCACACTCATCAACACCGGGCGGGGCTCGCTCGTCGACACCCAGGCCCTCACCGCCGAAGCCTCGTCAGGACGCATCCACGCCGTCCTCGACGTCACCGATCCCGAGGAGCTGCCGGAGACATCGCCGCTGTACTCGCTGCCCAACGTGCTCCTGACCCCGCATATCGCCGGCTCGCTCGGCGGCGAGCTCGCGCGCATCACCCGGAGCGCGCTGGACGAAGATCGAACGCTACTGCGCAGGGCGGGAGTTCAAGCATCCCGTGACCCGCGCGGCCCTGACGACGTCCGCCTGAATTCCCGTGCGCAACAACTCGGAGTGCCACATGCGCCACACCGGCCGCCTGTCGGACGTTCTCGTCTACACCCGCACCACGGGCTACCGCCACGACTCCATCCATTCCGGCAAGGCCGCCCTGCGCGAGCTCGGCGAGGCGCACGGCTTCACGGTGGAGGCCTCCGAGGACCCCGCGGTCTTCACGGATGCCTCCCTCGCAGGGCGCAGTGCCGTGGTCTTCCTGTCCACCAGCGGCGAGGTGCTCACCCCGGACGGACAGGCAGCGCTGCGGCGCTGGATTTCGGACGGCGGCGGCTTCATGGGCGTTCACTCCGCCGCGTGCACCGAGTACCAATGGCCGTACTACGGCGACCTGCTCGGCGCGCGCTTCGCCGGCCACCCCGCCGTCCAGCCCGGCACCGTGCTGGTCGAGGACCCGAGCCATCCGGCGATGGCCCACCTGCCACTGCGGTGGGACTGGAACGACGAGTGGTACGACTTCCGCAGCACCCCGCGCCGACCCGGCGTACGGGTCCTGGCCACCGTCGACGAATCCGGCTACGAGGGCGGTGGCATGGGCGCCGATCACCCCGTGATCTGGTGCAAGGAGTCCGGCGCCGGCCGCTCCTTCTATACGGCGCTGGGCCACGCGATCGACGCCTACACCGCCCCCGCTTTCCGCCGCCACCTCCTGGGCGGCCTGCGCTGGGCGGCGGGGGCGGAGGAGGGGGCGGCGGGCGCGGCGGGCTAATGGGAACGGGAATTCCCGGACCGGCCCGCTCATCGCTCATCGCTCATTGATGTCAGAGCATGATGAGCAGACGCGTCTTCGGCTTGAGTTTCCTGTTCACCGAACGGCTCTGCACGTATACCTCCAACTTGGGGTTGTTCCCTGCCTTCACGGAGACGGTTCCCTGGACGTCCGTACCGAACAAAAGGCTGCGTGCCGCGTCGCCGGTGTAGGCGCGGTCGGTGTCCTTCTCGACCACGATGACTTCCTTGTTCGGCTGAACCTGGGCCCTTACGCCCAACTGGTAGTAACAAGAGCCGCGTTCGTACTCCACGCCCGGATGCGAATTGACGAAGGGGCGAATCTCGACTTCCTTGTCGACTTTCAGGAGCCGGTACTTGTCAGCCGCGATCGGTTCGAGATTCGCCCGTACCTCGTCAACCGATATGTCCTGGCCGACGGCGAACAGGTTCTTCGTGCCGCGCACTCCCTGCTCCCGCCCGCGGAGGAAGCTGGTCGCGGCAGCGCGCACCGTGCCGATCGCCTCCTCGACGCCCTTCTGGGAATCGGCGTCCCAGATGGCGATGTTCCCGGCCGGGAAGCCGTAGTTCTGGGCGGTGCGCTTGGCCAGGGAGTTCGGAACGAGGATCGCGGAAGTCCAGTGTCCCGGCAGACCGCCCATCTTCGCCGTGATCCTGTCGAGCCAGGGGCCGAGGATGGCCATGTCACCGTCGTGCCGCCTGTCGCCGCCGGAGGCGTTCTCCTCGCCGTCCGTCACGACGATCTGGAGGAAACTGTGCTCGCCGTATTCCTCCCAGATATGGCCCAGGTCGTCCAGGGACTTCAGAGAAGCCTCGATGAGGGCCGTAGCGCCATTGTTGACCCGGTACAGCCCCCGCATGGACGGCAAATGCTTCACGTCCATGTCCCAGACCAGATTCTCCACCGTGTGATCGAAGGAGTAGAGACTGATCCGTGTCTCGTGGCCGAGGCTGTCCGACTCGGCCTTCAAGCCCGCCACGAACTCGTCCACAACGCGAATGAGTTGACTCTGGTGCGGACGCATTGAACCCGAACAGTCCACTACCAGCGCGACGTGATTCACCTTGTGCTGGATCTTGTTTGCGGACACGTTTGTGCTCCCCCTCCGAGGCTCCCCGAGTGATGTCTTCACTCTATGAGGAGGCACTGACAACGGCTTTGACGCTCAATCACCCGCCACGTCAGCTGGAACGCTCGTCTGCAGCCGGGTCCGCCAACCTCTGCCTGCGTATCCGCCGCACCACCAGCACACCCCCCGCACCCACCACAGCCGCCGCCCCGGCCGAGGCCGTCCACACCGCCGGTCCGCCGGCGCCGGTGTCCGCCGCCGGGGCGGGGCCGGACGCCGTCAGCCGGACCGCGGCCTTGTCGTTGCCCGGCCGCTGATCCGGCAGCCTCGTGCTGCCCCTGTCCCGGACGACTTCCGCCATGACGGCCACAGACCCCGGCCTGCTGTCCTTCCTGACGATCCGCAGCGTGAACTCGAAGAGGTTCTCCCGACCAACCTTCGTGTTCCCGTCACACACATACGTACGGCCGCGATCGTCGGTCAAACAGTGCTGCGCGTCCCCCTCCTCCTCGAGCGCAGGGTCATAAGGCGCATGCACCACCTTCGCCCCGGGCGGCACCGTGAACACCGCCCGCACCTTGGCCACATCCGGATCACCCGGGCCGTTGTTGACGTAGCCGATGCTGACCTTGCGCACAGCGCCGACCTTCCCGCCCAGCGAATCGCCGCGCGCTTCGAAGTCCGCGCGGTTGCTCACCGGGACATCGATGGTGGCCGGGCCGGAATCGGTGGTGAAAAGCCGGCCGTCGCCGTCGCCGGGCTCCCGTTCGAGGCGCAGCGCCGGACCGTCGCCGCGCTGCGGATCACGTCCGAGGTCGCCCGGCTTCAGGTCGGCGTTGTACGCCGATGCCGCATAGCTCTGGCGAGGGTCCACGGCATCCTCGCTCGCTTTGGACCGCGGAACAGGAGTCACACGCCACGTCTCGCCCGGTGCGATGACGGCGTCGGGGAACAGGCACCGGGTTTCGCCGTCCTCGCTCAGCCGTGCACAGTTGCGGTGGCTCGTGGCCGGGTAGAGGTCCCCGCCGCCGTGGAGGCCCAACGCCACTCCGCGCGCCGGGACATCACCGGTGTTGCGGATGAGAATCGGCACGTCGAACGAGTCTCCTGGGCTGATCCCTGGCACGTCCTCCCCCTCGTTGACCCGGAGCTCCGGCCGTCCGGCGATCACGACGACGCTGCCGTGGACGGGGGACACACCCTCAGCGGTCACGGTGTACCGCAGCACGCCGGAGTCCCCGGGCCTGGCTCCCGCGGCCGGCTGCATGACCAGCTGCTTCTCCGTCCAGCCCGCCGTTTTGGGGTTCAGCGACATGTCGCAGCTGAAGACGCCCTTGCGCGGGCCGCAGCCGTCATCCGCCTCGCTGAAATGCGCCACGCCCTCAATATCGCGGGCGTCGACGGTGATCCGGCCCGTGCGCCGGGGCCCGTCGTAATCGATGTCAAGGGCCAGCACATTGCTGCTGGGCGGGGCGGTGTCGGGGTGCAGGCTCAGATAGAAGACCGGCCTGCTGATGTCACGTGGAGCCGTGGCGGCCGGGGCCCGCCAGGCTCCCGTCAGCGCGGTGACCGTGACCAGGACCGCGGCCAGTGCGTAGCTCCGCCAGGAAAACATGGCCGCAGTCTGCCCGACGTGCGCACGTCAGGACAGCCCTGTCAGGCAAGCTCGGAGCCTCGGACCGACCGATCCCTCGCGCCACCAACGCCAACGCTGATCCCCTACACCCCGCAGCGGGACGGGACTTGGCGACCTGATCAGCTCGGTCCGTCGGACTGCTAGGCTCCCGGAATCCTTGATGCAGAGGACACTTACCGAGGGGCCCCACACCCTCCTTCACGTTCGCGGCTCCGCGCGGTCACCGTGCGCCCGTTCCGGGAGGGTTCCATGGGTTTCACCGGCTTCCTGCGCAGACGTCGTGCGCGCACAGCCATCGTGACGGCCGCCGTGCTCGCGGCCGCGGGAACGGCGCTTCCCTTCGTCGGCACGGCCGCCGCGGGCGCCGCGGACGAGGCGGTGTTCGCGCCGTACGGCAGGACCATCGTGTCGGAACGCATGTACACGGCGGGCCGCACGGGCTTTCTGCACGCCGCCACGGGCTCCGCCGACTACGCGTGGACCGACTACGCGACTGGTCACTCGACGCCGTTCGACCGGCCCGAAGACCTCGTTCGCCTTTTCAACACCCACGCCGACACCGTCGCCTACACGACGAGCACGGCCGGTGAAGTCGTTCTCGTCGACCCCGTCGACGGTGCGCGGCGCACCCTGCGCGTGCCCGCCGGTCTCACCCTGCAGGCCGTGGTCGGCGAGACTGCCGTGGCGTACGCCGACGGCCAGTGCCACCTCGTGAGGCTCGGCGCAGACGGTGAGGTGTCGGACCGTACGGTGACGGGACTGCCGGACGGCGCGAACTGCAGCGGGCCGGGGGGCGCGGTGGCACCCGAAACGGGTGACGGATCATCGGTGGTCGTGCGGTACACGACCGCGACTGAAGGCCGGTTCGGCCTCGTCGACCTGGAAACCGCCCGGATGACGGCCCTGCCCACCCCGCCGAACATCGTGCCGCAGCGGCTTCAGGTGACGCCGCAAGCCGTGTCCTGGTACGACTTCGCGGCCAAGAAGACGTACGTCGCCCCGCGCGACGGCTCGGGTGGGCAGTGGAGCGTGCCGAACGACCCGACCACACTCGCCCAAGGCCTCGTCGGCTCCCGCCTGCTGTGGGCGAAGGACGGCGGCGGGCCGGTGACCGCCGCATCCGCCGACGGCACCAGCAGCCAGGTCCTCGACTACGGATACACCGGAGGGGCACAGATGGTGCCCGGCCCGGACGGCAGCCTGCTGGTGTTCGGCCGCAAGGACGCGGGCGGCGACTACGGGGTCCACCGCTTCACCGAGACCTCCGAGGGAACACTGCGCGACGACGTCGTCCTACCGGCCCCCTGGTACCCCTCGCGGACCGACGGACTGGCCCTCTCACAGGGGCGCCTGGCAACCGTCGACGCCTACGCGGGCGGCCAGTCCTCCTTCCACGAGCGCAAGTTGGCCCTCACCGGCGTGCCCGACGCGGTCACCAAGGAGAACCTCGGCACGGCCGGGGCGTGCGGCGCGGCCGGATGCCCCGCCCTGCACCCGACCGGCGACGGCCGCGTCCTGTACGCGTCGGCGGACGGCGTCCTGCACCTCGTCGACAAGAGCAAGCAGGTGCCGGGCACGCAGATCGCCACCGGTCAGTCGCAGCTGTCCGTCCTGGGCGTCTCCGGCCGGTACGTCGCCTACCGCACCGCAACCGCCACCGAGGTCCGCGACCTGGACTCGGGCGCGGTGGTGCGCACCGTGACCGGCACCGGCGCCGCCGCCCTGTGGGGCCGCACGCTGTGGCAGGCGGCCGGATCCGGCAAGGTGACCGGCACCGATGTCACCACCGGCACGGTCGGCCGCACCCTCGCGCTGGGCACGGACTGCACGTTGGGATCCGTACAGGCGACGGCCCGCCACGTGTACTGGGAGTGCGCCACGGCAGCCGACGGCGCCGGCGTCGTGAACCTGGCCGACGGAGCTGTACGTCGCCTGACCGGAACCCGGTCGGGCCTGCTCGGCGACGGGTTCGTCGCGTACGTGGACGCCGGGCACCAGGTGACCGTGGTCGACGTCACCACCGCCACGCCCACGTCGCACACGATCGGTGCCGCCGGCGGCATCACGGCGGGCCGGGACTGGACGGTCGACCCGAGCGGCGACCGGGTGGCCTACGTCGACACCGACGGCAATGTGCACGTCGTACCCACTGGCATCGCATCGGCCGCCCTCGCCCAGACCGACTCGTCGGTGCCTGCCAGCGCCAAGGTGTTCCTCGAGGCGAACTACTGGAAGCCGCGGTGGTGGCTGTCCAAGCCGGTGTCGTCCTGGACGCTCGTCCTGAAGAACAAGGTGACCGGCAAGACCGCCCGCACGCTGACCGGCGGCGAGGCCCGGGGCATGCTCACCGCAGCATGGGACGGCTGGACCGGGGTGACAGACGTGTCCGCTCCGGACGCCACGTACACCTGGACACTGACCGCGCAGCCGGCCGACGGACAGGGAGCCGCACTGACGAAGACCGGCAGCGTGGCGATCTCCGGGGCGCGCGCCGCCCAGCACGACATGGTCGGGCGGGACGGCACCGGCGACCTGCTCACCATGAACTCCTCGGGCGCGTTCACCTACCAACACGGCACCGGGAAGGGCACGTTCTCCGGGAAGACCTCGGCGAGTGGCTGGTCGACGGCCACCGTCGCGGTGCCGTTCGGCGATCTGAACGGCGACGACTGGAACGAGACGCTCGTCCGGACCACCGGAGGCGAGCTGCGCGCCTACCGCACGAGCGGCAGCGCGCTCACCCCGTCGGCCCCTTACACGAAGCTGGGCACCGGCTGGAGCGCGTACAACACCCTCACCTCGCCCGGCGACCTGACCGGAGACGGCCGGCCCGACCTGCTCGGGCGCAAGGCATCGACCGGTGACATCTATGTCTTCGCGGGGACGAGTACGGGCACGCTGGCTCCCGGCACGAAGATCCGCTCGGCCTGGACCACGTACACCCACATCGTCGGCGTGGGCGACCTGAACGGCGACGGCATCGGTGACG
Source organism: Streptomyces sp. NPDC045026 (assembly GCF_056432625.1). NCBI lineage: Bacteria > Bacillati > Actinomycetota > Actinomycetes > Kitasatosporales > Streptomycetaceae > Streptomyces > Streptomyces sp. NPDC045026. The sequence goes on from NZ_JBWKIS010000004.1 coordinate 294,068, forward strand.
TGCTCGCCCGCCGCAACGACGGGACGCTGTATCGCTACGACGGGGCAGGCGACGGCACGCTCAAGGACCGGGTCACTGTCTTCACCGGCTGGGGAGCCACGTACCAGACGGTCGTCGGGGTCGGTGACATCACTGGTGACGGCAAGCCCGACCTGGTCGAGCGCGACACCTCCGGCAACCTCTACCGCAACGACGGCAAGGGGAACGGATCGTTCACGGGGCGGACGAAGATCGCCACGGGTTGGCAGGTCTACAAGGGCGTGTTCTAGGCGTGTTCCAGTAGCCCGGTTGAGACAGTCGGGTGCAGGCGTGGGCCACGGGCGGACCGGTGCGGACCTCGGGCGTCACCGGTCCTGGGCCAGGGCGAGAAGTCGGTGAAAAGGCCGCCGGCGTGGGCCAGTTCGTCGTACCCGCCCTGCTCGGTGATCCGGCCGTGCTCCATCACGCCCACGCGGTCGGCGATCTTCGTGTTCTCTGAGGGTTCCCCGGCTGTGGTGTGACGTCGTACAAGTCCTTCTCGTTGAGGAGGTTGCGACGGTTCTCAGGGGGTGTGGCTCTGCGGTGGATCGTTGCGATCAACTCGTGGAGTAGAGGTAGATCAGTGCGTGCATTGCCTGTACGGCTGCCATCAGGCATCCGGTATTGGACCGTGGTGGACGATGAATTGGGTGTGGTGGAGGAAGCTGACCGCTTCCTCCGGGAGCTGAGGTTGGCCCGGGGGCGGGCAGAGACGACGACGAAGGCGTACGCCGAGGCCGTCGTGCTGTTCCTGACCTGGTGCGCGAACTCCAGGCGGGAATGGCGGACCGCCGCTCGCGACATGGGGTTGTTCATGCTGTGGCTGAAGTGGACCCCGGGAAACGGCGGTCAGCGGCGGGTGGTGTTGCCTGGGCCGGGTGCGAAGCCGATCCGGGGCGAGAGCCGGATCAACAAGGTGCTGACTGCCGTTCGGATGTTCTTGGTGCATGCTCTCCCCAGATGTGTAGGGCGAACGTCCCGAACTGTTAGGCCACTTGGTTCTCGCGCTCGATGGCCTGGAGACGGTTCTTGAGCCGGTAGCTCGGGCGATCTCCGACAGGCTCATTGCCCCGGACTCCAATTGCCCCGGACTCCAACAGCCCCCGAAATTGCCGTAGTTCCGAGCAGCGACGCGGATCCAAGACCATCGCCGACCACCCCCTGCCGCAGCACACCGACTACGCAGCAGAGTGCCGACCAGCCCTCCTCAACGCATCAGGAAGTGGCCGCGTTCGCCCGTACGTGGGGTCCAGCCGAGATACGCGCCAAAGGGGCAATGAGTTGATCTTGATGCGACTTCGCACGTGGACAGCACAGTGAAGCCGCAGTAAATGCGTACACCTCGCCCTGGCGGCCGGAACGGACCGCCGCAGGTCGCGACGATCACGGCAGGGGCTCCGTCGCAGTAAATCCGGCATTTACTGCGGCAGTTGTGCATACGTCTCCGCAATCGAGCATTTGCCCGAATGCGGCTCTGCTGTGCGGACTTGAGGGGAGGGGGCCGTCAGTGCCCGACGCCGACCAGGCCAGGCGCCGGCATGTTTGCCTGGGTCATACCCCCAGATCCTCCTTCACGGGCAGGCACTCGGTGAGCAGGTCGACGACGTCGCGCCAGGCTCGCTGCGCGTGCTGTGGGTGGTAGTCGACGCCGGGGACCACGGGGTGGTCGACCGGCGGATGGTGGAAGGCGTGCAAGGCGCCGCCGTAGACCGCGAGGCGCCAGTCGACGCCCGCGGCCTGCATCTCAGCGGTGAACGCGTTCTGTTGCGCGGGCGGCATGATCGGGTCTTCCGACCCGACCCCGGCCCACACCGGGCAGCGAATGCGCTCCGCCTCGCCCGGTCGGCCCGTGGTAGTTGCGTTGACTGTCCCGATCGCGCGCAGGTTGACGCCGTCGCGCCCGAGTTCCAGCGCGATGGCGCCCCCGGTGCCGTAGCCGATGGCGCCGATCCGGTCGGGGTCGGTCCGCGGTTCGGTGCGCAACAGGTCGAGCGCCGCGTGGCCGATGCCCCGCATCCGGTCGGGGTCGGCGAGCAGCGGCAGGCAACGGGCCAGCATCTCCTCGGGGTCGCCCAAATAGCGCCCGCCGTGAAGGTCGAAGGCCAGCGCTACATATCCCAGCTCGGCGAGAGCATCGGCCCTGCGGCGCTCGACGTCGCTGAGCCCCATGCCCTCTGGTCCGAGCAGCACCGCGGGCCGGCGGTCGATACCGGCCGGGAGCGCGAGGTGCCCGATCATCGTCAAACCGTCCGCGGGGTACTCGACCGTACGCGTCGTAATCGTCGTCACGAGACTGGACTGTAGTGACCGTCGAGCCCGGTCCGGCCGGTGTTCCGCCGCTGGCAGAACAGCGCGCGTGTCCCTCTGAAACACAGGGGCCGAGCACTCAGGGCTTCAAGATCATCTGGTTGCCCATCGGGAAGAGATCGCGTCCGATCGTCTGGCTCCACTCAGCGAAGCGGCCCTCCTCGCCGACGAGGCACTCGGCGTCGAAGTTAAAGGGCGGCTTGGCGCACGTGGTACCCGGCCCGCCGATCCACACACTCAGGCCGCCGAACGGTGACGAGTTGGCAGGCGATGAGGAGGGCCACGGCCGAGCGGTCGAGTTGCCAGGCCATGTGGCAGATGCGACGCAGAACGGAGGGCAGGCGGGTGCACATGTGCGCGATGGACGCGTCACCGAGGGGGTCGGTGGAGTATTCGCCGCTGTAGCGGATCTCCGCAGGAGGCGGAGGGGGCGGCATCTCCCCGTTCGCAGTCGAGGACCGGCCAGTGGCGGCCGGAATCAACTGGTGACTCTCCCGCCTGAGCCCCTCCTCCGCACCGGCGACGCGGCTCTCCTGGCCCCTATGCGACCGGATCGCACGTAATGTCCGAGGCCCTCATGGCGATGTGACCGACGTCACAGCGCGCCAACTTACGTCCGCAGGTCATCATATGACCCGATCGCCGACCGGAAACGGGCGGGACCGGGAGCCGGGTCGCGCCCCGACAGCACTGCGAGACAAGGACGTTGCGCATGAATTGCCAGGACAGGTCCGCCCTTCGCACGGGGGCAGGCGTGGATATGGACGTGGACGTAGCCACGGGCATGGACCTGCCGAAGCCGGCGGAGGTCTGACATGCGGATCCGACTCGGCTGCATCGCCGACGACTTCACCGGTGCCACGGACCTGGCCAACAACCTGGTGCGCGCGGGCATGCGCGTGGTCCAGCTCATCGACGTACCGTCGGACGCCGACCGGCACGCAGCCCGCCAGGCAGCGGACGCGGACGCCGTGGTCATCGCCCTCAAGTCGCGGACCGTCCCGGCCGCCGACGCCGTAGAGGCGTCGCTGCGGGCGCTGGCCTGGCTGAGGTCCGTGGGCGCCGAGCAGATCTACTTCAAGTTCTGCTCGACCTTCGACTCGACGCCCGACGGCAACATCGGGCCGGTCACCGAGGCCCTGATGTCCGCGCTGGGCACTGACTTCACGGTCGCGACCCCCGCCTTTCCCGACAACGGGCGCACGGTCTTCAAGGGGCATCTCTTCGTCGGCGACGTGCTGTTGAGCGACAGCGGCATGCGCCGCCACCCGCTCACACCGATGACCGACTCCAACCTGGTCTCCGTACTCGGCGCGCAGACCACGCGGCCGGTCGGCCTCATCGACCACACCGCCGTCGCGGGCGGCGCCGTGGCGATCCGGGTCCGTATCGACGAACTGCGCGCCGAAGGTGTGGGCGCTGCTGTCGTCGACGCCGTCACCAATGACGACCTCTTGCGTCTCGGCGCGGCGGTCCAGGGGCTGCCGCTGGTGACGGCCGGCTCGGGTCTCGCGATCGGGCTGCCCGCGAACTGGGGGTTCAAGCCCTCCCCCACCGCTGCCCAACTGCCGCCGCCCGCTGGGCATCAGGCCGTCGTTTCCGGCTCGGTGTCCGTCGCCACGAACGGCCAGGTGCGGGAGTTCCTGCGCAGCGGGCGGCCCGCGTTCGGCGTGGACCCGTTGCGAGTCGCGGCCGGCGAGGACGTGGCGGGCGAGGCGCTGGCCTTCGCCGGGGCGCACCTGGCCGACGGGCCGGTCCTCGTGCACTCCACCGATTCGCCCGACGCGGTACGGGCCGTCCAGGGCCAACTCGGCACCGCCGAGGCCGGTGAGCTCGTGGAGCGGACCCTGGCCCGCATCGCGCAGGGGCTGGTGGAGCGCGGCGTCCGGCAGCTCGTCGTCGCCGGCGGTGAGACGTCCGGAGCGGTCGTCCGAGCGCTCGGCGTCACCGGGCTGCGGATAGGCCCGCAGATCGACCCCGGTGTCCCGTGGTGCGCGACCACTCTCCCCGACGGAGACACCCTCCACATCGCCCTCAAGTCCGGCAACTTCGGTGGCCCCGACTTCTTCTCGGCGTCATTCGCCCTGCTCGGCGAGGACGCCTCATGAGCCTGAACACGCGCCTGGACATGAGCCTGGACATCACCGCCGTCGATGAGGCGCGCCACGAGATCGTCCGGGTGGGCACGAGCCTGTTCGCCCGGGGCTACGTCCACGCCAGCGCCGGGAACATCAGCGCCAGGGTCGACGGCGGCCATCTGATCACGCCGACCGACGCGGCCCTGGGCTTCCTCGAACCCGACCGTCTCGCGCTGGTCGACGCCGACGGTGAGCAGGTCTCGGGCGACCGCGCCAGCAAGACCCTGACGCTCCATCGACGTATCTACGCCGCCGATCCCACGGCCCGGTTCGTCCTCCACACCCACTCCACGCACCTGGTCGGCCTCACCCTGTCCGGCGTGTGGAGTCAGGATGACGTGCTCCCGCCCATCACCCCGTACTACGTGATGAAGGTCGGGCACGTCCCGCTCGTCCCCTACCACCGGCCCGGCGATCCGCGCGTGGCCGATCTGGTCAGCGCCCGCATCGCCGACCGCGCGGCGAGCGGCACGCCGATCAGGGCCGTCCTGCTCGACCGCCTCGGCCCCGTGGTCTGGGGCCCGGACGCCGCCGCCGCGCTCGCCGTCCTCGAGGAACTCGAGGAGACGGCACGCCTCTGGCTTCTGACCGACCGTCGGCCCGAGCCACTCCCCGCCCCCGCCCTCGCCGAACTGCGGTCCGCGTTCGGCGCGGCGTGGTGACCAGCTCTTCCCCGTCCCACTCCCCCGGGGCCCCGTCCCTCTCCCCCGTCCCCGTCCCACTCCCCCCGTCCCGTCGTCGACCAGCCCTCACGCGCGTCACAGAACCCCGCGTCCCGTCAGAGAATCCCCCGCTGAGCCGCTCGAAGGATTCACCATGTCCCTGCCCAGAGTCGCAACCGAGGCCCCCGAACTCGCCCACGAGAACGCCGTGTTCCGCAAGGTCACCAAGCGCATCGTCCCCTTCCTCATCCTCTGCTACGTCGTCTCCTACCTGGACCGCGTCAACGTCGGCTTCGCGAAGCTGCAGATGTCCGACGACCTCGGCTTCAGCGAGGCGGCGTACGGCCTCGGTGCCGGCCTGTTCTTCATCGGCTACTTCCTCTTCGAGGTCCCCTCGAACCTGATGCTCCAGCGCGTCGGCGCCCGCACCTGGATCGCCCGCATCATGATCAGCTGGGGTGTGGTGTCGGCGGCGTTCGTCTTCGTCACGAACGAGTCGACGTTCTACGTGCTCAGGTTCCTCCTGGGCGCCGCGGAGGCCGGGTTCTACCCCGGGGTGATCCTCTACTGCACCTACTGGTTCCCGTCACACCGCCGTGCCCGCGTCATCGCGATGTTCATGTCCGCCATCCCCGTGGCCGGCATCTTCGGCAACCCGCTCTCCGGCTGGATCCTGGACATGTTCCACGGTGTGAGCGGTTGGCAGGGCTGGCAGTGGATGTTCCTGCTGGAGGCCGTCCCCGCGCTCATGGTCGGCGTGGCCACGCTGTTCTACCTCGACAACGGTGTGCGCGACGCGAAGTGGCTCTCCGACGAGGAGAAGACCGTCGTCGAACGGGCCCTCGCCGAGGACGTCAGGCACCAGACGGTGCACGGCCGGGTCTGGGACGCGTTCCGCGAGCCCAAGGTGTGGCTGATGTGCCTCGTCTACTTCTGCTTCGTGATGGGCCAGTACGCTCTGACGTTCTGGCTGCCCACGTTCGTCGAGTCCACCGGCATCAAGGGCAACCTCGCGATCGGAGTCCTCAGTGCCGTGCCGTTCCTGGCCGCGCTCGTCGCGATGAACCTGTTCGGCCGCTCGGCGGACAAGCGCCGCGAGCGCCGCTGGCACCTGGTCGTCCCGAGCCTCATGGGCGCCGTCGGGTTCTCGCTGGCCGCCTCCTGGTCCGGCTCGACCGTACTGTCCCTGATCGCGCTGTCGTTCGCCGCGGCCGGCGTGCTGACCTGCGCGCCGCTGTTCTGGTCGCTCCCGACCGCGTTTCTGGGCGGGGCCGCCGCCGCGGCCGGCCTCGCCGTGATCAACTCCGTGGGCAACCTCGCCGGCTTCGTCAGCCCGTACATGATCGGCGCGCTCAAGGACGCCACCGGCTCGACATCGATCCCGATGTACGTCCTGGCGCTCAGCCTCGTCGTCGGTGCGGCCGTGGTACTCACCACCAAGAAGGACGTCGTCAACCGCTGACCCGATCGACCGGATCGACCGGATCGACCGGACAAGCTGGGCACACCACCGGAAGACACCGGAAGACGCCGCACACTCAGGAGTCACCATGCCGAGGTTCGCAGCGAACCTGTCCATGATGTACGCGGAACACCCCTTCCTCGACCGCTTCGCCGCGGCTTCGGCGGACGGCTTCGAAGCCGTCGAATACCTCTTCCCCTACGCGTACGACGCCGCCGAGCTGCGCCGCCGGCTCGACGACCACGGTCTGCGGCAGGTGCTGTTCAACGCACCTCCCGGAGACTGGGACTCCGGTGAGCGCGGGCTCGCCGCGCTGACCGGCCGCGAGGCGGAGGCGCGCTCCGGGGTCGACCGGGCGCTGGAGTACGCGGCGGCCCTGGGCTGCGCGCAGGTGCACATGATGGCCGGGCTTGTGGAGCCGGACGCCACGCCCGCGGAAGCGGACCGGCACCGCGACACCTACCTCGCCAACCTCACGTGGGCCGCAGAGCAGGCCGCCACGGCGGGCGTCGACATCCTGGTCGAACCCATCAACCGCCGCGACATGCCCGGCTACTTCCTGACCCGGCAGGCCGAGGCCCACGCCGTGGTCCAGGAGGTGGGTGCCCCCAATCTCAAGGTCCAACTCGACCTCTACCACTGCCAGATCGTGGAGGGCGACCTCACCACCACCCTGCGCCGCGACGTACCGACCGGCAGGGTCGGTCATCTGCAGATCGCGGGCGTACCGGAGCGGCACGAACCCGATGGGGGCGAGCTGAACATCCGTCACCTCTTCGGTGTGATCGACGAGTTGGGCTTTGAGGGGTGGATCGGCTGCGAATACCACCCCCGCGCCGGCACGAGCGAAGGTCTCGGCTGGCTGAACGACTATCGAGGAGTACAGGCATGAGGATCGTCATCACGGGTGGCTTCGGCTTCCTGGGGCGGCAGGTCGCCGAACGACTGCTGGAGACGCGGACGTTCCGTGGGGCGCCGATCGACCGGCTGGTGCTCGCGGACCGGTTCGTGCCGGACGGTTCCGCGGTGGCGGACGACCCGCTCGTGGAGATCGTGCGGGGCGACCTGACGGAGCGTCTCGACGAGCTGTTCGCGGAGCCGGTGGACGTGGTGATCCACCTCGCCTCGGCCGTGTCGGCCGAGTGCGAGACCGACTTCGACCTCGGCATGAGCACCAACCTGGACACGACCCGCGCACTGCTCGAGACCGCCCGCGCCCAGACCGCCGCCGGCGGCCCCCGACCACGGGTGGTGTTCTCCAGCAGCGTCGCCGTCTACGGCTCCGACCCGGCGCTGCCGCTGCCCCCGGTGGTCAGCGAGGCGACCCTGCCCACACCGAAGTCGAGTTACGGGACCCAGAAGTTCGTCTGCGAACAGCTGGTCGCCGACTACACGCGCCACGGCTTCCTCGACGGACGCGTAGCCCGTCTGATGACCGTGTCGGTCCGTCCGGGCAAGCCGAACGCGGCCGCGTCCGGATTCCTGTCCGGCATCATCCGCGAGCCCCTCGCGGGCCTGCCGGCCGTCTGCCCGGTCGATCCCGCCCTGCGGGTGGCCGTGGCCTCGCCGCGACGCACGGTCGAGGGGATCCTGCGTATCGCGGAGCTCGACCGCGGCGCCGGGCCGGGCCTGCTCGACGGCGCGATCCCGGTCAACCTTCCCGCGCTCACGGTCTCGGTCGCCGACATGCTGGACACCCTGCGACGGGTGGCCGGCGCCACCGTCGCCGATCTGGTCACGATCGCTCCCGATCCCGGCGTCGAGGCCATCGTCGGCTCCTGGCCCGCCGCCTTCGACAACACGCGCGCCGCCGCACTCGGCCTCGAGCCCGACCCGAGCTTCGAGTCGGTCGTACGGGACTACGTCGCCGCCCACCCCGACGCGGTCACGGCCGGGGCACCGGCCGCAGCCGGGCACCCGGGCTCCGGCCAATAGACTGAGGAACATGTTTTCCAAGGTGAGCGGTCCCGTTCGGCTCACGGACCGGGTCGCCGCGATACTCGCGGCAGAGATCGAGTCCGGGCGCCTGGCCGAGGGCGACAAGCTCCCGACCGAGGTGGAGCTGGTCAAGCAGCTGGGTGTCAGCCGCACGGTGGTGCGCGAGGCGGTCTCGCGGCTCCGCACCGCGGGGCTGGTCGAATCGCGCCAGGGTCTCGGCGTGTTCGTCCTGCCCCGGCGCACCCGCCCCCTCGACCTCGAGGCCGAGTCGGCCGACACCAAGTCGAAGGTGCTGCAGATCGTGGAGGCCCGCTCCGCCCTCGAGGGCGAGGCGGCCTCCCTCGCGGCCACCCGCGCCACACCGGCCGCCCTCGACCGGATGCGTCAGGCCCTGGACGCGATCGACGCGGCGGTCGCGTCCGGGGGTGACGGCGTGGACGAGGACCTCGCCTTCCACGGGTCGGTCGCCGAGTCGACGGGGAACGCCGTGCTGGTATCGACGATGCGGTACCTCGGCGAGGTGGCGCGCAGCGGCATCCGCGTCACCCGTGCCAACGAGGCACGCCGCGGCGACTTCATCGAAGCGGTCCGGCTGGAACACCACGCCATCCTGGCCGCCATCGAGTCCGGCGACCCCGAAGCGGCCCACACCGCGGCCCGCACCCACATGAAGCACGCCGCGTCCCGGCTCCAGGACGCGGACGACAGCTTCTGGACCGAGACGGAGAACCTGGCGGTAGGGCTCGACACCACACCCTGACCGTCCTGGCCGTCCTGACCTTGCCCGCCTTCGGTGCTGAATGAGTGGTTGCTGCCGTCCGCGGTTCGCTGATGAACGGGCCCCCGGGCGCCGACGGGTCGACGACGGCTTCGAGGGCACGGTGCCGAGACCGAAGAAACCGGTCGCTCGGTCCGCGCCGCATCCGTAGTGAGCGGCCCGTGCCCGTCGCGAACTGCGCCCCACACAACAAGTATCAGGCGAGTTCGACGTCATCCGTCGGCACCTGATCGCCGAGCACGGCGCTCAGGAACACGGAGACCGGTCAAGGCAGGATCTCGATGTACCCGTCCGTTCCGTGCACGCGGATCCGCTGTCCGTCCCGGATCAGCCGGGTCGCCTGCTCGACACCCACGACGGCCGGCAGACCGTACTCCCGGGCGATCACTGCGCCATGGGTCATCAGGCCGCCCACCTCCGTCACCAGGCCCGCGATTCCTACGAACAGCGGCGACCAGCTGGGGTCCGTGAACGGCGTGACCAGGATGTCGCCCGCTTCGAGATCGGCCTCCGCCATGTCCAGGATGACGCGGGCCCTTCCCTCGACGGTCCCCGCGGAGACCGGTACGCCGATCAGGGCGCCGGCCGGTACGTCATCGCGCCGGTACGCCCCGGTGACGGCCTCGCCGTCCGATGTGAGCACCCGGGGCGGCGTGAGCGCGTGGTACGAACGGAACGCGTCCTTGCGCTGCCGGATGAGCTCGTCATCCACCTGGTTCGAGCGCACGACGTCGTGGAGTTCCTGGAACGTGAGGAAGAAGATGTCCTCCTTCTCAGGAAGCACACCTGCCTGCACGAGGCGCTCGGCCTCCGCGAACAGGGCCTGCTTGTACACGAAGTAGCGGCTGATGATGCCGTACTTCGGGTACTCCCGGTACCCGATGAAGGTTCTGACCCGGTCGATCATCCCCTTGGCCTCGTCGGCCTTCCGGTCCCCGTCCGGCAGGGCCCGCAGCCGTGACAGCACGTCCTGTTCCTTCTCCTGCGCCCTCAGCCGCCCCTGCTCGAAGCGCCGCCCGGCGGCGCCCGGCTCGAAGTTCCTGACGTTGTCGAGGATCACCGGCACCAGAGTGGTGGGGCGCTCGCTCCAACGTGGCCTCGTGATGTCGATCTCGCCGACGCAGCGCATGCCGTACCGGTCGAGGTAGGCCTCGATGGCGTCGCGCGCTTCGGTCCCGCCCGGGACCTTCGCCAGCTCGTCCAGGAAGGCTGTGTTCTCGACGTTCTCGACGGACTCCACGTTCGCGACGGAGTCGACGCCTTGCAGGTACGCCACCACCTCCGGCTGCGGGCGGATCACGTCCGCGACGTCGAGCAGCGCCAGGCCCATCTCCGACGTGATGTTGTCGGGGGCGGACAGCGTCAGCGTGTCAGCCGCGTTCTTCTCGCCCAGCCACTCCCGCAGCTTGTCGTTGAGCCACCACGTGGCCTCCATCCCCGCCATGATCGCCTGAATGCTCAGCGGATCGCTGAGGACCCGCTTGTGCTCCTCGAAGGCCTCAAGGAGGAAGTCGAACAGCGCCGGTCCGGTCTTCGTCCGGATGTCGCGCTCCAGGGTGGCGACGGATGCCTGGCTGCGCTCGATCAGCTCGGTGACGATGGCGGGATCGGTCTCGATCGGGGCGGGCGCACTCCTGGCCGGAGCGGGCCCGCCGGGACCCGAGTCCGGGAGCGACGGAACGAAGCCGTCGTGGGCGAGGACGGTCTCCATGGCATCCCTGACCAGCGGATCGCCCTTCCCGAAGACGTCCAGGAGGGCGGCGCGGCTCGCGGGTGAGGCCAGGCGCTGGGTGACGTCGACGAACAGCCTCCCGCCGGCCTCGTGCATCGCCACCATGGCCGTCAGCTGCCACATGGAGAATCCCAGGGGCTTCATGGGGTCGGTCATCATCTGCTGATGACCGACGGAGACGTAGACGTGATTCTCCTGGTCGTCGCTCTCGGGGATGGGGAACAGCGTCGTGATCGGCCGGCTCTGGACGATCTGGAAGCCGTCGTCGACCAGGCACCATTCGATGTCCTGCGGGCGGCCGAAGTGCGCTTCGATCCGCCGCCCGAGCTGCACGAGCCGTACGGCCTGCGCATCCGTCAGCGCCGGCTGCTCCTGCCGCTGCGAGTCGATCTCCACTTCCTGCGTACCGCCGTCCGGCAGCGCGAGAACGGCACGCTGTTTGGCGGCGATCGCCCTCTCGACGACTTCGCCGTTCCGCACCTTGAAGACGTCCGGGTTCACGAGGCCGGAGACCAGCGCCTCGCCGAGGCCGAAGCCGGCGTCCACGGTGGCGACCTTCCGGTTGCCCGTGACGGGGTCGGCCGTGAACAGGATGCCGGCCGCTTGCGGGAACACCATCTGCTGCACGACCACGGCCATGTGGACCGTACGGTGGTCGATGCCGTTCCGCCGGCGGTAGGTCACGGCCCGCTCGGTGAACAGCGAGGCCCAGCACCGGCTGATGTGCTGGAGGACCGCCGCCGGCCCCACGACGTTCAGGTACGTGTCCTGCTGGCCGGCGAAGGAGGCCGTCGGCAGGTCCTCCGCCGTCGCGCTGGACCGGACGGCGTAGGCGGCCTGCTCGCCGAGACGGCCGAGCGCGCCGGTGATCGCCGCCGCGAGATCGCCCGGAATGGCAATCTCTTCGATGGCCCGACGAATCTGCGCGCTCAGTGTGCGGATCGCCTCCCGGTCGTCCCCCTCGCCGTCGACGTGGTTCAAGCCCGACAGCTGATCGAGAAGATCGTCGATCGACGGCGCTTGTGCCATGACCCGCCGGAAGGCGTCCGTCGTCACGCAAAAGCCACCCGGTACTCGGATCCCTTCGATCCGCGACAGCCCGCCCAGGTGCGCGCCCTTGCCGCCGACGACCGCGACCTGAGTCTCGTCGACCTCTTGAAGATCCAACACGTACTGCTCAATCACTGCGATACCTCCGGGGCAGCCCACTGGTCCGACCTCACCACGTGCCCCATGCGTCGACAACACACGCCACGTCGTGTCCCTGTTTCCGCAGGTTGCGGCCTAGGCCGACGATTCTGCGCCACGACCCGGCCCTTGCCGCAAGCCCCCCGGTGAGCTATACGTTGAGAGTGGCAGGGAGAGGATTCTCCTTGCCCTTCGTCTTGGGGCCGGATTGTCTTGGGTCCGGATTGTCTTGGGTCCGGAGCGCACGCCGGTTCGCCTCAGTCGGTCACCTGGGCCACCACCGTCGTGCCCGCCCGCACCGTCGGCGTCACATACGTGTACGTCACGCCGTCGACGCGCTTGCTGCGCACCCGCTGCGGAACGCCGTTGACCGTGACGTCCTTGTGGACTCCGGGGAAGCGGGCCTCCCAACGGTAGGCGCTCTTGCGTGAGTTGTTCGTCAGCGTGGTCCTCGTCGCGCCGTCGTGCCGCACGGTGATCCTTCCCGTGCCGATGGGTACGTCCGCCGCCTGGAGCCACTTCATGCCGGACGGCAGCCGCGACTGGGTGGTCACCCTGTGGTTCGGCGCGTCCGGTGTGATGCCCATCAGGCCCTGAACGGTCTGGCTGACCAGGGTGAACGACACCTCGGGGTAGTCGCCGTTGGGCCCCTGGCCGGAGTTGACGTGCTGGAGCTCCCGCTCGCCGTAGATCTTCTTCATCCACGACCACGCCGTGTCGTTACGGTTGTTCCTGAAGAACATGTCAGGCAGGTACGTCGTCGACTCGATGTTGGTCGACCCCTCCGGCCCCAGCTCCTGCGCCTGGATGTAGTCGAGATAGGCGTCGTTGCGCGGGCCGGGATCGAGAATCTGCTTCATCGGCATGAACACACTGTTCTCCTTGCCCCAACCGGTGACCGGGGTGCCGGACAGGGTGTACGCGCGGACCATGCCGGCGCCGCTTCCGGTGCCGCTCCAGTCCTCGTTGAAGTACGTCTTCAGGTCGGCGGCACGCCGGTCGAACGTCCTGGCAAGCGCGGTGTCGCCCTTGCCGCGGGCGAGCGTGGCCATCGCCAGATACGCCTGGTACTGCGCGGCGATGCCGTCCCCGGCCTCGGCGAGGCCGTCGCCGTCCTGCTCGTTGTAGCTGGCCGCGCCGGAGAAGATGCCGTTGCCCGTGCCCTCGGCGACCTTGACCTTTCCGTTGGGCCTGGCGGAGTTGTGCAGGTCGATGAACTCCTCGGTGGCGTGCCGGTAGAAGTCCCACAGCGCCGGGTCGTCCACGTATCTCCGGTCGCCGGTCCAGAGGTACGCCTGGGCCGCCTTCTCCACGAGTTCGAAGACGGCCGGTACCTCGCGCACGAAATTGTCCGGGCTCTTGTAGTCGATGCTCAGGTACGTCTTGGCGTCGAAGTTGAGGGACCACACGGGGAAGAAGTTGTGCGCGGCGGTGGCCGACTGCGCGTACGAACGGAGCATCGTCTCGTTCTCGGCGTCGAGGCCGAGGATGTGGGCGCCGGCGAGCTGGTGGGTCATGTCGCGGGAGTAGTAGGCGCTTCGGTTGGCGTAGCCGGCCCAGTAGGTGGGCGCGTACGGCGCGGTGCCGGTGCCGCCGGTCTGGTTCTCGTCGACGTTGATCGGGCCCGTCGTGCCGGGCAGCTGTACCCAGCTGTTGGCCTTCCTCTTGGCCCAGTCGAACATCTCGGCGGCCTCGGGGTCGGACGAGGTGACCTCGGGGTCGGCGGGCGCGGCAGGCGAGATCATGAGGTCGTCGGCGTTGACCCAGGAGCTGCCGGAGCCGAAGGCGATCTGCAGCCGGTCGCCGGTTTTCAGCTCGACGCGGCTGATGGTGTACCGGGCGTACGCGCGGCGTTCGGGCAGAGTGATCGTCTGGACGGTCTCGCCGTTGCGCCGGATCGTGTACGTGCCGCCGGTTCCGGCGCTTCCGATCCACGCGGAGAAGTCGTAACTGCCGTCTCGGGGCGCGACGATGGTCTGCTCGGCGCTCTTGCCCGCTCCGGCGTCGAGGTAGAGGAAGCGGGCGCCGCCGTGGGAGTTGCCGGTGCCGACCCCGGTGCCCGGTCCGAAGGTCCAGCCCGCGCCGCCACTCTCGAACCCCGGGTCCTGGACGGCGAGTTGGGGGTGGGCGGCGGAAGCGGTGTCCGCGTCTGCCGCGGCCGACAGTGCGGGGGCCATCGGCGTGAGCAGAGCAACAGCGGTGAGCAGTATGAGCCTTGAGGGCTTCATCGGGTCTCCCGGGTCATCGGTCACGGCGAGTGGGCGGGCGGCCGGGTGGTGGCGGCAAGCTAACAGGGGCCCGAGAACCGGTTCAATGGTCATGCACAAGAAACATGGAAGGCTTGCAGACCGGCTGCTATGTTGCCTGGAATGTCGGTCTGAAAGTTTTCATTGCCATCTTGCAAGTAGGACCTGGGGAGGGAACCGATGAAGGTGGGCATCACCGAGGTCGCGGTGCGGGCGCAGGTGAGCGAGGCCACGGTCAGCCGCGTCGTCAACCGGCGCCAGGGCGTGTCGCGCACGACCCGTGAGGCGGTCGAGCAGGCGATGGCCGACCTGGGGTACGAGCGACAGACACGGGGTCAACTCATCGCGGTCATCACCGAGTTCGTCTCCAACCCGTTCTTCGCGGACGTCTGCGAACGCATCGAGTCCACCCTCGCCCCGCACGGCCTGAAGACGGTTCTGTGCCCGTGCTTCCCCGGCGGGGTACAGGAGTTGGACTTCGTGACCTCCCTCGCCGACCGGGGCGTCGCCGCCGTGGTGTTCCTCTCGGCGAGCAACACCATCGAGGGGGCGGACCCGGAGGTGTACGAACTCCTGCGCTCCCGCAGGATCCCGTTCGTCGGCGTCAACGGTCAGTTCGAGGGGGTGGGCGAGGCGCCGGTCTTCTCCACCGACGACCTGCTGGCCGCCGAACTCGCCGTCGACCACCTGTTCCGGCTCGGTCACCGCCGTATCGGCATGGCATCGGGACCGGTCGGCAACCGCCCGGCCGACCGCCGCGTCAGCGGCTTCGTCACCTCGCTCGCCAGACGCGGTGTCGAGGACCCGGAGCAGTGGGTAGTCCGGCAGTCCTACACCGTCGAGGGCGGCCAGTCCGCCGCGATCTCGCTCCTCGGCCGCGGCGCCACGGCCGTCGTCGCCGCCAGCGACTACATGGCCCTGGGTGCGATCCGTGGCGCACGCCGTCAGGGGTACGACGTCCCGGGTGACGTGTCGGTCGTCGGCTACGACGGCACCATGATCATGGACTTCGTCGACCCCCCGCTCACCACGGTGCGCCAGCCGGCCGACCGTCTGGCCTCGGAGGTGGCCCGCAGCGTCCTCGTTTTGGTCGGCAACCGCGACGTACCCGTCGGTGAGCTCCTCTTCGACCCCGAACTGGTGATCCGCGCGAGCACGGCCGCGCCGAAGGCCGAGTGAGGCGCCGACTGTCCGCACGAGGCGCCACCGTGCGTCCAGACCATTGACCTAGACATCGGTTCTATGGACACTCTGCTCGGAGATCCGACCGGGCGGTCGGCGGCAACTTCCCGTATTCATCGGGTGTTTCGTGTTCATGGATGCTCCGGAGGAGCTATGCCAAAGTCTCGGTTCGTGTTTCTCGGCTTGGCGCTCGCGTTGTTCTCAGGCGCCGCCGGTCCTGTCGCCGCAGCGCCCAGCGCGAGACCGGTGGTGGTCGACGTGGACGACTACGGAGCCGACCCCACGGGACGGACGGACTCGACGCCCGCCGTCACGGCGGCGCTGCGGCACGCCAGGAGCATCGACCGGCCGGTCAGGATCGTCTTCTCGCAGGGCACCTACCAGCTGTACCCGGAGCGGGCCGAGAAGCGTGAGCTGTACGTGTCCAACACCGTTGGCGCCGACCAGCGTTACCGGGACAAGAAGATCGGGCTGCTCGTCGAGGACATGCACGACGTCACCGTCGACGGCGGCGGGGCCAAGCTCGTCTACCACGGCCTGCAGACGGCGTTCGCGTCGATCCGTTCGAGCGACGTGACCTTCCAGAACTTCTCCTTCGACTACGCGGCCCCGGAGGTCATCGACGCGACCGTCGCCGACACCGGTGTCACCGACGGACACGCCTACCGAGTCCTGTCGATCCCGGCCGGCAGCCCGTACCAGGTGAACGGCACGCACGTCACCTGGCTCGGCGAGAAGAGCCCGGCCACCGGGCAGCCGTACTGGTCGGGCGTCGACGGACTCCAGTACACACAGATCCACGACCCCAAGGCCGAACGGACCTGGCGCGGGGACAACCCGCTGTTCAACGACGTCGCCTCCGTCACCGACCTCGGTGGCCGCCGGATCCGGATCGACTACACCACTGCGGCACAGCCGGCGGACGCCGGGCTCGTCTACCAGATGCGCCTCATCGAGCGGACGGAGCCGGGCGCCTTCATCTGGCAGTCGAAGAACGTCACGATGCGCTCGATGAACGCCTACTACCTCCAATCCTTCGGTGTGGTGGGGCAGTTCAGCGAGAACATCTCCATCGACAAGGTGAACTTCGCGCCCGATCCGAAGTCCGGCCGGTCGACGGCCTCCTTCGCGGACTTCGTGCAGATGTCCGGCGTCAAGGGGAAGGTCTCGATCACCCGGAGTCTCTTCGACGGCCCGCACGACGACCCGATCAACATCCACGGCACCTACCTCGAAGTCGTGGGGAAACCCGGGCCGAACACCCTCACCCTCGCCTACAAGCACCCGCAGACCGCCGGATTCCCGCAGTTCGCCCCGGGCGACGAGGTCGAGTTCGCCACCAAGCGCACGATGACGCCGCTGGACCCGCACGCGAAGGTCACCGCGGTCGACGGGCCGAGCGGGATGGACCACGAGAAGCCGCTCACCACGATGACCGTCACCTTCGACCGGCCGGTTCCCGCCGGGGTCGAGACCGGCGGCACGGTCGCCGAGAACATCACGGCCACCCCGTCGGTCGTCATCTCCGGCAACGTGTTCCGCAACGTGCCGACCCGCGGCATCCTGGTCACCACCCGCAAGCCCGTACTGATCACCAAAAACCGGTTCGACGCGATGTCCATGGCCAGCATCTACGTCTCCGCCGACGCCTACCAGTGGTACGAGTCCGGGCCGGTCGCCGACCTCACGATCCGAGGGAACTCGTTCACGCGGCCCAGTGGTCCGGTCATCTTCGTGGAGCCGACCAACCAGGTCGTCGACCCCGCGAACCCGGTGCACCACAACATCTCCGTCGAGCACAACTCGTTCGACATCGGTGACGTCACCGTCGTCGACGCCAAGAGCGTCGGCGGCTTCGCCTTCACCGGAAACACCGTCCAGCGGCTGGACGGAGCGGATCAACCGCCCTACACCTCACCGCTGTTCGTCTTCCACGGCAGTTCGGGCATCCGGATCGCACACAACCACTACGACGAGGGCCTCAACAGCCGGCCGCAGATCAACGACTGATCCTGATGTGTCGAGTTGGTCAATGGCCGGGGGCGGCCGAAGTGGCCGGGTCGGGGCGAGGCTGAAGGGCCGCTCCGACCCGGCCGGGACGCGCTTCAGATCATCGCCGGGTCAGCCGTATCACGGTGCTCGGCCGGTCCGTCCGAGGCAACCGCAGAGGCAGGCCGTGCGAGAGCAGGGCCGCCGCGGTGTGCTCGGCGCCGGTGGACTCGTCCACGTAGACCGCGGCCGGGGAGAGGCCGGTCAGCCGCAGATCGCGGTCCCGGCCCCAGGCGATGACCACGACCCGATCGCCGGCCCGGTACTGCACGGCGTCGTCGAGCCGGTACTGCTCGCCGAACTGCACCACCGGGCGGATCTCCTTGTACAGCGCCACCAGGTCACGGGCCTCGGCGAGTTCGGTCCCGCTCCAGCGCGAGAGGTCGCCGCCGATGCCCAGCGCGCCTGCCATCGCCACATGGAAGCGGTAGCGGAGCGGCGTGGTGCGGCCCGTGTGCGGATTGGGGCTGTCGGTGACCCAGGCGGACATGGTGCGCGCCGGATAGACCTGGCTGTAGCCGTGCTGGATGGCCGTGCGGTCGTCGGCGTCCGTGTTGTCGGAGATCCAGGTCTGGTCCGTGCGGGCCAGCATTCCGAGGTCCGCGCGGCCACCACCGCCCGCGCAGCCCTCGATCCGCAGGCCGGGATGGGTGCTGCGCAGCCGGTCGAGCACCGAGTACACGCCCCGCGTGTGGTCGGTCCACAGCCGTTCGGCGTCGGGGTGCCCCGGCCAACCCGCCTCCGTGAGCGCCCGGTTCATGTCCCACTTCAGGAAGTCGATCGCGTACGTGGAGACCAGTCGGTCGAGCCACTTGAAGGCCCACTCGGTGACATCGGTGCGCGCGAAGTTGAGGACGAGCTGGTGGCGCAGTTCGGTGGAGCGGCGGTGCGGCATGTGCAGCACCCAGTCGGGGTGTTCGCGGTACAGATCGCTGTCCGGGTTGGTCATCTCCGGCTCCACCCACAGGCCGAAGCGCATGCCGAGCCCTCGGATCTCCTCGACCAGCGGGCCGAGCCCGTGCGGGAACCGCTCCGGATTCGGGTGCCAGTCGCCGAGCCCGGCCCGGTCGCTGGTGCGCTGCCCGAACCAGCCGTCGTCCACCACGAACAGCTCGACGCCCAGCTCGGCGGCGCGCGCCGCCAGGGCCCGCTGGCCCTCCAGGGTGACGTCCCAGCCGGTCGCCTCCCAGCTGTTGTAGACCACGGGCCGTGGTTCGTCGGGGAGCGGCAGGACGTGCGTGGCGGTGTACCGGTGCCAGCCGCGGCTCGTCGCGCCGAAGCCGCCCCGGCTGAACTGCCCGGCGAACACGGGCGTTCGATGGCTCTCGCCGGACCTGAGCCGCCAGGTCAGACCGTCGTGCCCGGCGCCGCCGGTCACCGTGAACGGGCCGCCCGAGTGGTCGCGCTGAGCAGTGATCCGCCAGCTCCCCGACCAGGCGAGGACCATGCTCCACACCTCGCCGTGGCCCTCGTCCGCGTCACCCGCGT
Source organism: Streptomyces sp. NPDC045026 (assembly GCF_056432625.1). NCBI lineage: Bacteria > Bacillati > Actinomycetota > Actinomycetes > Kitasatosporales > Streptomycetaceae > Streptomyces > Streptomyces sp. NPDC045026. The sequence continues at coordinate 313,256 of NZ_JBWKIS010000004.1, forward strand.
CGACCATCAGCCAAGGATTCCCGAAGTGCCCCGAGACGCCGCGCCGGCTCGTGAACACGGTCTCGGCGTACGGGGCTTCGGTGCGCCGCAGCTGCGTCTCGCCCGACCACTCACCGACCGTGTGACTCAGCCGCACGCCCGACGCAGCCGGCACGGACCAGCTCGCGGCGTCGCAGCGCAGGATTTCGACGGGCTCGTCGGTCGCCTCGTCCCTGCCCAAGTGCCGCAGCGTCAGGGAGCGTTCGACGATGTCGCTGTTGGCGTGCACCGCGTAGTGCAAGGTGCAGCCGAGTGGGTAGTGGCGGTCACGCAGCCGCACGTGGAGCCGGCCGCCGTCGATCTCGTGGCCCTCGTAGACCCACTCGACGCCGCGCGTCCCGTCCGAATACCGCACCAGCAGTGACGGCACCCCGAAGCGGGCGCCGCCCTCCACGGCAAGCTCTTCACCGCCCGTCGAGGCGAAGCTGCTGGTCACACCGTCGTGCGTGGGCAGCGCGGCGACCTGGTCGAGTGTGAGGGGCGCCCCCCAGTGCACATGCCGTGGGCTGTCGTCCGCGCCGATGCGCAGCGCGTACGAGGAGGCGGGGGTCGTGAGCAGGAACGTGCGACTGGGCTCGTCGAAGTACACCTGTGACATGGGCTGGAGCCTAGATCCGAACTCCCTGAATTTAAATATTGACGAAGGAAATTATTGGCTCTACGTTTCCCCCATGTTGCTGAACCGAGCAAAGCTGCTCGCGTCTCCGGCGGCCAACACGGTGTTCACGACAGTGCTCACCCGTGGTCCGGTCGTCCGCCCCGAGATCGCCCGGATCACCGGTCTCTCCTCCGCCGCCGTCACCAAGGCGGTCAAGCCGATGATCGAGGCCGGTTACCTGGAGGAGCTGCCGCAGGGGCCGAGGACCGTCGAAGGTGCGGGGCGTCCCGCGCACCCCCTCGCCGTCCGCGCCGACCGGGAGTTCTTCGTGGGCGTCAAGGTCACGGCCGACGAACTCATCGGTGTGGTGACCGACTTGAGGGCGCAGGTGCGTGCCGCGCACCGGATCCCGGTGACGGACCGGTCGGCCGAGCAGGTCGTCCGCGGTATCGCCGCGCTCGTCGCGGAGCTGACTCCCGCGCACGCCGAGCGGACCCACCACATCGGGGTGTCCGTCTCGGGTGATGTGGACCGGACGGGCGGCGTCGTGCGCTACTCGCCGTTCCTCGGCTGGCGCGACGTGCCGCTGGCCGAACTGGTCGGTGCGGCCACGGGGTTGTCGGTCACGGTCGAGAACGACGTGAAGGCGCTCACCGTCGCGGAGCAGTGGTTCGGCGAGGGTGTGGGCGCGGACTCCTTCGCCCTCGCCACGGTCGGCGTCGGCATCGGCTGCGCGCTCGTGGTCAACGGCCGTCTGGTGGCCGGGGGTTATGGCGTGGCCGGCGAGATCGGCCACATCCCGGTGGCCGCCGGCGACGGGCCCGACTGCCACTGCGGCGCCCGCGGCTGTGTCGAGGCCATCGCCTCCGAGGAGGCCATCGTCGCCCGGGCACGTCGCGCGGCAGGCGAGCCGGACCTCGACATGGCCGGGGCCATCGACCGCGCCCATGGCGGGGACGCCGCCGTGCGCGCCGTCTTCGACGAGGCGGGCAAGGCCATCGGTCTTGGCCTCGCCGCCATGGTCAACCTCGTCGGACCCGAGCGGGTCGTCGTCTCCGGTGAGGGCGTGGCCGCGTACGACCTCTTCGAGGAGCAGATCCGCGCCGCCTTCACCACCCAGGCCTTCGGGACCGCGGCCCGCTGCCCGCTCGTCGTGCGCCCGCTGCCCTGGGAGGAATGGGCGCGCGGGGCCGCCGCCGTCAGCATCCAGTCACTGTTCGCCGCGTGAACCCACGCGATCGCCTGATCTCTCGCACGTCTCCGTTCCCCGGAAGGACCCTGTCATGACTGCCAGTTCCGCCCTGTCCCGCCGGGGATTCCTCGGCACGTCCCTGCTGTTCGTCGCGGGTGCCGCGGTCGGCTGCTCCAACAACCCTCAGGAGACCGCGTCCGCGAAGGGCGCCAAGGTCACCCTCACGCAGTGGTACCACCAGTACGGAGAGGAGGGCACCCAGGCCGCGGTGAAGCGGTACGCCGAGGAGTTCACCAAGGCCAACCCGGAGATCGCGATCAACGTCGTGTGGGGCGCCGACACCTCCCAGTACGAGACCAAGCTGAACGCCGCCCTGCTCGGTGCCGGCGCCCCGGACATCTTCGAACTCGGCGACTTCCGCGCCGAGATGGCCCGCAAGGGACAACTAGAACCCCTCGACGACGTGTACGGCTCCGCCAAGGACGGCTTCGTCAAGGCCGACCTCGACTACCTCACCGTCGACGGCAAGCTCTACGGCATGAAGACCATCGACGACATCATGATGCTCTTCTACCGCAAGTCGATGCTGAAGAAGGCCGGCGTCGCCGTACCCACGACCTTCGCCGAACTCACCGACGCCGCAAAGAAGTTGACGTCCGGCAACGTCAAGGGCCTCTTCATAGGCAACGACGGCATCGGCGACAGCCCTTACCTCCTCGCCTGGTCCCAGGGCAAGGACCTCATCGACGGGAAGAAGGTCGTCTACGCCGACGCCGCCAAGTCCATCGGCGGGCTGCACGATCTGCACTCCGACAAGTCGGTGCTGCTCGGCTTCACCACCGACTGGTACGACGCGGGGGCGTTCACCCAGGGCGCCACCGCCATGCAGTGGTGCGGCCTGTGGGCGCTGCCCACCGTCGAGAAGGCGCTCGGCGACGACTTCGGGGTCGCGCCCTGGCCCGCGTACGACTCCTCCGGGAAGCCCGTCGCCCGGCTCGGCGGCTGGACGCAGGCCGTCAACGCCAAGAGCAAGCACGTCGCGGAGGCCAAGAAGTACCTCCAGTGGCTGTGGATCAAGCAGGCCGACGTCCAGATCGACTGGGCCGTCAAGTACGGCTTCCACGTGCCGCCGCAGACCGAAGTGGCCGCCAAGACACCCGAGTTGAGCAAGGGCGCCGCGAAGGACACCGTCGCCATCGGGACCAAGTACGGCATCTCCTTCCCGGCCGAGTGGACGCAGGCGATGCAGGCCGAGTTCATCGCCGCGGCCGCCGACATCGCCCAGGGCTCGGCGCCGGAGAAGACCCTGAAGAAGGCCCAGGCCAAGGCCCAGTCCGACCTCGACAAGCAGATGGGCTGAACGTCATGACCGCCACCGGCACCACGCCCTTGCAGGGGAGTGCCGCCCGCCCGGCGCCCGCCACGGCGCCGCGCCGCCGGCGGCTGACAGAGCGGCGCTCGAAGGCCCTTGCCTTCGTCGTCCTCACCGCCCCGATGCTGATCGGCCTCGGCGTCTTCCGCTACGTGGCCATCGGCTGGAGCTTCCTGCTCAGCTTCAGTGAGGCCCGCCGCACCATCTCGCTGGGCACCTGGGTCGGCCTCGACAACTACCAACAGCTGCTGAGCGACGAGCGGTTCCGCGACTCACTCACGATGATCGTGCTGTTCACGGCGATGATCGTGCCGATCACCTTCGCCGCGTCCCTGGGCCTCGCCGTCCTCGTCAACCGGGTACGGCGCGGCCGGGCCTTCTTCCGCACGGCCTTCCTGCTGCCCGCGGCGGTCAGCTACGTGGCCGCCGCGATGATCTGGAAGATGGCCCTGTTCAGCGGCGTGCCGTCCGGCCTCGCGAACACGCTCGGCGCGCTGTTCGGCGCCGATCCCACGCCGTGGATCCAGACGCAGAGCCCGCCCCTGTACTGGATCGTGCTCGTCACGCTGCGCCTGTGGCTCCAAGTGGGCCTCTACATGATCCTGTTCATCGCGGGGCTCCAGTCCATTCCGCAGCACCTGTACGAAGCCGCGGCCCTCGACGGCGCCGGCGCCTGGCGCACTTTCCGCAGCATCACCTTCCCCATGCTGCGCAACACGTCGGTCGCGATCCTGCTGCTCATGCTGATCGCCGCGCTCCAGGCCTTCGACGAGTTCTACGCGATCTTCTCCACCGGCGCCTCGCTCGGCAGCGAACCTGTGCGCACCCCCCTCATGCACCTCTACGGCGTCGCCCTCCAGGACCAGGACTACGGCGTCGGCTCCGCCGGAGCCTTCCTGCTCACCCTCCTGATCGTGCTGGTCACGCTCCTCCAGGGCCGGATCCTCGGGTTCTCCCGCGACAAGGACTGATCGGACAAGGACTGAACCCATGAACCGTTACCGAGGGAGCGTGCTCGGCTCCGCCGCCACGTACCTGGTGCTGTGCCTGCTGTCCGTGGTCTTCCTGATCCCGTTCTACGTACTTCTGCGCAACGCCTTCATGACGACGCCGGAAGTCACCGCCACCGACTGGCACTGGCTGCCGTCCGCGCTGAGCTGGGACAACTTCAGCGCCCTGTTCGACAACCCGGAGCGGCCCTTCGGCCGGTCCCTGGCCAACTCACTGCTGATCGCGGTGATCTCGGCCCCGGTGTCCACCCTGCTCGCCTCGATGGCCGGGTACGCGCTGGCCCGGATCAACGTGCCCGGTCGCGGGGTCGTCCTCTCGCTCATCGTCGGCACGCTGATGATCCCGCAGGCCGTGACCTTCCTGCCGACGTTCGTCGTGGTCGGTTCGATGGGCGGCGTGAACACGATGTGGGGCCTGATCGCACCCGGCCTGTTCAACGCTTTCGCCGTCGTGCTCTTCCGCAGCTTCTATCTGTCCTTCCCCGCCGAGATCGAGGAGGCGGGCCGCCTCGACGGCCTCAGCTACCTCGGTGTCTACGGGCGCATCATCCTGCCCAACTCGGTCACGATGATCGCCTCCCTCGGCGCACTGTCCTTCATCGAGGCGTGGAACTCCTTCCTGTGGCCGCTGATGATCGGCCAGGACCCCAACAGCTGGACCGTGCAGATCGCGCTCTCCAGCTTCCTCACCTCCCAGACCGTCAATCTGCCCGAGCTGTTCGCCGGGACGGCCGTGGCGATCCTCCCGCTCGTGATCATGTTCCTGGTCGCCCAGCGCCACATCGTCCAGGGCATCGCGATGTCCGGTCTCAAGTCCTGAAACTCCCTCTCCCTCATACCGGAGGTACTTCCAGTGACCCGTACGACCAGAACGACCCGGCGCGCGGCGCTCACCGCCGCCTGCGCACTGCCCCTCACCCTCGCCCTGTCCACCGGCACCGCCGAGGCCAAGACTCCGTACGTCAAGCCGTTCATGGGCTGGAGCAGCTGGAGCGTCGAGTCCTCCTCCCGTGCCGGGTACGGCACGCACTGGCTGAACGAGGGCAACATCAAGAACGCCGCCGACGCGCTCAGCAGCAAGCTGTCCTCGGCCGGATACAAGAACCTGAACATCGACGCCGGCTGGAACTTCGACTACGACTGGAACTTCCACACCGACGCCAACGGCATCCCGAACGCCGACAAGGACCGCTTCCCCGGCGGCATGCAGTCGCTCTCCGACTACGTCCACGGCAAGGACCTCAAGCTCGGTCTGTACGGCGCCGCCGGACTGGAGAAGGAGGTCTACGACAAGAACGCGCCGATCCTCGGTACTGACTGTCATGCGCAGGACATCGCCGTGAAGCCGCTGACCCCGACCAACAAGTGGGGCGGCAGCTGGAAGATCGACTACAGCAACCCCTGCGCCCAGGACTACATCGACTCGATCGTCGCCCGGTACGCCTCCTGGGGCATCGACTTCATCAAGATCGACGGCGTGACGAAGGACAACGTCGCCGACATCAAGGCGTGGTCCACGGCCATCGACCACAGCGGCCGCAGCATGTGGCTGTCCGCCAGCGCCTGGCCCGTCGACCTGGAGGCCGGCGACGGCCTGCGGCCCTACGCCAACGGCGTCCGCGTCGACACCGACATCGAGTGCTACTGCGAGACCACCAGCACCTGGACCAGCTCCGTCGACGACCGCTTCGCCGACCTCCCCGAGTGGCTGCCCAAGCTGTCCGCCCCGGGCTACCTCGGCGACCTCGACTCGATGCCCATCAACAACAACACCGGCAGCGGACTCCAGGACGGCATCAACGACACGGAGCGGCAGACCGTCATGACCTTCTGGTCGATGGCGTCGTCCCCGCTGTACGTCGGCGGCGACATCTACTTCCTCGACGACAAGGCCAAGGCCATCCTGACCAACCCCGAGGTCATCGCCGTCGACCAGGCCGCCGTCCTGCCGAAGCAGATCCGCTCCGGTGACACGCAGGTGTGGACAAAGAAGGTGGGCGGCGCCCGGTACCTCGCGGTCTACAACCTCGGCTCCGAGGCCACCGACATCACGGTCGACCTGGGGGACCTGGGCGTCAAGCGCCCCCAGCACCTGCGCGACGTCGTCGCCCGCAAGGACCTCGGCACCGCCAAGGGCTCCTGGACCGCCACCGCCGTCCCGGCCCACGGCTCCCGCCTGATCAAGCTCTCCTGACCGCCCGTCACGTCCAAGGAGCCGCACATGAGAAACGGACCCTCCAGACGCCTGGTCCTCGGCCTCGGCGGAGCCCTCGCGCTGAGCGCCCTGCCCGCCTTCACCGCGCACGCCGCGCCGTCCCGCCCCACCACGTCCCCGCTGGTGCCGACCGGCGAGGCGACGACCCTGTGGTACCCCGAGCCCGCCGACGAGGACCTCCTCATCGAGCAGGGCCTGCCGCTGGGCAACGGCCGCCTCGGTGCCCTCGTCGGCGCCGACCCGGCCCGGGAACTCCTGCACGTCACCGACGCCACCCTGTGGACCGGCGGCGCCAACACCACCCTCGACTCCGACGGCCAATTCCTGTACGGGCGCGACGATTTCGGCAGCTTCACCCTGCTCGCCCGCGTCATGCTGTACCTGCCGGGACACGAGCGCTCCGCCGTCAGCGACTACCGCCGCACGCTCGACCTCAGCAACGGCCTCGTCACCACGACGTACACCAAGGACAAGGTCCGCTACACCCGGGAGATGTTCGCCAGCGCGCCCGACGACACCATCGTCGTCCGGCTGAGCCAGAGCGGCGGCGGCTCCCTCACCGGCGCCGTCATCCTCTCCGGCACCCACGGCGAGACGACGGGCGTCGACAAGGACCGCAACCTCGCCTCCTTCTCCGCCGCCCTCGGCAACAAGCTGCGCTACGCCGCGGCGGTCACCGCCGCCGGGGACGGGACGATCACCGCCACCGGAACCCGCGTCACGTTCACCGACTGCTCCGAGGTCACCCTCGTCATCAGCGGCGGCACCGACTACGCGCCGAGCCACGCCACCGGCTACCGGAACCCGGACGCAAACCCGCTCGCCCTCGCCGAGGACAAGGCCCTCGCGGCGGCCCGGACTTCGGCCGTGCGGCTGCGCGACACCCACGTCGCCGACTACCGCGCCCGCTACGACCGCCTCACCCTCGACCTCGGCCGCTCCGGCGGCGGTCAGCGCCGGATGGACACCTGGTCACGCCTGAAGGCGCGCGCGGCCGACGGATCGGCGCCCGACCCGGAACTGGAGGCGAGCTACCTCCAGTTCGGTCGCTACCTGACCATCTGCGGTTCGCGTGACGGGCTGCCCATGGGACTCCAGGGACTGTGGCTGGAGGGCAACACCCCGGACTGGATGGGCGATTACCACACCGACATCAACCTCCAGATGAACTACTGGCTGGCCGACCGGGCCGGCCTCGGCGACACCTTCCCCGCCTTCGCCGACTACTGCCTGGCCCAGCTCCCCGCGTGGAGCGAGGTGACGCAGAAGCAGTTCAACGACTCCCGCAACCGCTACCGCAACACCTCCGGCAAGGTCGCGGGCTGGACCGTCGCCTTCTCCACGAACCCCTACGGCGGCCTGGGCTGGTGGTGGCACCCGGCGGGCAACGCCTGGCTGTGCGAATCCCTCTACGAGCACTACGAGTACACGCAGGACGAGCGGTACCTGGCGCGGATCATGCCGCTCCTCAAGGGCGCCTGCGAGTTCTGGGAAGCACGCCTGATCACCATGACCGTCGACGGCCGCGAGGTCCTCGTCGACGACCACGACTGGTCGCCCGAACAGGGCCCGCAGGACGCCCGCGGCATCACGTACACCCAGGAACTCCTGTGGTCCCTCTTCGGCCATTACGAGCAGGCGTGCCGCGCACTCGGCCGCGACGCCGAACACGGCGCCGCCGTAGGAAAGTTGCGGGACCGTCTCTATCTCCCGAAGGTCAGCCCGAAGTCCGGGCGCCTGGAGGAGTGGATGAGCGAGGACGACCTCGGCGAGACCACCCATCGCCACCTCTCGCCGCTCATCAACCTGTTCCCCGGCGACCGTATCCGCCCGGACGCCGGCGATCCCGAACTCCTCAAGGGAGCAAGGGAGTTGCTGACTTCCCGCGGCATGGAGAGCTATGGGTGGGCCTGTGCGTGGCGGGCGGCGTGCTGGGCGCGGCTCAAGGACGCCGACAAGGCCTACCGCCTGCTGCTGACGAACCTGAAGCCCTGGGCGGGCGGTGACACCGGCACAGCCATGAACTTCTTCGACATGTACCGGGTCTCCGACACCCGGGCGATCTTCCAGATCGACGCCAACCTCGGCACTCCCACCGCGATGCTGGAAATGCTCGTCCACTCCCGCCCCGGCCACATCGAACTGTTGCCGGCGCTCCCCGACGCCTGGGCCGCATCCGGCTCGGTCAAGGGCGTGGGAGCCCGCGGCGGATTCACCGTGGACATGACGTGGGAGCGAGGCCGCGTACGCCGGGCGACGCTGCACAGCGTCGGGGGACGCAGCACCACCGTCACCGCGGGCGGCCGCAGCACGACCGTCACCCTGCGGCCCGGTCAGTCGATGAGGCTCACGGACCTCCAGGGCTGAACCGGTCGGTACGACCGGTTCACGCGGCAGGGCGCCCGGCCTCACGGGCGCCCTGCCGTGCACCGCGCTTTCCCGGGGACGTCCGTGCCTGAAGGGCGGCCTGAACGGGACGAGTCGAACGACGAGTTGAACGACGACCCGAACGTCGAGATGAACGTCTAGATGAACGGAGAAAGTGCCGATGACCCTCGGTCAGCCGTACCGACAGTCGTACCGGGCGGGGCGCAGCCGCGCCGTCCGCAGACCTTCGCGGTCCCTGTTCGGAGCGCTGCTCGCGCTCACCCTGGCAGCCGCGTCGGTGGGCACCGCGAACGCGGCCACGCAGCCGGCGCACGCCCCGGGCACCCGGGTGAGCGCCTGGTCGCCGAGCATGACGACCGGCGGCCCGTCCTTCGAGAACCAGACCATCCGGATGGTCGTGCACAGCAGCGTCGCGGGATCGCGCGCCCGGATCACTCTCTCGAACCGCTACAGCCCCGGGCCGCTCGACGTGGCGGGCGCGACCGTCGCCGTCCAGGCGCAGGGCGGCGAGGCAAGGCCGGGCACCACCCGGCGCATCACCTTCGGCGGCTCGGACCGCGTCGCGCTCCCGGCCGGCGACGAGACCGTCAGCGACGTAGTCCCGATCTCGGTGGAGGCGGGGCAGAACCTGCTCGTCAGCCTCTACGTGCCCGGCGCGACCGGCATGTCGACCTGGCACTCGGACGCCTTCGACACGACCTACACGGCCCCGGGCGATCACACAGGGGACGACAGCGCGGCCGGATTCGTCACCACCTCGACCTCCTGGTACTACCTGGCGGGTCTCGACGTCCTGTCTCCGACGGCGAAAGGCACGGTCGTCGCGTTCGGCGACTCCATCACCGACGGATACCACTCCTCGACCGGTACCTACACCCGGTGGCCCGACGTGCTCGGCCGCCGCCTCGAAGCCGAGCCGGGCCCGCAGCGGCTGAGCGTCGTCGACGCCGGTATCGGCGGCAACCGCGTGCTCACCGATGTCCCCAACCTCTGGCAGGGCGTCAGCGCCCTGAAGCGGTTCCGCCACGACGCCCTCGGTCAGCCCGGCGTCAAAGACGTGATTCTCTTCGAAGGCATCAACGACATCGGCAACAACGCCGGTCCCGACGGCGGACCGCTGACCGCGCAGGACCTGATCGACGGCTGGCGCACCCTGATCGACGAGGCGCACGCCGCCGGTGTCCGGGTCGTCGGCGCGACGCTGATGCCGGTCAAGGGCAACGGCTACTACACGCCCGCCGCCGAGGCGATCCGCCGCAGCGTCAACGACTGGATCCGCACCGGCGGCGCCTTCGACGGCGTCATCGACTTCGACCGGGTCATGCGCGACCCCGCGGACCCCTCGGCCCTCAATCCCGCCTACGACTCGGGCGATCACATCCACCCGGACGACGCGGGCATGAAGGCCATGGCGGATGCGGTCGACCTTCGCCTGCTGCGGCACTGACACGGGACTGCCCGAGAGGGTCAGCAGGTGCTCGGTGCGGTCCTGCCGGCGAAGCGGTCCGCGAGCCAGGGGACGCCCTCGGCGCTGGTGGCCGCGGTCGCTGCGATGTGGCCGGGGACGTGGTTGCCGGCGAACCTCACCGTCGCGCCCAGGCGGCACCAGTCGGCGGCCAGGTTCTTGCCGATCTGCTGGGGAACGACGTCGTCCAGGGAGCTGTGGGAGAGCAGGACAGGCGTCACGGGCTTGCGCTTGCCCAGCTGTTGTTCGGCCACGATCGTGTCCCAGGGGGCGCGCTTGAGGCGCTCGGTCAGCGGACGCCCGTCCACGGTCAGGAAACGCGAGTTCAGGAAGGGGTACTTGGCGAGGGCCTGCGTCGTGCACAGGTTGTCGCGCAGGTCGTTCGTCACGCGTTTGCCGTGGGCGGTCAGGTACGGGGCGATGTCGATGCCGTACGAGGTGGCGAGGCCGGAGAGGGCGTAGTTGAAGAACGCTCCGTAGGCCGAGCCGTCCATGCTGTCGGCCACCTTGTTCATGTCCGCGGGTGGAGCGCCGACGACTGCGCCCTTGATCTTCAGTTCGGGCGCGTAGGCGGGGGCCAGTTCGGCGGCGGACGCCGTCGCGCCGCCGCCCTGTGAGTAGCCGTAGAGCGCGACCGGGCCGGCGTCCGGGAGATCTACGGAGACCAGACGCTGGGCCGCCCGGACGGAGTCCAGGGCGGCGCGCCCCTGGGCCTCGCGGTCCATGTAGGTGTGGATTCCGGGTGTGCCCAGCCCTTGGTAGTCGGTCACCACCACGGCATAGCCCTGGTCGAGGAGCTTCTTGATGGGCAGCGCCTCGTACTCGGTGCCTTCGGCCAGCTGGCGGGAGGGGGCGCACTTGTCGGCCAGGCCCTGGGTGCCGGGGGCGAAGGCGACGATCGGGCGTTGACCGTGTGGGGACGCTTCGGGGGTCAACACGGTGCCGGTGACGGCGATGGCCTTCCCGGTGCGATCGGTGGTGCGGTACATGATCCGGTGCGCGGTGGCCTTGACCTTGATCGCCTTGAGCGGATCCAGGTAGAAGACGCTCGGCTCCGAACTGAGGACGTCGCCGTTGTCGGCGGGCAGGCTCGTCGGCCGTTGCTGTGTGCGCAGTGGGTCGGCGGCGGCCGCCTCGCCGGACGGCACGGTGAAGGTGAGCGCGGCGGAGGCTGCGGCGGTGAACGCGGCCACAGCCCGCCCACCCAGGGCACGACGACAAAGCACGAGGGCTCCTCGGTCAGGGATTCAGGAAGATCCACTAACTACCGGAGACGCGGTACCCAACTACGCACATACGCCGAAGTGTCGCATTTACGGCCTAAATCAATCCACGCAGCACTCCCCCGTCTACACGACCTTGTCTGTCAGGTGGTTGAGTACGAGGTCGTGGAGGTCGCGGCTGCGCAGAACTCCCGCCCGGAGCGGTGGCGGCAAGTCCGGCACGGCGACCACCGCGAGCACGGGCACGACGACGTGCTACTACGCGATGGGCATGAACCAGTGCACCACCACCGGTGGCGCCCGGCCATGACCGACAACTCGACCAACACCGGCAACAGCTGCAACGGAACGGGCTCCGGCTACCTGGCCTGCCCCGGCATGATGGGCGAGACGGGCAACCCCGCGCTCATCAAGGAAGTCACGGCTGCTGGCAACGGCTCGGCTTCATCAAGGTGTTCCGGTCAGATGCCTGGCCGGCGGACACCACGGGCGAGGAGGTGACGGGCCAGGACCTGGCGGACCTCCTGGCCGACCCGCACAGCTGGGAGTACTCCGAGGAACCGACCCGCTGGATCTGCGTGGCCGCCGGCGACCGGGACATTCACGAGCTGGAGGAAGGAATGTGCGACAGGAAGCCGTGACCGGCCTCTCCTGACACGACGGTCCCGTCCGATGGTCCTCATGAACCATCGGACGGGACCTCTGCTGTTTCCCTCGCCTGCCCGTCGCCTCGGGCCCGTCGCCTCGGGCCCGGAGGTCGGCCCACAGGTCGGGATAGAGGTCGGGCCGCATCCGCGAGGACATCCCCCGCTTCCTCACTCCGGCGGGCCGGGTGCGGCGCACAGCGCCCAGATCACGAAGACGTTGAGCGCGATCAGGACGATGGCCCAGACCGGTGCGTAGGGGGCCCACAGGAAGTTCGCGAGCATCGCCAGGCCGGTCAGCGCGACGCCGACGACCCTGGCCCAGGTGGCGCCCGTGAACAGGGCGACTCCGACGAGAATGACGATGATGCCCAGGATCAGATGGATCCAGCCCCATGCGGTGAGGTCGAACTGGTACACGTAGTTGCGCGTGGCGACGAACACGTTGTCCTTCGCGATGGCGGCGATGCCCTGGAGGAGCATCATCAGGCCGCCGAAGACCATGAGGACGGCGGCGAAGACCAGCCAGCCGCTGCCTAGGCCGGTGCTTGGCGCACTGCTCGGCGAACTCCTCGCCGTGCCCGAGCCTGTTCCACTCACGTTGCTGGCCATCGCCGGCTCCTTCGTGTCGGACCGCCCCGCACGACCGCGCGCTCGCGCTCGGCCGATCGGGCTACTTCCAATCTCAGCCCGCCGAGATCGCTTCGCACCTCGGGATCCCTGACCGACAGCGCATCGTGAGCGACTCACAGACCATCTGCGCAGGTCAGAGGCGCGCACTGTGCGTGTCGGTGCCGAGGAACCCGGATCGGGATCAATGACCTGGGTAAGCGCGCCAGCCGCCGTGCGAGGTGATGTCGGCGGCGCCGTCGAGCGCGTACGGCTCGCAGAGGAACCCGGGGACGGCAGTTCCGTCGGTGAGTTCCACTCGGCCGAGCGTCATGGGCGCGGGGAGAGCGGCGGCGAGCCGGCCGAGTCCCTCGGCAGGCAGCTCCCACAGTTCCGCCTCGATCGCGGACCCGCCCTCGCCGATCCGTTCCAGGCCCGGCTTGGGCGGGTCCGTATGCAGGGCGTGCAGGCGGTAGACCGGGGCGGTGGCCGTGGTCCGGATCAGGCGGGCGCCCAGGGAGAGGAGCTGCGGGTTCAGGGGCTGGCCGGTCAGATGGGCGCCCACCACCGCGATACGGGAGGGCGGGGTCAGCAGCGTGGCGATCCGGGCCAGCCGTTCATCGGTGTGCGCCGGGCCGATCAGCATCACACCGAACGGCAGGCCTGCCACCTCGCCCGCGGGGGCCGCCACCGCGCACTGGTCGAACAGGTTGGTGGAGTTGGTGAACCGGCCGAGGCGGGCGTTCGCAGCCAGCGGGTGGGCGGCGACCTCGGCGAGCGTGGGGTGGCCCGGTGCGGTGGGCAGCAGGAGCGCATCCGCGTCGCCGAGCGCGTCCGTCGCGGCGGCGCGCAGGGCGGCCAGCTCTGCCTGGTCGGCGAAGAGGCGGTGTGCCGGGATGTCGCGGGCCGCGGTGATGATCCCCGCGACCGTGGGGTCGAGGCCGGGCGCGTCGGGCGCGCCGTCGATGAACGCTCCGACCGCGGTGTAACGCTCGGCGACGAACGCACCCTCGTACAGCATCGCGGCGGCCTGGGTGAACGGGGTCAGGTCGATGGCCCGGAGCGCCGCGCCCGCCGCCTGGAGACGGGCGGCCGCAGATTCGTACGCCTGCGCCCAGCCGGGGTCGAGCTCGCCGAGCTGTGCTGTGGGCGGGACCGCGATCCGCCAGGGGCCCGGAACACGCGAGGGGACGGGCTGCGGGACGGGGGTGGCCATCAGAGACAGCGCCTGTTCGGCCTCGGGGAGCGTCCGGGCGAAGACGGTGACGCAGTCCAGGCTCGCGCAGGCCGGGACCACACCGTGCGTCGGCACGAGGCCACTGGTCGGTTTCAGGCCGACGATGCCGTTGAACGCGGCGGGGATCCGGCCGGAGCCCGCGGTGTCCGTGCCGAGCGCGAGGTCCGCGATGCCGAGGGCGACAGCGACCGCGGAACCCGAGCTGGAGCCTCCGCTGATGCGGGACGGGTCATGGGCGCTGCGTACCGCCCCGTACGGGGAGCGGGTGCCGACCAGGCCCGTGGCGAACTGGTCCAGATTGGTCGTGCCGATCACCAGCGCTCCGGCGGCGCGCAGGCGGGCCACCACCGGGGCGTCGACGCTCGGCTCGTACGCGTACGAGGGGCAGCCCGCTGTGGTGGGGAGGCCGGCCACGTCGATGTTGCCCTTGACGGCCAGCAGGCGGCCCGCGAGGGGGAGTTGTTCGCCCGCGGCCAGACGTGCTTCGAGGCTTCGGGCCTCGGCCTCCAGGTCGGATTGCGGGCGCAGCCCGATCCAGACCTCGGGGCGGTCGACCGCTTCGATGCGGGCGTACGCGGCCCGGACGCGGGTGACGAAGGGAGTGAGGAGGGGGGCAGGTACCGGCATGGGTGTTCCTCAGTTCTCGTGGAGCGGGGCCAGGATCAGCAGTGCCGTACCCGGTTCCACCTGGGCACCCGGCCGGGTGAGTACCTCCGTGACGATGCCGGCCATGGGGGCGTGGACGCGGGACTCCATCTTCATCGCCTCCAGCGCCAGCAAGGGCTGACCTGTCGTCACCGTGTCGCCCGCGGCGACGTTCAGCTGCCAGACGGATGCCGCGAACTCCGCCTCCACCAGGTGGCCGCCCGGCGGTACCGTCACCTCGGCGGCCGGGGGCGCCGGTGCCGTCGCCGCGTCCGCGCGGGCGAACTCGCCCGCCGCTTCCCAGGCATCCCGCTCGGCCGCGAAGGCGCTGCCCTGGCGGGTCCGGAACTCCGCGATCGAGTCGGCGTGCCGCGCGAGGAACTCCTCGTGCCGCGCCAGCGAGAACTCGCCCTCCTCAATGCGTGGCACGAACCGGCCGGACTTGATGTCCGCACGCAGTGCGAGGAGTTCGTCCGGCTCCACCGGGTACCACTTGATGCGGTCGAAGAACCGCAGCAGCCACGGTGAGCCGGGCTCGAAGGCGCCGCGCTGCTGCCAGCCCGACCAGACCTGGGTGGTGCGGCCGACGAACTGGTAGCCGCCCGGCCCCTCCATCCCGTAGACGCACAGGTAGGCGCCGCCGATGCCGACCGAGTTCTCCGCGGTCCAGGTGCGGGCCGGGTTGTACTTGGTGGTGACCAGGCGGTGGCGCGGGTCCAGCGGTGTGGCGACCGGGGCGCCCAGATACACGTCGCCCAGGCCCAGCACCAGGTACTCGGCGTCGAACACGGTGCGGTACACGTCCTCGACCGAGTCCAGGCCGTTGACCCGGCGGATGAACTCGATGTTCCAGGGGCACCACGGGGCGTCGTCCCGCACCCCGGCCATGTAGCGGGCGATGGCCTCACGGGTCGCCGGATCGTCCCAGGACAGCGGGAGGTGCACGGTGCGGGACGGGACGACCAGGGCGTCCGTGGGCGGGAGCGCGGCCTCGGTGTCCTGGAGCAGCTCCACGATCCGGTGCTGGGGCAGGACCCTCGGGTCCAGCTGGATCTGGAGCGAGCGGATGCCCGGTGTCAGACCGGTGATCCCCGGGACGGCCTGCGCCGTCAGCGCCTCCATCAGGGCGTGCACGCGCATCCGCAGGGCCAGGTCCAGCTGCATCGGCCCGTACTCGACCAGCACGTTGTCGTCGCCGCTGCGGCGGTAGGTGGTGTCGTCGTTCTGATACAGGATGCCGCCGTCGACGATGTCCGGGCGCCGCTCGCCGGTGATCGTGACGGGTGTGAAGCGGACCGTGTCGCCGGGGCGCAACTGGCCCAGCTTCCAGCGTTCGGCCGTCAGCACCGTCGCCGGGCAGACGAAGCCGCCCAGGGACGGGCCGTCGGGGCCCAGCAGGACGGGCATGTCGCCCGTGTAGTCGACCGCGCCCACGGAGTACGGCGTGTCATGGATGTTGGAGGGGTGCAGGCCGGCCTCGCCGCCGTCGGTGCGGGCCCAGCGCGGTGTGGGGCCGATCAGCCGGACGCCGGTGCGCGCCGAGTTGAAGTGGACCTTCCACTCGGCGGCGTAGAAGTCGTGGATGTCCTGTTCGGTGAAGAACTCCGGTGCGGCGTGCGGGCCTTCGGTCGCGCCGATGTGCCAGACGCCGTCGATGCGCGGACGGTCGGCGTCCGGAACGGGGGTGCCCGCAGCCTGCGCTGCACCGCCGTGCAGGACGTCGCCCGTGCGCAGGGCCCGGCCGCCGTGACCGCCGAAACCACCGAGGGTGAAGGTCGCCGCGCTGCCCAGGAAGCCGGGCACGTCCAGGCCGCCTCCGGCGAACAGGAGGTACGTACGCAGACCGTGGTGGTCCGGTGCGCCGACCGAGAGCTCGGAGCCTGCCGGGACGGTGAAGGGTTCCCACTGGGCGACCGGTTCACCGTCGACCCTCACGGGGGCCGGTGCGCCCGTGACACAGACCGTCGTCGGGTGCGAGAAGCGCAGCGTCGGCCCCTGGAGCGTGCATTCGAGGCCGGGCGCGCCCTCGTCGTTGCCGAGGGCCGTGTTGCCGAGCCGGAACGACAGGTCGTCCATCGGTCCCGACGGCGGTACTCCGACCTGCCAGTAGCCCGTGCGGCCCGGCCAGTCCTGCACGGTGGTGAGGGTGCCGCCGGTGACCACCTCGATGCGCGGGGTCGGGTCGGGGATCGTGGCGAGGGTGGCCGTGGAGTGCGTGGCGCCGCGCACCCGGTCGTCGGCCAGGGCAGCCCGTACCAGACCGAGGTTGGTCTCGATGCCGTCGATCCGGGTGGCGGCGAGCGCCGCGTCGAGCCGTGCGAGGGCATCGGCGCGGTCGGTGCCGTACGCGATGACCTTGGCCAGCATCGGATCGTAGGCCGTCGTCACCTCCGTACCGGTCTCGACCCAGGTGTCCACGCGCAGACCGTCCCCCTCGGGGAACGCGACCCGGGTCAGCAGGCCCGCGCCGGGGCGGTGGTCCCGGGTCGGATCCTCCGCGTACACCCGCGCCTCGACGGCATGGCCGCGCGACGGGCCGGGTTCGCGTACGACATCGGTCTCGCCCTGCGCGAGCCTCAGCATCCACTCGACGAGATCCACGCCGTGGATCTCCTCGGTCACCGGGTGCTCGACCTGGAGACGGGTGTTGACCTCCAGGAAGTACGCCTCGGTGCGCGCCGCGTCGTACACGAACTCCACGGTGCCCGCGGATCGGTAGCCGACCGATGCGCACAACTCGCGTGCGGATCGCGCCAGTTGTGCGCGGACGTCGTCGGGGAGGGCGGGTGCGGGGGCCTCCTCCAGGACCTTCTGGTTGCGGCGCTGGAGGGAGCAGTCGCGGTCGCCGAAGGTCACCACGTGGCCGTGTCCGTCGCCGAAGACCTGGACCTCGACATGGCGGGCGTTCTCGACGAGACGTTCCAGGAAGACACCGGCCGAGGAGAAGGAGGCGGCGGCGACCCGCTGCACTCGCTCCCAGGCGTCGTTGAGTTCGCCGGTGGACCGGCATGCCGACATGCCGATGCCGCCGCCACCGCCGGTGGCCTTGAGCATCACGGGATAGCCGATGCGGTCGGCCGCCGCCAGCGCGGACGGCAGATCGGGCAGCAGTCCGGTGCCGGGGGCGAGCGGCACGCCCGCCGCCTCGGCCGCCGCACGTGCGGTGTGCTTGGCGCCGAACAGTTCCAGCTGATCGGCGGACGGGCCGACGAAGACGATCCCGGCGTCCTCGCAGCGCCGCGCGAACCCGGCGTCCTCGGAGAGGAATCCGTAGCCGGGGTGGATGGCGCCCGCCCCGGTGTCCTTGGCCGCCCGCAGGATCAGGTCGGCGTCGAGGTACGACTCCTTGGCGGGTGCGGGGCCGAGCCGTACCGCTTCGTCGGCGAGGCGGACGTGGGGCGCGGAACGGTCGGGGTCGGAGAACACCGCGACCGTACGGATACCGAGACGGCGGGCGGTGCGGATGATGCGTACGGCTATCTCGCCCCGGTTGGCCACCAGCAGCGTGTCGAAGTCGCTCATGCGGTGGCCTCGCTGACGGCTGCCTCGGTGACGGCGGCCTGTGTGATGGTGGCTTCTGTGATGGTGGCTTCTGTGATGGTGGCTTCGACGGCTGTCGGGTCGAAGCCGTTGCAGGGGTTGTTGATCTGGGGGCAGTTGGAGATCAGGACCAGAACGTCCGTCTCGGCCCGCAGCGTCACCCGCAGGCCCGGGGCCGAGATGCCGTCGACGATGCCCAGCGTGCCGTCCTTCTCGACCGGGACGTTCATGTACCAGTTGATGTTGGAGACCAGATCCCGCTTGCCCAGCCCGTGCCGGGCGCCCTCGGCGAGGAAGTTGTCGACGCAGGCGTGCTGCGACCAGGTGTGGTGTCCGTAGCGAAGGGTGTTGGACTCCTTGGAGCAGGCGCCGCCGACCGTGTCGTGGCGGCCGCAGGTGTCCTCGGTGACCGTCATCAGCGGGGTGTGCTCGTTCGACATCAGCACGCTGCCCGTGGTGAGGAAGATGCTGCCCTGTGCGTGGAGGGTGTCCGGGGCGCTGTAGCGGACGGTCGTGTCATGAGCGTCGTACACCAGGAAGTCCACGGCCTGGTTGCCGTGCAGGTCGGTCAGCGTGAGCTGTTCGCCGGCGCGGACGACGGCGGACCAGGCGGCCCGCGCGGGGATCAGGTCCGAGCGGCGGACGGCGCCGGCGCCGGTGTCGGGCGTGGTGGTGGCGACGGTCATGCGAGCCCCCTGGCGGTGAGGAAGTCGAGCGTGTTGAGGAAAGCCCGGTGGCCTTCCGGGGTGGCGTCCCGGAGCGGATCTCCGGGCTCCGTCGCCCCGGCGCGCCAGGCCAGCACCTCGAGCGGGGTGCAGACGTACTCCGGGCGCGGGTCCAGAGGGTGCGGGACGTTCGCGATCAGTACGGTCAGGTCCTGCTCGGCGCGCAGCGTCACCGCGGCGCCCGCTCCGGCCGAGCCGGTGAAGTCCAGGGCGCCGTCCTCCCGTACCTCCACTCCCTGGAAGAAGGAGAGCGAGGGCGGCAGATCGCGCGGGGCGAGACCGTTCTTCGCGGCGGCCAGCTTCAGCAACTCCCGGCCGGCTGGGGACGCGGACTGCGGGGTGCCGTCCCCGTACCGCGCCGTGTTGCGCACGAGGGTCGAGGTGCCGCACAGCGCGTCGTGGCGGCCGGCGGAGTCGGCGATCACGGAGGCGAGGACCCGGCCCTGATCGGAGAGGAGCAGCCGGCCGGCGCCGAGGTAGGCGTTCCACTGGACCTTCACCGTGTCGGCGGTGTTCAGCCGCTCCCACGGCCGCCCGTCGGCGTACAGCAGCAGATGGGCGCAGGCGTCGCCCGCGAGGTCCGTGAGCCGCAGCTCGGTGCCGCGGGCCAGAACGCGGTGCGTGTAGGAGCCGCCCGCGACGGTCTCGGCCCAGACCGGGGTGCCGGGAAGAGGTTCGGGCCAGTCGCCCGCCGGCACCACCGGCATGGATTCGGTACGGGTGCCGTGCTGGGCGCGGGCATGTTCCCGGGCTCCGTGTGTCGTCGCTGTCGCCATGGCTGGACCTCCGGCTCGACGGGGGGCTGACGTGCTGACTTGGGCCTGACTTGGGCCTGACCTGGGCCCGGCATCTGCCTGGCTTCTGCCTGGATTCGGCCTGGCTACGGTCTGGCTTCCGCCTGACTGCGGCCTGACTGCGGCCTGACTGCGGCCAATTTCTGTCGCGCGACAGAAACTAGGAGGCCGGGAAGTCGTGGTCATTGCCCGTCCGTTGCGCGGGAGTTACCGAGCCCTCACCTAGATCGCGACGTTCGGCGGGTGTGCGACGATCGGCCCATGTCCAGCACCGGAAGAAGGGTCGGCCGCCCGCGGGCCCAGCAGCGGCCGGACAGCGGGCTGACCGCGCGTGACGAACTGCTCACCGCGGCCGCCGAGTTGTTCACCACACTCGGATACGCCGCGACCACCACCCGGGCCGTCGCCGAGCGGGCGGGCATGCGCCAGGCGACGATGTACCACTACGTGGCCGGCAAGGAGGATCTGCTGGCCGAGCTCCTGGAGTCCACGGTCACGCCGTCGCTGGAACTGGCGAGGCGACTGCTCTCGGACGAGGCGACGGCCGCGGAGGACCGGTTGTGGGAGCTGTGCCGCTCGGACGTGGCGCTGCTGTGCGGCGGTCCGTACAACCTCGGGGCGTTGTACGTACTGCCCGAGGTGCAGGCCGAGCGATTCGCGGACTTCCGCCGCGTCCGGGCCGAACTGAAGCAGGCCTACGGGCAGTTGCTGGCGGCGACGGAGGCGGGCGCGGCCCTCGGTGAGGACGAGGCGGATCTCCGTACGGACCTGGTGTTCGGGCTGATCGAGGGCGTGATCCTGGTCCACCGGTCCGATCCGGAGCGCGCGGTCGGCGCGTTCGCGGCGGCCACGGCGGATGCGGCACTGCGGATCGTGGGCGCGGAGAAGTTCTGAGGCGCAGGGGCGGGGTACGGCACACGGCAGCCGGTCGGTCCGCTCCCTGCCGACCGCCGACCACCGACGGACCTCGGCTCACATCACGAACCGACCATGCCGCGTGCTGCGCCTCGGACGATCCGTCCCGTCAGCGTACGGAGCGGGGCCTCCTCCCGTACAAGCGATACACCGCACCGAGCAGCACCGCCGCGCCCAGGAAGAGAACCGTGAACCACTGGAAGTACCAGTGGCCACCCGCCGGGTCGTACACCGCCGCCCGCGGCCAGGCCAGATTGACCGTCATGACTGCCCCGTACAGGAAAGCCAGGGCGTTGACGGGCAGTCCGAGCCGGCCCATCGAGAACAGGGGGCGGCCCGTCTCGTCGTGGGGGGCGGCTTCGGTGTCGGGGGCTAGGGGGATGCCGCGCAGGCGGCGCAGCAGCATCGGGCCGGTGACCATCGCGTACGCCAGGTAGAGCAGGGCGATGCACGTGGTGCCGATCGCGAGGAAAGCCTCCGGGGACGCCAGGTTGAGCAGTCCGAGCGCCGCTGCCGCCGCGCCCACGAGCAGCGCGGGAGCGGCCGGCATTCCGGTGCGCGGGGAGACCTTCGCCAGCCGGGCGGAGCCGGGCAGGACTCCGTCGCGGGCCATCGAGAACAGCATCCGGGAACCGGCGGTCTGGATGGCGAGCGTGGCCACGGCGACGGCGACGGCCACGTCGGCCAGCAGCAGCCGCCCCACTCCGTCACCCAGGCTGCTGGTCAGCACGTACGAGAGGCCCTCCGTGGCCAGTCGCCCGTCGGCGAGACTCGGCGCGGCCAGCACACCGCCGAGCACCAGCAGGCCGCCGAGCGCCCCCGCCGAGGCGAGCGCCAGCAGGATCGTGCGGGGCGCGGTGCGGCGCGGGCTGCGGGTCTCCTCGCTCATCTCCCCCGCGCTGTCGAACCCGATCAGGACGTACGCCGCCATGAACGAACCGACGAGGAGCGCTCCGGTCGTGCCGCCCTGGCCACCGGTGTGCAGGGTGACACCGGGGCCGCGTTCGGCGTGCGTGAACAGGAGAACCACGATGAGTACGGCACCGATGATCTCCGCCGTGACACCGATCCGGTTCACGGCCGACATGACCCGGTTGTCGAGCAGGTTCACCGTTGTGGTGAGCGCCAGCAGGACCACCGCGAGCAGCGCCGCGTTGCCCGCGCCCGTCGGCGTGGTCGGCGCCGGGTCGCCGCCCAGCAGCTGGAAGCCGGGCCAGACCGCGGGAAGCACCACCTGGAGCGCGAGCGCCGCCGCGGCGACCACCACGATCTGCCCGATCACCATGATCCAGCCCGCGAACCAGCCGAAGGCGGGCGTGCTCAGCCGGGTCGACCATTGGTAGATCGCGCCCGACAGCGGGTAGCGGGCGGCGAGTTCGGCGAAGCACGCGGCCACCAGCAGCTGGCCGAGCAGCACCGCGGGCCAGGTCCAGAAGAAGGCGGCGCCGCCGAACGAGAAGCCGAAGGCGAAGAACTGGAAGACGGTCGTGAGGACGGAGATGAAGGAGAAACCGGCCGCGAACGAGGCGAACCGCCCCATGGACCGGTGCAGTTCCTGCCGGTAGCCGAACCCGGCCAGGGCTTCCCGGTCGTCATGACCGGTCTCGGGCGGGTCCGGCCGTACGTCGGTTGGTGCGGTGGCGGTCATGTCAGCCCCTGTCGCCGTTTCCTGTCGGGCGACAGAAATTAGGCACGGGCTGTTTCAGTCGAATGACGCATCCATGTCCGCGCGGGGCCGAAGTGCTCACGCGGGGGGGCGGGGGATGGACGAGCTGGCGCTGAGGGCTGGGTGCCGCACGACGCCGAGCCAGGATCAGGATCCGGACGCTCCCGCGTCCCGTGCGGGGGCGATGAGTTGGTCGGTGAGCGAGGTGAGCCGACGCTGGGTGCCGGCGGCTTAGGCGAGGCGGTGCGCCTCCGCCCGGCGGCTCTCGTTGTAGTAGTGGCCGCTCGCGCCCCGCGCGCCCTCGTCGATGGCGTGCAGCACGGCCTTGGTCCCGTCCTCCACGGAGGACCAGGGGCGCACCCCCGCTTCGGTGACCATCGCGGTGTCCATGTAGTTCGCGGGGTGCACGCAGTTGACCCGGATGCCGTCGGCTGCGTACTCCTCGGCGATGGTGAACGTGAAGGCGGCGAGCGCGAACTTGCTGCGCGTGTACGCCTCCGTGCCGTCGTAGTGCCGGGTGAACTGGATGTCGTCCGGGTCCACGGGGCTCTGCCCGATCGACCCGATGTTGAGCACCTGCGCCGAGCCGGCCGCGCGCAGTGGGGCGCGCAGTGCGTGGGTGAGGACGACCGGCGCCAAGTAGTTGACGGCGAAGCGCAGTTCGTAACCGTCGCGGCTCACCTCGCGGCGGCGCGCGTCCCGCCCCGCGCCCACGCCCGCGTTGTTCACGAGCAGCCCCGGCGAGGGATGCTCGGCGGTCACCCTTGCGCCGAGTCCGGCGATCTCCCTCAGCGAGGAGAGGTCGGCGAGGTAGGGGTAGGCGGTGCCGCCCGCCGCGCGCAGCTCCTCGACGACCGCGGCGCACCTGCTCTCGTCCCTGCCGTGCACGAGAACGGTCCAGCCGCGGCCGGCGAGGGCTCGCGCGAGGCTCCGTCCGAGGCCGGAGGTGGCCCCGGTGATCAGGGCGGATGCGCCCGGCCGCGGCTGTCCTTCGCCGCTCGGCTCTGCTCGGCGCTCGTGTCGAACTGCTCGACCAGATCGGCCTGGTAGGAGGCGAAGACCAGGCCGCGCGGGGGGGGCCAATCACGACCCGGAGCGGTTCGACATCGACCGACGCGACCGGGAGCACCTCGCGTTCGGCCACGGTGTCCACCACTGCCTCGGGGCCCCACTCGCCCGCCTCGAAGCGCGCGTCGCGCTGCCGGCCCTGTTCACCCGCTTCCCCCGCCTGCGCCTCGCCGTGGACACCGGCGATCTGCACCATCAGCCGTCGTTCATCGGCAACGACTACCGAGAACTCCCGGTGTTCCTCCGCGGCACCGCAGCCGAACCCGCCGACAGCGCAGCCTGAACGGGACCGAGGATGCTGTCGACCGTACCGGGCGACAGCCATTACAAACAGTCGCTCGAGTTCAACAGACCCGGGGCCGGAGCAGCGCACGGATCACTTCACCGGTGACGGCGACGAGGGTGGTCGCTGGTCAGTGGTCGCTGGTTACTCGTCACTGGTCAGCGGTTGTGGCGGCCGGGGTGGCGCCTCCGTAGTGGCGCAGCAGGCGGGACGTCAGGAACGCGCGGAAGGCCGCGGTGTCGACGCCGGTGGCGATCTTCGCGTTGTGCGGCAGGCCGGTGCGGCCGTGCACATCGGCGATGAGCTTGCCGCGGGAGAACTCGCCGCCGCATTCCACCGTCACCCAGGCATCCGTCCATTCGATCAGGTCGGGCCGCACGGCCGCCGCCACCGCGAGTGCGTCATGCACCGCGCAGGCTGCGACGCCGTGGCGCTGCTCGTAGCGGGTGGCGAGATGGCCGAGCATCCGGCCCGCCGCGTCGGTGACGGGCGCGCCGCCGGCCAGCAGCTGGGCGATGTCGTCCCGGGTCGTCAACGCCTTGCGGGTGACATCCAGACCCACGATCCGCAGCGGCACTCCGGCCTCGGTCACGAATCGGGCGGCCTCGGGGTCGGCGAAGAAGTTGAACTCGGCCGATGGCGTGACATTGCCCGGTGCGAAGGCCGCCCCGCCCATCAGGACGATCTCCTTGATCGAGGCGGCGGCCTCCGGATGGGTGTGAAGGAGGGACGCGATGTTGGTGAGCGGCGCGGTCGCGATGACCGTGGTGCCCGCGGGCCCCCGTTCACGCAGCTGTCCGGCCAGCCACGGGACGGCGTGGGTCGCGTGTGGTGTGCGCGCGGACCGGGCGAGTTCCACTCCCCCGAGCCCGCCCGCGCCGTGGACCGGCTCGTCCGGGACGCGCACGGCGCGGGCGAGCGGCCCGGCGTGTCCGCGCAGCACGGGTACCCGCGCGTTCACGCCGATCAGGTCGCACAGCGCCAGCGCGTTGGCCACGACCTGCCCGATCCCGACGTTCCCGGCGACGGTGGTAATGCCGGTGACGTCGAGTTCGGGGGACGCGAAGGCGAGCATCAGCGCGACGGCGTCATCGATGCCGGGGTCGCAGTCGATGACGACCGGTTCGGGGTGTGTCACCCGGAGACCTCTCGCTCGAAGCGGTCGACCCAGTCGTCGTTGTTCTTCGCGGCCAGCTTGAGATCGGGGACGGTGAAGCCGTCCGCTGCGGGGTCGGTCGCCGCGTCGCCCACGACCTTGGTGATGTCCGCGGGGATCCTGGCGTCCTTGTTGACCGGCTTGTCGTAGAAGGTGGCGGCGGCCTTCTCCTGAGCCTTCTTCGACAGCAGGTAGTTGATGAACTTCTCCGCGCCCGCCTTGTTGTGCGCGCCCTTCACCAGCTGTGCGGTGTTGGAGACCATGTAGCGGCCCTTGTCGAGCGGTGCCCAGGCGATCGGCTTGCCGGCCTTGACCGGGTCGATGGCGAACAGGTCGAGTGCCGGGGCCATCTCCACCTCGCCGCGCTCAAGGAGGCTGACGACTTCGGTGCTGCGGCTGAAGTACTTCAGCACGTTGGTGGTGTTGCCGGACAGCTTCTTGAACGCGGTGTCGGTGTCCCGGGGGCCCGAGCCGAAGGTCGCCGCGGTGCCGTAGAGGAAGGGAACGCCGGCGCTGGTCGAGATGTCGGGGAGAGCGATCTTGCCCTTGTGCTCGGCCTTCCAGAGGTCCTTGATGCCCGGCGCCGGTGAGACCTTGTCGCTGCGGTAGAGCATGCCGAGCAACTGGTACGTGTACGCCGGGGCGTAGCCGTCCTTGTCCTTGGCGAAGGCGTGGATCTTCTTGAGGTTGGGGACCGCCGCAGGGTCGATCTTGTCGAACAGGCCTTGTTCCCGGCCCTGTCGCGCGAAGAGGTCGGAGATCATGACGACGTCCACGTCCGGGTCGGAGCGCTTCAGCCTGAGCTTGGTGAGCCGCTCGGCGTTGTCGCCGCTATCGATCCGGACCTCGATGCCGGTCTCCTTCTCGAACGGCTCGACGATGTTGTTCTCGAACTGGTCGACGCCGAAGCCGAAGGTGGAGACGGTCAGACTCTTGGGGTCCTGCTGCCCGGAGGCCGATCCGGCGCAGCCGGCGAGCGGAAGGATCAGCACGGTCACGGCGGTGGTGGTGGTGAGTCGTCTCATGGGGCGGGGAGCTCCTGCTTCGTCCGGGGAAGATCGATCCGGGGAAGATCGATCGTGTGAGCGGCGGGGAGATGAAGACGGATCTGCTGGCCAGTGCGCAACTCGAAGTCGCTGGTGGTGGCCAGGACGGTGCGTCCCTTGGACGCGGCGGTGACGACGCAGTCGGTGCCGCGGAACCGGACGGAGGTGAGGTCGGCGTCGACCGTGGTGCCGCCGGCGGGCGCTGGGGATTCGGGGCTGAGGACGTCGACGTGTTCGGGCCGGATGGTGACCGTACGGCCGTCCGGCAACTCGACGAAGTTCTCGTAGCCGAGGAATTCGGCGACGAAGCGGTCGGCGGGGGCACGGAACACCTCGCGCGGGGCGCCCTGCTGGGCGACGGTGCCCTGGTTGAGGATGACCATGTTGTCGGCGAGTTCCAGGGCCTCCTCCTGGTCGTGCGTGACGAGGATCGCGGTGAGCCCCGTCTCCTTCTGGATGCGGGCGAGCTCCTGGCGCATCTGGATGCGCAGGCGCGCGTCCAGGTTGGACAGGGGCTCGTCGAGGAGGAGCACGGAGGGGCGTACGGCGATGGCCCGGGCGAGCGCGATGCGTTGCTGCTGACCGCCGGACAGCTGCTTGGGCTTGCGGCCGGAGAGGTGGGAGAGGCCGACGAGTTCCAGGGCCTCGCCGACGCGGGTGCGCAGCTCGCGGTCCGGAACACCCCGCATTTTCAGCCCGAAGGCGACGTTCTTCTCCACGCTCATGTGGGGGAAGAGCGCATAGGACTGGAAGACCATGCCGATGTTGCGGCGCTCCGCGGGAAGCCGGGTGGCGTCCTCACCCTCCAGCAGGATGCGGCCCGCGGTGGGCTCGAGGAACCCGGCGATCATGCGCAGGGTGGTGGTCTTGCCGCAGCCGCTCGGCCCGAGAAGTGCGGTGAACTCTCCGCGGCGTACGGTCAGATCGAGGTCCCGTACGGCCGCCGTGCCCGCGAACTCCCGGGAAACGGCTTCGAGTTGAACCACTGGAGTCATGGTCGACTTCCTGTCCTTGCGTATGGCGCTCATGGTGCTCACCGGCTGAAGACCTTGTTGAACCCGACGAGGCGCTCCGTCAGCAGGGCCGCGCCGACCGTGGCCGCGAGCAGCAGTGTGCTCACCGCGGCCACCACGGGGTCGTAGGAGTACTGCACGTAATTGAGCATCTCGACGGGCAGCGTGGAGGTCCCTGGCCCCTTGAGGAGCAGGGACAGCGGGACGTTGTTGAACGAGGTCAGGAAGGACAGCACCGCCGCCGACACGATGCCTGGCGTCATCACCGGCAGCGTGATCGCGAAGAACGTCCGGAGCGGTCCGGCGCCCAGGCCCCGGGCGGCCTCTTCGAGTGCCGGGTCCGACAGGGCGAGCGAGGCCCCCGTGACGCGCACCGCGTAGGGCAGCAGCAGGACGGTGTGGCCGATCAGGAGCGCTCCGAGCGCCGTGATCCGCATGGTCACCATGAGCTGCTGGAAGAGCGCGAAGCCCAGAACCAGTTCGGGCACGATCGCGGGGGAAAGGAAGAGGGTCTCGACCGCCTTGCACCCTCGGAACTTGTGGCGCTGCACGGCCAGGGCCACCGGGATGCCGAGCGCGAGTGCGAGCACTGTCGCGCCTGCGGCCACCATGGCGCTGGTCGCCAGGCCCTGCTGGAACGAGGTGTTGGAGAGGGCCTGGTCGAACCAGCGCAGGGAGAATCCGGGCGTCGGGAACTCGACGGTGTCGCCGGAGGAGAAGGCGATGGCGACGACGAGCAGAATGGGCCCGAGCAGAAACGCCATCGCGAGGGCGGACAGGAGAGAGAGAACGGGGCGTCGGCGTATCACGACGTGGCCACCTTCGCCGATATCTTGCCCGAGGCCCACCCGACGACGAGCACCAGTACGGTCATGATCAGTGCGACGGCGCTGGCCCCGCCCCAGTCCAGCTTCACGTTCGCGTAGTTGTAGAGCAGTGTCGCCAGGGTGCGGTTGCGGGAGCCGCCGAGCAGCATCGGTGTGGTGAAGGCGGTGACAGCTCCGGCGAACACCAGCGTCGCCCCCACCAGGACGCCGGGCAGCGCGAGCGGCAGCACGACCTGCCGGAAGGCCCGGCCGGAACTCGCGCCCAGGCCGCGCGCGGCGTCCTCAAGTCCCGGGTCGATGTGCGAGAGCGAGCTGTACGAGGTGAGGATCACCAGCGGCATGAACAGTTGAGTGAGCCCGGCGACCAGGGCAAACTCCGTGTAGAGCAACTGCGGTGGCCGGTCGGCGAGGCCGGTCGCCGTGACGAAGTCGCTGATGAGGCCGTTGCGGCCGAGGATGACCAGCCAGGAGAACGTCCGCACCACCGTGCTGAGCAGCAGCGGGAAGACCGCGAGTGCGAGCAGCAGGCCCTGGCGGCTCTTGGGGGCCCGGGAGATGAGATAGGCCGTCGGGAAACCGAAGATCAGGCAGACGACGGTGACGGTGACGGCCACGCGTACAGTGCGGGCAAGCACTTCCAGCACGTAGCTGTCGGTGAGCATGCCGCCCAAGTTGCCGAGAACGTCCGGGTTCTCGGCGGCGGGCGGCGCGAAGAGCGTCGTCACGAAGGGGAATGCGAAGCCGAACGCCAGCAGGCCGAGGCCGGGCGCGAGCAGCAGCCCCAAGGTGGCCTTCCGGGACACGACCACGCCTCCTCTCTTCTCGGAATTTCTCGGATCTTCCGGGAATTTCTCGGAATTCCTACAACCGGTTGCTGCAACCGGTTGCAGCAACCAGCCGAGAAGGACCATACTTTCGTACGAAGCGAGGCGTCAACGCACTCGTATAAAGATCTGGTTACACACGCTGTAAAGGTCCGGTTACACACGCTGGGGGGCGAGATGGTGACGCTTGCAGACGTCGCACGGGCGGCTGGGGTGTCCAAGGCGACCGCGTCGCGGGCATTGAGCAGGCCCGACATGGTGGCTGCCGGCACGCGCGAACGGGTCACGGCGGCAGCCGAAGCCATGGGCTTCGAGTTCAACGCGAGCGCACGGGCCCTGACCACCGGGCGCACCGGACTGATCGGCGTCCTCGTGCCAAGCCTCGCCAACCCCTACTTCGCCCCGATCGTCACGGGCGTGCAGCGCGCGCTCTCCGAGCAGGGCGACAACATCCTGCTCGCCGTGTCCGAGGGCTCCCAGAGCAGCGAGCACGAACTGGCGGGCAAACTGGCCTCCCGCGTCGACGGACTCGTCTTCATCGCGCCGCTCAGCCCGGACGCGGCGATCCGCGCGTTCACGTCGAGGCTCCCGGTCGCCACCGTCGACCGGACAGTGCCCTCGGTGCCCGGCGTACTGATCGACACCCCCGGCGGCGTCGCCGACATCGTGACGCACCTGGCCGGCCTCGGCCACCGGTCCGTCGCGTACGTGGGCGGGCCGGCCGGCTCATGGATGGCCGAACGCCGGTGCGCCGCCGTCGAGGAGGCCGCCCGGCGCACCGGAGTCGGCATCAGGGTCCTGGGCCCCGTCCCGCCCCGTATCGACGCTGGTCTGGCCGTCGCCGAGCGCATCGCCGCCGACCGCGACGTCACCGCCGTGGTGGCGTACAGCAGTTACCTGCTTCTCGGTCTCCATCTGGGCCTGCGCGACGCGGGCGTGCGCGTCCCCGAGGACATCAGCCTGGCCGCGTCGGACGACCTGACCGCGATCAGCACGGACCGCCCCGACACCACGACGCTCAAGGTGCCCCTCGAAGAGGCCGGCATCGCGGCCGTCCGCCTTCTCCACGAGACAGACCCTCCCAAGCGGGCCCGACGGCTGCGTATCGCGACCGAGTTGGTGGTCGGCGGATCGACGGCGCCGGCGGCCGACATGCCGCCCACCGCGGTGCGGGCGGGCGAGTGAGGCGCAGCCTGCCTGCGTAGATTGCCGTCGCTGAGTCCCAGCACGCCGAGTCCGGCGAGGAGGCGCCCGGGACGGCGGAGGTCACGGAACGGGAGGGGGGCTCAGGGGTCGATCAGGAGAGGGCTCAGGGTTCGATGACGAGGCGTTCGATGAGGTCGTCGCGGAGCGTGAACCGGTAGCGCAGATCGATGGTGCCGCCGGGGAAGTCGCCTGCGAGGTGGTGGTTGGCGATGTAGTGGGTCGCGTCGGTCTGCTGGGCGTTGGTGAGCCGGGTGGTGTAGGTGAACTCGGTGGCGGACCGGTCGAGCCATCCCTCGATCGACTCGGTGCCTTCATAGGTGTTGCCGTCGTCGATCACCGTGGCTTCACCGGTGAACGCCGTGATTGCGGTGGCGGTGTCGTGGGCGCGGTGCGCCTTCAGGTACCCGGTGATCACCTCGGGCAGGGCGTCCGGGGTGATGGCTCGGGGCTCGTTGTCGCGCATGACGCTCCTTGGGGTGGTGGCGGGTTCAGACGGTGGGGCGATGGCGGGTTCAGACCGTGGGGGCCGTCGCGGGTTCAGACGGTTGGAGTGGTGCCGCCGTCGATGACGTGTTCGGCACCGACGATGGCCGAGGCGCGGTCGGAGACGAGGAAGGCGACGAGCTCGGCGACTTCCTCGGGCCGGTTGGGACGGCCCAGCGGGATGCCGCCCAGAGAGTCCATGAGCCGGCCCAGCGCCGCTTCCTGGTCGATGTCCGCCTCGTGGGCGATCCGGGCGATGAGGTTGTCGGCGGCCGCGGTCTGCACGAAACCGGGCGAGACGGTGTTGACGCGGACGCCGTGCGGGGCGACCTCGTTTGCCAGGCCCTTGCTGTAGGTGGTCAGGGCGGCCTTGGCGGCGGCGTAGGCCAGGGTTCCGTTCCACAGCGGCATGCGGCGCTGGATCGAGGTGACGTGCACGAGCGCGCCCTTGCCCACGGTGATCATGTGCGGCAGAAGTGCGCGGTCCAGTCGGACGGCGGCCAGGAGGTTCGTGTTGAGTTCCCTGGCCCAGTCGTCCTCGTCGAGCGCCTCGAACCCTCCGGCCGGCGCTTCGGACCCGCCGAGGTTGTTGACCAGGATGTCGACGCCTCCCACGCGGGCTTCCACTTCGGCGGCCACGTGGGCTGCGCCCTGCGCGGTGGACAGGTCGGCGGCGATGAACGCCTTCTCCTCGACGTCCTCGGGGCGGCTGCGGGCGGTGACCAGTACGGTCGCGCCGGCCTGGGCGAGCCGTCGGGCGATGGCGGCTCCGGTGCCCTTGGTGCCGCCGGTGACCAGAGCACGCCGGCCTTCGAGGGATTCACTGATGGATGCGGTCATGGTGTGCTCCGTTCCCAGGCGCGGGCGCAGAAGGCACCGCTCCAGCCCTTACTGCTAAAATAGAAGCTACTAACTTCGACTTTAGCAGTAACTGAGGGGATGGTCGCCGTGGCAAGCCGGATCAGGCTGGAGGACCGGGAGTGCCCGCTGTCCACGACGGTGGAGCACGTCGGCGAGTGGTGGACGCTGCTGATCCTCCACGACGCCTTCGACGGCTACACCCGCTTCGACCAGTTCCAGGAAAGCCTGGGCATCTCCTCAAGCATGCTCACCACCCGGCTGAAGTCCCTCGTCGCGGACGGACTCCTGGAGCGCCGGCCCTACCGGACCAACCCCGTACGCCACGAGTACGTCCTCACCGAACTCGGGCACTCCCTGCGACCGGTGATCGTCGCCCTGGCCGCGTGGGGCAACGCCCGCCTCACGCCGGCCGAACGCAGCATGATCCTCATCGATGCCCACAACGGCGAGGAAGTCGAGCCCGTCGTCGTCGACGCCAAGACCGGCCGCCGACTCGACGACAGCGACGCCTACGTCTTCACCGCAGGTCCCGCAGCCAGCGATGCCATGCGCAACCGCTACGCGACGCGACCGGCCACCCCCGAGGACGCGTAGAACTGGGACCGGACAAGCACCGAACGACTTCGAACAGGGCCGGACGGCGCGCTGACCGGTGGCCGGCCCTGCGAGGTCGCGGCGCCGACTCATGATGTGAGGCCGGGCGCGCGCGGTCACGGACGTCAGGGAACGCTCAATGGGATCGCAGCGCACACCCGGGTCCGGGGTCCCCACCGGCCGAACACGCCGAGCAGCAGGCGGAGTTGTGGAATGGCCGTCCCGCGCGGCTCAGGAACCTTCGGTGGACAGGGCGTGGCAGCGGTCGTGGGCTGCGCTGTCACCGATCACCGCATGCATCCGCGCGGCCCACCCGTAGGTGTGGCGGCTCTCTCGCGCCCATCCAGTTGTCCACATTGTCCCGCGGGCACCGGTCGGCTTCCGGCTCGCGGGCGAGAGCGGCGAGGTCCGGATCGGGCCGCTCGGGCCTGCCGTAGCCGGGTTCGAACCAACGCCCCGCCATCGTGGCCATGCGCAGCAGCCACGACGTCACCGTGTCTGCCACCGCGGCACGTTCGGCCGGTGACTCCTCTTCCTGGAGCCGGTCGCGGGCGAACAGGCGGACCAGGTCGTGGAAGCGGTAGCGGCCTGCGGAGCCGTCCTGCAGGAGGCCGAGGTCGACGAGGTCGTCCAGCGCGTCCCAGGCGCCTCGATCGGCACCCCGCCGGCGACGGCCGTGAGAACCGCGTCGAAGTCCCGGCCGGGTACGGCGGCAAGCCGCCGGAACAACCGCCGCGCGGCGGGGGCGAGTTGCTCGTACGACATCCCGAACGCACGCCAGCCACTCCGCGCGCACGCCAAGTCAAGGTAGTTGCTGTGTTGAGCAAGGAGCTTGCAGGTCGGCGACGGGGGCCGGGCGGCGATCGGGCCCTGTCGCGGGGATCGGGACTGACGGTCCCACCGCACTGCGACGCCGGGGCGGGACACAGGTCACGCCCACGGACGTGACCCTTGCCCGGCTGCCATGTTCAGCCGCTCAGGTCTGGCACTGCGCCGTGCCGGCGGTGGACCAACCGCTCCAGGCGCCCCCGTCGGCACGGGCGTGTACGCGAATCTCGACCTTCACGGGCCCACACGGCCGGGTCGAGCTTCCCACCTCTGTGGGCTCGACGGTTCCACCCGCCGGGACATAGGTGCGACCGCTGCCCAGCTTCACCCAGTAGCCACCGGAGACGACACGGAAGTACGCCTCGTAGGAGACGTTCACCGCCCTCGGCCCCGTGTTGCGCGCCTTGATGTACGCCGTGATCTCCCGGGTGTAGATCCTGCCTTCCTTTCCGCGTTGGGCGCTGATGCAGCCGTTGACGGCCACCCGGCCGGTCGACACACCACCGCCGCAGGCGACTGCTGCGGCGTGAGCGTGAGCCGGAATGGCCAGCATGGTGAGCGCGGCAGCACTCAGGATTGTTCCGATACACCTCATACGCACAACCCTGTTCCCTTCGATCATGATTGCCTCAGAGGAACCATTACGTGTCGAGGCGTGGAGGGCTGCGGCTCATCGAGTTCTTCACTGGGTTCTTCACTCCAACGGAAGCGGACAGTGCCCTCGTACGCGAGGCAGAACTGCCGACGGCCCCACCCCTCGTCCAGCCCCATAAGAGCGGGAGTCCGACTCAGCAACGTCTTTGCCTTCCAGCGTGGCCGCGCGGGGTGCCGGATAGCGCGGGC
Source organism: Streptomyces sp. NPDC045026 (assembly GCF_056432625.1). Taxonomy (NCBI): domain Bacteria; kingdom Bacillati; phylum Actinomycetota; class Actinomycetes; order Kitasatosporales; family Streptomycetaceae; genus Streptomyces; species Streptomyces sp. NPDC045026. The sequence continues at coordinate 346,565 of NZ_JBWKIS010000004.1, forward strand.
CGGACCTCGGGGCAGTCGTGCTCGGCAAAGAGTCTTGCCGGGAACGTGTCGTGATGGCGTGGTTACTCGAATCCGGTGTGGCGGAAATCGGTGCGGATGACGGGATGCTACTGCCTGATGCAGACCCGGCCTATGCAGGCCTGATGGCCAGCCCGTCGGTCCGACTTGGCTCATTCCACATCCCCACGTATCCGACTCCCACCCGGCTCAACGCGTCCGTACAGACGACACAAACGGGCCGATCGCGATGAGCGGCGGCTGCCAAGAAGTGGTGGCTGCCAAGAATCAGCCGACTCCTAGGCAGACCTGCTGCGCGATTGCCGGCGGCGCAGGATGCGGGCTCCCCGTACTCCGGGTCGCGCCGCGCGAGGCGTACTACGAGCCCGCCCGGCCCTACCGGTGAACTCCCGTTCGGCGATGACGAGTTCACAGCGCCCCGGAGACGGGGAACGGCGCCGGCTCCTGCGGCATCCGTGCCCGCATCACGACCCGCTCGCCCTCGTCGACCACTTCCTCGATGGCCAGCAGGGGCAGCCTTGAAAGAACCACCTAGACATTGCGCGTCGGCATCCTTCATACGGATGTCGATCAACGACTCCTCGCGGCTCTGCTTGCTTCACACCTTGGCAAGGGGACCCCTAAGTCCGCCCGCCACCCGTCGACGGGGCGTCCGGCCACTCGGACCGCCCGGAGAGGAAGGAGCGGACCGCCTCCCGTGTCACCTCCGCGTCGAAGCGCTCGGTCTCCCAGAGCGCAGAGCGCGTTGTGCCCCGGTCGCGATAGGAGCGCATGATGCGCACGTGGTCGTGGCGCGCCACGAAGCCCTTCAGGCCCCTCTCGTCACGCCACACGGAGACCGATCCCGACCGGGGACGGCGGGGGTCGGGATCCACCCACAGCCAGAGTCCGAGCGCGCCCGTGACATCGCGCCAGGAGCGGCGCAGCACGACACCGGCGATGTTGACGCCCATCGCGGTCCAGGGCCGATGCGGGGTGAACTGGGTGACGCTGACGACGGCCGGGCCCGTCAGGTCCCCCTCGTACACGGAGGCCGCTGCCGGGCCCGACGCCCAGGGCGCGAACCAGATGGTGGACGACATGGCGTTCCTCTCGTGAGCGTGGAACTCGAATCCCGAATCTCGAATGTGGAATATAACAGCACGTACGATCGTGCTAATATCTCACCATTCCGCTATCGCCGACCGAGGAGTACCGGACATGGACCCCACAGAGGCAGTTGTGCGTACGACCCTCAACACCGTCTCGCGCGTCTCTGTGCGACTCGCGGGCGCCGGCGCGTACACCCTGTTCCACATGCCGTTGGCCCGGAGCAAGATGCGCCCCTCGGAGCGTGATCTGTTGGCCGCAGCGCACCTGGGACGCGTCCGGGTCAACGGCAAGTCCGCGACCACCTACCGGTGGGGCAGCGGCGAGCGCCCCGTCCTGCTGGTGCACGGCTGGCAGTCGCGCGGCTCGCGCTTCGCCGACTTCGTGCCGGGGCTGCTCGACCGTGGTTACAGCGTCGTCACCTTTGACGCACCCGGGCACGGTGACGGCACGGGCCGCAGCACCACCATCCTGGAGTACCGCAGCATTCTGGCCGAACTCCACGACCAGTACGGCACGTTCGAGGCCCTGGTCGCACACTCCCTTGGCGCGCTCGGTTCGTTCTACGCTCTCAACGAGGGAGTCAAGGCGGAGCGGATCGTCGTCATCAGCGGGGTCTGCGACTTCGACTACCTGGTCGACGAGTTCGTCTCCGAACTAAAGCTGCGCCCTTCCCTGAAGGACGAGTTGCTCGTCCGGATAGAGAAGAAGCTCTTCCCCGGTGCGCCCGCCGGCCGGATGCCGTTCTCCGTCTCGCACGCCACCGGCGCCGTCACCGCACCCATCCTGGTGGTGCACGACGAGGACGACAGCAGGATCGGGGTGGGGCAGGGGCGTGGCATCGCCGCGGCGTTCGGTGACCAGGCACGGATGATCACCACGCGGGGGCTCGGGCACCGCAGGATCCTCGGCGCCCCCGAGGTCGTGCGCGCCGTCCTGGACTTCGTCGAGCACGGGCCCGACGCGGCGGGCCTCCCCGAGGTGGAGAGCGGCGTGGTTCCGGCGGAGACGGGTGCGATCCCGGCGGCGGACTGAGCGCGCGGGGGCACTTTGTGGCGGGCGGGACCCAGGCGGCCTCAGGGATGCCGGGGTTGCCGTGCGCCGTTAGCGCCGCCCACTCTCCACTGACCGCACGATCGTCCACTTGATCGGTAGACTGGCTCCCTGTCGCGCACCGCGAGTACCTGGGACAGGGTAGGAACAGCCATGGCAGCAACACACATCGACGGACGGGTCGCCCGCGGGAATCAGACCCGCCAGCTGGTCCTCAAGCGCGCCATGCAGGTCGCATCCGTCGAAGGCCTGGAGGGCCTCTCCCTCGGCCGGCTCGCGGGCGAGCTCAAGCTCAGCAAGAGCGGCGTGTTCGCCCTGTTCGGCTCCAAGGAGGACCTCCAGCTCGCCACGGTGCGCGCGGCGATCGAGGTCTATCTGGAGCATGTGGTCCAGCCCGCCCGTGAACTCCCGCCGGGGATCGACCGGTTGTGGCGCGTGTGCACCAACTGGCTCACCTACTCGCGCGAGCGCGTCTTCCCCGGCGGCTGCTTCTTCTACTCGACGTCGGCGGAGTACGACGCCCGCGCGGGCAAGGTGCACGACACCCTCGCCGCGGCCCGTACCAGCTGGTCCTCGTATCTGGAGCAGACGATCGTCGAGGCGCAGCAGGCAGAGGAGATCGCGGAGGGCATCGATGTCCCCCAGCTCGCCTTCGAACTGGTTGCGCTCCTGGAGATGGCCAACGCCGAGTCCGTCCTGCACGACGAGTTCACCAGCTACGACAAGGCAGCCACGGCCATCCTGAACCGGCTGCGCGGCGCGGCCACCGACCCTTCACTGCTGCCCGGGACCATCGACGGCCAGTGAGCTGGTGCGGGGACGCGCGAGCCGGCTGGGGCGTGATCAGCTGATTCAAGACCGTGATCAACGGATGCGATTCAAGACCGTGATCAGCCATGGAGCGGCACCACGCTGTCACTGTCCTGAGGTCATCAGAACCGCCGGTGGACGGCGGCTGCCGTCACTGGCCAGGTGAATCAAAGATCTGGCACCTCGCCGAGAGGGATCACCGCGCCTCGTCGCTCTTCGAAGACAAGGGCGCCCAGGTGTACCGGACGGGCACGCCGTGGTCGTGGAGCCAGCCGGTCTCGCGTTGCCGGAGTTCGTGCGCGGACTCCGGGGCGATGGCGCTGGGCCAGCGGACGAGTACCGCGGTGACGTCGCCTGTCTGCACCAGCTGTCTCACACGCCGCCACCCTCTGCGCCGGGCCGGGTCGGGCTCACCGTACGTGTCGGTGACGACCTCGGCGATCGTCAGCCCGCGCTCCTGGGCGAACGCGTGGCCTTCGGTCTGCGCGCACTGCGTGGCTGCCCCGCGTGTGCCCGGGGCTCGGTCGGCGCATACGTACAGCACGACGGGAGGAGCGGTTTCGCTGTGGGGGGTCATGGGCGCCTTCTGTAGGTGGATCGAGGAGAACGGGTTCCTCGCCGCGTGAAGGGGACGTAGCGGGGCCGTGCGGGGCCGACGACGGTCTCCGCCGTCGGACGGGGGAACTGGTCCGGTGCGCGGCAGGCCGGGCCTGGCCACGCTGCACCCGGGCAGGCGCCGCATTCGGCGCCGGCCGGTTCCCATCGCGTCAGGGGCAGGGTCAGGGTCAGGCCGTCAACTCGGCCCAGACGACCTTGCCTTCGGCCCGCGTCGAGCGTGCGGAGCCCCAGCGGTCCGCGAGTTGCTGGACGAGGAATAGGCCTCGCCCGCTCTCCTCGCCGGGGCCGGCGTGGTGCTCGGGCGGGCGGACCGGGGTGCGGCTGTCGTCGTGGAGTTCGATACGCAGGCGCCGCTCGTCGCCGGTCAGCGTGAGGCCGCACAGGACATGTCCGCTGGCGGTGTGGAGTACAGCGTTCGTGGTCAGTTCGGAGACCAGCAGCACCGCGTCGCAGCATGTGTCGCCGGGCACCTTCCAGGCACGGAGCCGGTCGCGCACGGTGTCGCGGGCGGATCTCGCGCTGGTGCGCAGGGCGGGCAGGCCGAACCAGAACTCCCGACGAGGCACGGTCGTGGCTAAGGCGGGGGCCAAGGCCGGGGCTGAGGGCGTGGGCAGAGTCACGGATGTCGCCTTCCAGCGCCTTCCGGGGGGCGGGCGCGGTGCGGGGATGCGGGCTGCAGCTCGAGCGGTGAGAGGCGTGCGCCGAGGCAGGCCCCCTGGGGTGGGGTGCCGACGACGGCATCAGCATCACGCGTCCCGTCCGGGCCGGATGCTGCGTCAGAGCTGTGACTTGACCGCTCACATGTCAACTATGCGCGTGATCGCGCTCACGCTGCAACCGACTCCCTGATAATTTCAGCAATCGAGTATCACCCTGGCGTCGTCATCAAGTCACTGTCAGAATGGCGCTGTTGATGATCCCTCAGGAGGTTGGGCGTGAGTGAAGCCCGTTCCGGCACCAGCGCGCCGACAGTCCTGCGCATGATCCTCGGCCGCCGGCTGCAGGACATGCGGCTCGGCGCCGGCGCCTCGCTGGAGGACGCGGCAAAAGCACTGCGCGTGAAGACTCTGACGATCCGCCGGCTGGAAAAGGCCGAGGTAGCGCTGAAGCCTCTCTACGTGGAGAAGCTCCTGGAGACCTACGGCGCGGACCGCCAGGAGATCGACGAGTTCGTCGACCTGGCCGAGCAAGCCAACGAGCCCGGTTGGTGGCACTCCTACCGCGACGTCGTCCCCAGCTGGTTCACCGCCTACGTCAGCCTGGAGACCGGCGCCAAGACCCTGCGCACCTATGAACCCCAATACGTCACCGGCCTTCTCCAGACTCCCGGCTACGCGCACGCCGTGCTGCGCGGCGGGTTGCCGAACGGCAGCGAGGAGGAGCTCGCGCGCCGCGTGGAGCTGCGGCTGCGCCGCCAGAGCCTCCTGGAGCGGGAGGACGCCCCCACGCTGTGGGTGGTCATGGAGGAAGCTGTCCTGCACCGGGCGGTGGGCAGCCCTGACGTGATGCGGGAGCAGATCGAGCGGCTCCTGGACATGTCCGAGCTCGCGCACGTCAGCCTCGACATCGTGCCCTTCGCCGCGGGTGCGCACGTCGGAGCGTGTGCCCCGTTCACGTACTTCCGGTTCGAGGAACCCGAGCTGCCCGACATCGTCTACAGCGAACTGCTGTCCGCCTCCGTCTACTTGGACCAGCGCGAGGACGTCGTCGCCCATCTCGAGGCGCATTCCCGTCTGTCGCTGCAGACGTCGTCCGAGGACAGCAGGGCGCTCTTGAACCGCATGCGCAAGGAGTACTCATGACGATCACCGACGAGGGCGTCTACAACGGGATGCCGGCCCGCAATCTCGGGGAACAGGGCTGGGAGCGTCCCTGGAGCGGGCCGAACGGCGGTCAGTGCGTCGAGACGAAACAGCTCGCCGACGGCCGCGTGGCCGTACGGCAGTCGACCGACCCGGCCGGGCCGGCGCTGATCTACACGCCGGAGGAGATCGCCGCGTTCGTCCGCGGGGTCAAAGAGGGTCTGGCCGATCACTTGGCCGCCGGGTGAACGGGCGGCGGGCAGTAGGGACGACGACACCGGTCCCGTTCCCGGCCTGCGGGCCGAAAGACACACGCACGAAAGGGAGAACATGACCACCAGGCAGGCCGGCCGGGATCTCGACACGAGCAGGGCGCACTCGGCCCGGATGTACGACTACTTCCTCGGCGGCAAGGACCACTTCGAGGTCGACAAGGAGGCGGCCCTGCTCGCCGCCAAGGCCCACCCCGGCCTCCCCGTGACCGCGCGCGAGAACCGGGCGTTCATGCACCGGGCCACCCGTGTGCTGGCGCAGGAGCACGGCATCCGCCAGTGGCTCGACATCGGCACGGGCATCCCGACCGAGCCCAACCTGCACCAGGTCGCCCAGTCCGTCGCCGGCGATGCCCGCGTCGTGTACGTCGACAACGACCCCCTCGTCCTCAAGTACGCCGAACGTCTCATGCGCAGCACGACGCAGGGACGCACGGCCTACATCGAGGCCGACGTCACCGACCCCGATGCGCTGATGAGCGCCGTGGAGGACTCCGAGGTCCTGGACTTCAACCAGCCCATCGCCCTCACCCTCAACGCGCTGATGCACTTCGTCACCGACCCGCACGACCCGTACGCCATCGTCCGTCGGCTGCTCGACCCGCTCCCGGCGGGCAGCGCCCTCGCCATGAACCACTGCACGCCCGACTTCGACCCCGACACCTGGAACGGGGTCGCTGAGGCCTACACCAACTCCGGGACTCCGGTGCAGTTCCGTTCACACGGCGATGTCCGCCGCTTCTTCGACGGGCTCGACCTGATCGACCCCGGCATCTGCTGCTGCCACCGCTGGCGTCCCGCCGACCCCGACGCCGGGACGGAGATCGCGGACGCCGAGATCAGCCTGTTGGCGGGCGTAGGCATCAAATCCTGACCGGGGTGAGGCCGACAGCCCGGCCGACGGCTGGGCTGTCGGCGTCCGCAGCGCAGTTGACCAGGGGGCGTGAGTGCGCCCGACTGCTGGGTGAGTTCCGGCGTACGGTGGTGCTGGTGCCGCCCGGGGATGAACCCGTCCCGGAAGAGCCCTGTGCCCCCCCGGCCTCGAGGGCGTCGGTGTCGAAGCCCGTACAGCGCAGCAGGAGCCCCTCTCACGGAGCGCGTCCCTCGTGGTGGCACGGCGACAGGGGCGGGGTGGAGATCCCGAACTCCGCACAGCGCGCGGCCACTTCGGTGTCGCGCAGGCCCACGGCGAACCGGCCGATCAGATGCATCCCGGTGTCGTCGGGCGCGAGGGTGATCAAGTCGCTGCAGTGGCGTGCGACGGCATCGATCAGCGCCGCCTGCCGCGTGGAGTAGAGCGTCCGCATCCGCCGGATGTGGCGCGGGAGATGGCCCTCCGAGATGAAGTCGACCAGGACTGGCTGATCATGGTGAGTTTCTCGATCGGCGGCACGGTCAGTGTCGAGACGACGGGGCGTCCGTTGTGGTTCACCCCACGTTTCGACCTGCCTGGCCAACAGCTGATCGTCGCCGGATACGCGGACGCGCGTGAGCGTGAGGAGCAGCTGGCCGACACCTTCGGCAGCATGCAGTGGCTGTGGTCTGAGGACGACTTCCTCCGGTTCGACAAGGACAGCCTGGAACTCTGCAGCGCCACGTTCTTCCTCCCGTTCCGGTCCGCTCCTTACGAGGCGGAACACGGGGCGGCGGCACAGCCGCCGAGCGTGCCGGCCGGGCTGCGGGCCAACGAGCCGTCGGAGTTCGAACTACTGCAGACGACCGTGTTCCGCTGCGCCCCGGACGGCGCCGAGCTGGTGTGCCTGAGCGCCCCGAACCTGCTCGACAGGCAGCCGGACGCTCGGATCGGAATCGCCCCCGACCTGGAACTGCTGGTCCACGAGGGCGCCTTGACCGGCTGGCGCCTCCTCGACCCTGCCCGCTGTCTCACCAGCGGCTTCACCACCCCGGACACCGATTCCCCGCCTTCCCCGACGACTCGCCGCCACCTCGCCGAGTGCCTGCGTCTTGTCTCCGCACCCGTCGTCGACTCCGTCATGGAGCAGGACGCAGACGCGTGGCGCGACCTGCTCGCGCTCAAGCGTGCCGTGCGCGAGCAGCACGACGACCGGCCTCGCGCGGATGTCGTGCAAGCTGTGATCGAGCGGTTGGTCGAGGACAACGAGTAGCGACTCCAGCAAAACGACAACCGGACCTGCCCTAGCCGCCCCAAGCAGCCGGCTCCGGCTCTGGGGCGCTCGCTCGATGGGGCACGGCGACCATCGACCGCCATCGCTTGACGAACCACACTCCGGGCAGGCAGCAGCCCGAAGCAGGGAACCCGGCGGGGTTGCCGCTGGAGTTCCCCGCTTCGGGCGGAAGGGAAGCCTGGTGAGGGCTACTTGCCGGTTCCGCTGAGGTGGGCCGCCCACGGGTAGTAGACGTAGTCGAACGCTGCCGGCGCACCGGTGATCTTGCTGCCGAGCCACACGTCGTTCGTCAGCTGGATGCCGGAGAACATGGGATCCATCTCGTCGTGCAGCTTCCGCTCCATCTGGAGGACCAGCTTGGAGCGGGCGCTCTCGTCCTTCGTGCCTATCGCCTTGGCGTAGAGCCCGTCGATGCCCTTGTAGCCGGACTGGTTGAAGGTGCCGCCGGTCACCGCTGTGAGGCCCAGCCAGTCGAGCGGGTTCGGGATGTTCGGCCAGAACTGCGTGTACAGCAGGTCGGTGCTGCCACGCGTCGCCGGGTCGTAGAGGTAGTTCGAGTAGCCGGTCGCGGGGACGACGTCGAGCTTGAACTTCAGGCCGATCTTGTCGGCCGCGTCCTTGATCCCGATGCCCAACTGCTGTGTCTCCGCCTGCTGCGGGACGACGAGGCTGATCTGCTTCGACTTCACGTCGGCCGGAACGCCGGCGAGCAGCTTCTTCGCCTCGTCGATCTTCGCGGTGCCGTTGGTCTTGACCGAGTCGGCGTACGAGGTCAGGTCGTCCTTCGCGAATCCGTACACGGCCGGAACGGTCTGCAGCGAAGCAGGGGTCCCCTCACCGGCGTACACCTGCTTGCCGATGCCCTTCCAGTCGATGGCCATCTGGAGCGCCTTGCGCACGTCGGCGTTGCCCATCGCGCCCTTGTGGTTCGCGACCACGAGCGTGACGGCCAGGGGCGCGGGCCCCGAATAGAGCTTGCCCGCCGACGACGCCCTCAACTGGGACAGCCCGGCCACCGGCGGACCGTACGTTCCGTCGATCTGGCCCGAGAGCAGGCCGGAGGTGATCGCGGAGTCGTCGGTAAGGAACGTGAAGTCGATGTTCTTCACCTTCCGCGGCAGCGACTTGTTCCAGTAGCCGTCGTAGCGGCTCGCGCTGATCGACTGGCCCCGCGTCCACTTGGCGAACTTGTAGGGGCCGGTGCACATGACGCCGACGCCCGGCGTACCGGCCTTCTTGCCGTGCTGCTCGTAGAACTTCTTCTGGACGACGACACCGGCGTAGCTCGCCAGCTCGTCGTTGAAGAGGTAGTCGGGCTTCTTGAGCTTGACGGTCACTTCGGCGGTGCCCGTCTTCATGACCGAGGCAACGTTCGAGTACAGGTAGCCGTAGAAGCTCGCCTTGTCCGTCATGTTGTGCCGCATGCTCCACACGACGTCGTCGGCGGTCATCGGCGAGCCGTCCCAGAAGGTGACGTCGCTGCGCAGCTTGTAGACCCAGGTCTTCGGGTCGGGGTTGGCGTACGACGTCGCCAGATTGGGCTTGATCTTGAAGTCGGGCGTCTGGGCGAGCAGGGTCTCGCACATGTTCGAGTTGATCATGTTCGGCGTGTAGTCGGCCGACTGGAAGGGGTCGACATTCTGCGGCTCGCCCTGGAAGACGTTCCAGGTGATCTTGTCGACCGAGCCCTTGCCCGCCGGCGTGAAGTTCGTCAGCGCGCCGGAGGACTTGGTCGCTTCGGTGTCGGGTGTGCCTCCTCCGGAGCAGCCGGCCAGCACGAGGGTGGTGGCGACGACGACGGCGAGTGCCGATGCCCGTCTGCCGGGGCGGGGTGAGTACATGGCACAACTCCTGGTCAGTGTCGGGCTGTGAGGGTTTCGGGGTCCCACCCGCTGCGGGGGACGCTGTCGCGCAACAGGCGGGTGTAGGGGTCCTGGGGGTTGTCGAGCACGTCGGCGGTGGGTCCTTGCTCGACGACGGCGCCGTGCCGCATGACGATCGTGTCGTCGGTCACCTGGCGGATGACGGCGAGATCGTGGCTGATGAACAGGTAGCTCACGCCACGCTTGCGTCGGATGTCCGAGAGCAGGTTGAGGATCTGGGCCTGGATCGAGACGTCCAGGGCGGACACGGCCTCGTCGAGGATGAGGATGTCCGGATCGGCGGCGAGGGCGCGGGCGATGGCGACGCGCTGGCGCTGCCCTCCCGAGAGTGACCTCGGCAGTGCGGCCAGCTGCCGGTCGTCGAGTCCGACGAGCTCGGCGAGTTCGCTCACGCGCTTCCTGGTCTCGTCACGGCCGAGCCGGGAATGAACGCCGACGACTTCCGCGAGGCAGTCGCCGACGCGCTGGCGGCGGTCGAGCGAGGTGTACGGGTCCTGGAAGACGATCTGGATGTCCCGGCCCCGCTGACGGCGGCTGCGTGCGGAGCGCGCCGGATGGGTACGGTCCTGGCCCCGGAACGTGATGCGGCCGCCGGAGGGACGCTCCAGGCCGATGATCATCCGTGCCGTGGTCGTCTTGCCGGAGCCGGATTCGCCGACGATGCCGAGGGACCCGCCCGGAGCCAGGGCGAAGCTCACGTCGGCGACCGCGGTCGCCTGGGCACGCCCATGGCCGAACGTCTTGGTCAGGTGCTCGACCACGAGAAGCGGTTCGGTCATCGCTGGACCTCCTCGTTCGAAGCGGAGCCGACGTGCTCCTGCGGCACCAACTGGCCGCGCAGGCCGGGCATCCGGACGCACCGGGTCTGCGACGCACCGATCTGCAGCAGGGGCGGCACTCCCGCCCGGCACGCCTCCTGCGCGAAGGAACAGCGCGGCGCGAACGCGCAGCCGTCCGGCGCCTCGTAGGCGGTGGTCGGATGACCGTTGATCGCGGGCAGCCTGTCGACGCGTCGGTCGATCTCGGGTCGTGCCCGCACCAGTGCGGCGGTGTACGGGTGGAGCGGGTCCTCGTGCAACCGCACCGACGCCTGACGCTCCATGACCTGGCCGGCGTACAGCACGATCGTCTCGTCGCACACGGCACCGGCGAGTTCCAGGTCGTGCGTGATGAAGAGCATCGCCATGCCGTACTCGCGCTGCATGCGCCGGAGAATCGCCATGACTTCCGCCTGGGTGGTGACGTCGAGCGCGGTCGTCGGCTCGTCCGCGAGGATGAGCCGGGGTCGCGCGACGACGGCGGCAGCGATCATCACCCGTTGCAGCAGACCGCCGGAGAGCTCGTGCGGGAACTGCCGCAGCCGGCGCTCCGGGTCCCCGATCCCGACCTCGGCGAGCAGCTCCTGTGCGCGCTTGCGAGCGGCGGACTTCGGCATCCGCTCGTTGATGCGCATCGCCTCGGTGAGGAAGTCGCCGATCGTGCGTACGGGGTTCGTGTAGGCCCGTGCGTCCTGGAAGATCATCGCGACACTCTTGGCCCGGTAGGACCGCAAGGCGTCGGCGCGAAGGTCGAACACCTCGGTGCCGTCGAAGCGGACACCGCCCCGGACGTCGGCGCCGTCGGGCAGCAGGCGCGCGATGGTGCGCACCATCATCGACTTGCCGGAGCCGGACTCGCCGACCAGGCCGAGCGTACTTCCACGGTCGAGCGAGAACGAGACGTCGCGCAGCACGGTGCGCAGCTCGCCCGCGACCGGCAACTGGACTGTCAGATCCTCGACTTCGAGAAGTGCGTTCACGAGCGGGCCTCCCAGCGCTCCGTGAGCCGGTCGCCGAGCATGTTCACGGCCCCGACGGTGACGACGATGAGCGCGCTGGCGAACAGCGCCTCCTGCGGGTGTTGCTGCAACACACCGGCCATACCGGTGCCGACCATCGCGCCCCAGTCCGAGGTCGGCGGCTGCACCCCGAGCCCGATGAAGGAGAGGCCGGCGAGGTCCATCAGGGCGAACCCGAAGGCGAGGGTGGCGTTGGCGACGATCAGCCCGCCCACGTTGGGCAGGATGTGCCCCAGCGCGATCCGCAGCCCGTGCACGCCCTGGACCTGCAGCGCCGCGATGTAGGGCAGGTGGCGCTCGCGCAGCGCCGCGCTCCGCACGATCCGTGCGATGTACGGGATGTAGGCGATGGACAGCGCCACCACGGCGGCCGTCAGGCCGGACCCGAACAGGGCGGTCGCCAGGATCGCGAGGAGCAGACCGGGGAAGGCGAACACCGCGTCGACGACGCGCACCACCATCTGGTCGAACCATCCGCCGAACCACACGGCCGCGAGCGCGAGGAGCGTCCCGAGGAGCGTCGAGAGCACCACGACGAGGAACGGTCCGACCAGCGCGGTCCGGGAGCCGTGGACGAGACGCGAGAGAAGGTCCCGCCCGCTCGCGTCGGTTCCCAGCAGGTGGGCGCCGCTCGAACTCTGGTACGCGCCGGAGAGGTCGACGGCGTTCGGGGCCTGCGGTGAGAGGAGCGGCGCGAGGACGGCGCAGCAGACGACCAGTCCGAGGAGGGTGAGCGACACCCAGCCGGACATGCCGATGCCTCTCGTGCCCCGCGTCGTTCGCCGGCCGGTCTTTCGGGATCCGATGCGGCGTACCGCTGCTGTTGCGCTCATGAGTCCTTCTTCCCGATCGACACGCGCGGGTCGAGCAGTGTGTAGGCGATGTCGATGAGGGTGTTCAGCAGGATGAAGGCGGCGACGTACATCAGGCAGATCGCCTGTACGACGGGGAAGTCCTTCTGCTGCACCGAACTGACGAGGAACTGGCCGAGCCCTCCGAGCTGGAAGACCTGTTCCACGACGACGCTTCCGGCGATCAGGCCCGCGATCGTGAGACCGGCGACAGTGAGCACCGGCATCGCGGCGTTGCGCATCACGTGTCTGCGTACGACTGCCCCACGGGGCAGTCCGCGGCTGGTCGCCGTCTGCACGTGATCGGCCGACAACTCCTGTCGGACCGCGGTCTGGGCGAGTCGCGCGACGAACGCGACGGACGCGAGCGCGAGCGCGATCGACGGAAGAACCATGTGGTAGACCTCGTCGAGGCCCGAACGGCCCGCGCCGAACACCGGGAACCACTCCAATTGGACCGCGAACACGATGATCAGCACGACCGCTCCGACGAAGGTCGGCACCGCCATGACGGCCGTCGCGCCGGCCATGGCGGCCCTTGACAGCCAGCCGGGCTTGAGACCGGCGAGCGTGCCGATGGTCAACCCGAGCACCAGGACGATCGCCGCGGCCATGAGGACGAGCAGCGTGGTCGCCGAGGCGCGGCTTCCGACCAGCGACGACACGGGTTGGTTGTAGATGATCGAGGTTCCGAAGTCGCCGTGCAGCACGCCGCCCAGCCACCTCAGGTACTGCTGCCAGATGGAGTCGTCGAGGTGATACTCGGCCTTGATCGCGGCGATCGCTTCGGGGGTCATGGTGCGACCGTGCGTGAGATAGGTGAGCGGGTTTCCAGGGGCGGCGTAGAGCGCTCCGAAGACGACCAGGCTCGCGATGAACAAGGTCACCGCAAGTCCCACGATGCGAACGGCGACGAACCGCGCTATCGCCCCGCCGGGCCGTTGCTTCGCCTTCGCCTTCGCCTGCCCCGACGGCACGGGCGCCGGCAGGGTCGCGTCGCTCATCGGTTCACCTCCGCCTGTGCGTGATGGACCACGCGGCCACCCACGACCGTCCGCAGCACTCGCGTGTCGAGCAGTTCCTCGAGCGGCCGGGCGAAGATGTCCCGGTCAAGCACGATGAAGTCGGCGTACAGCCCTTCGGCGATACGGCCGTGAAGGTGCTCGGAGCGGCTCGCCCAGGCGGCGTCACGCGTGGCGTGCACGATCGCGTTCGCCAACGGCAGGGCGTAGTGCGCGAGGTTGGCGGGCAGCGACGGATTCAGTGCCGAACGCCGTGTCGCCGCGATGAACATGTTGGGCAGCGGCGCGTGCGGCGAGGTCGGGGAGTCGGTGCCGAGCACGAGCGTGGCCCCGGCCTCGGTCATCTCGGGCCACGGGAAGCCGCGGTCGACCCGTTCGTCGCCGAGTACGCGCCGCCAGTTCTCCTGGATGGCCGGATCGGCGTGCACGGGCTGCATGCTCGCCGTGATGCCGAGTGCTGCCAGTCGGTCGATGTCCGCGGGGTCGACGACTTCGAGATGTTCTATGCGGTGGCGGCGCTCCTTGGGGCCGTTGAGAGCGACGGCCTGCTCGACGGCGCCGATCGCGACCCGGATCGCCTCGTCACCGATGGCGTGCATGGCGACCTGCAGTCCGGCTGCGTCCGCGGCGGCCACCACCGGTGCGAGTGCGGCAGGACCCCAGATCGGATCGGCGTTCGTGCCGTCCACGTAGGGCTTCCCGAGCGATGCGGTGCACCCGTCGACGGTTCCGTCGACCATGACCTTGATGCCGGTCACGCGCAGGAACGGGGTCGAGTGGTGGGCGGCGAGTTCGACAGCGCGCTCGACCTGAGCGAGATTCCCGGCTTCGTCTCCGGTGGGCTGGACGCGCCAGAACGCGCCGATGCGCGTGGTCAAGGCGCCCGCCGCGTCGGCACGACACATCGCCGCGTAGTCGTCCTCGCCCAGCGCCATCTCGGTCGAACCGACGATCCCGGACTCGGCGTACGCCGCGAGGGCGACCGCCAGGGCCTCGTCACGGTCGGAGTCACTGGTGAAGCCGTCCAGCACCGGCCACACGAGGTGGTGCATCGCGGTCTCGTCGACGAGGCCGGTGGCCACGCCCTGCTCGTCCCGGTGGACGGTTCCCCCGGGTGGTGATGCCGTGCTGTCGTCGATGCCGACTTCGGCGAGGGCCGCCGAGTTCAGCCAGATCGAATGGAAGTCGTATGCCTGCGCGTAGACGGGCCGGTCGGCGACGACGGCGTCGAGCATGCCTCGATCAGGTGCGCCGCCCGGGATGTCACCGTGCTTCCAACCGGTGGCGAGCACGCGAGGTGCGTCGGGGTTCTCCCCCGCCCACGTGCGGATGCGCCGCTGTATCTCCTCCACCGTGTTGGCGCCCCAGAGATCGACCTGGGCCGCTGCTTCGCCGGTTCCGACCACGTGCGCGTGGCCGTCGACGAATCCGGGGAGGACGGTCGAGCTGCCGAGGTCGTGGATCAGGGCATCCGGTCCGGCCACGCGAGCTGCGGTGGCCCCGTCGCCGACGTAGGCGAGCCGGTCGCCCACCACCACGAGCGAGTCGGCCCAGGTGCGTTGGTCGGAGGTGAAGATGCGGGCGTTGCGGTAGAGATGAACGGGCTTGGTCACGTCGTTGTCCATCGGGTTCCTCAGAACTGGTCGAGACCCTCGCGGGCCGCGGTGTCGGGGTTGCCTGCCCGGTACTGGAGTGCGAAGCCGGGAAGGTCGAGAGATGCCGTGAGCAACGTGCTCCACTGTTCGTGGCCCGGTTGGGACGTGTCGGCGTGGACGCACACCACCGCGGCGCCGCCGTCGCCGCCGCAGAAGGCGGCCGCGCGCTCCGGCGCGGAGCGGCCGGTCATGCCTCGGCGCACACCGCGCGCGTGGAGGTACCGCTCGGCCGACACCGATTCCGGAGTGCTGGTGTCACCGCCGGCGAGGCCGGGATCGAGAAAGTGGTTGGTGTGGATGACCCAGCCGTCGGCATCGGGTTCCACCACGGCGATTCCGGAGGGTGACATCTCGATGGACGCCGCTGCGGCGTGGCCGTCTCGGTAGGTCGCGACGGTCAGCACGGTGGATGCGCTCAGGGTCGCGGAGGCGACGATGTCGCGGGCCTCCGCCACCGTTGTCGCCTCCTCGAGGACGCGACGCGCAACAGCATGGACGGGCACGCCGCCGGTGTCGTTGTCGGAGCGATGCCTCAGGATGTTGAAATGCACGCCGAGTCCGGCGTCGTTCACCCCGATCTTCGCGGCCGTGCCGAACTCGGTGAAGAGCTTCACCCGGCGTTGCGTTCCGGTCACGAGTGACAGCAGGAGACCGTCCGGCGTGAGCGAGTCGTGCCAGTCCCACGTCTGGATCGTCTCGGGTGGGCCACCAAAGGGCGGTGTGTGCACGGCGGTCGTGCACTCGCCCTTCCCGGGCACGGCAGCGAGCACTTCGGTCCGTGCACCGACCGCTGCCACTTGCCAGGGCTCGATTCCTGATGCCTCGGCGATTCCGTCCGACTCCTCGACGAGACCCGGGTACCAGTCGCGCAAGCCCTCGTAGCTGTGGGCGGCTATGTCGCGGACGGTCGTTTCCGAGATGCCCAGAACCTTGAAATGCGCCAGGTAGCGGGCGCTGACATCACGCACCTGGTCCGCGTGTCGCGTGCCGATCTCGCGTCCACGGTCGCGGAAATCGGTGGTGGTCGTGCGCAGTGTGTGCAGCTTCATGGTGTTGCTGTCCGACCTTTGCTTGTGAAGCACGTCACGGTGAGAGGTGGGCGATAAGCTAGGTCCATAAAACGTTTAATACAATGGCGTTGCCCGTGCCGCTCTCTGCTCTCGCTGTCGCCCGGCCTGCGTCGGAAACCCCGGTCCGGCGGCGTGACGCAGCAGCGGGAAGGTACGAACCAAGGAGGTTGCCGTGGCTCGATCGAAGGGCGTGACCATTCGCGATGTCGCCCGGCGCGCGGGTGTCTCGGTCGCGGCGGTGTCGATGGCGCTCAATGACACCGGGACGCTGAGCGCGGCCACGCGACTGCGCGTCCGGGCCGTCGCCGAGGAGATGGAGTACGAAGCCGACGCCCTCGCGCGCGGCCTGCGACGCTCGTCGGTCGGGGCGATCGGACTCGTCATGCGATCGCTGGACGCGCTGGGCGAGTACGCGCCGCGGGGCGTCGACGTGTTCACGCGCTACATCGGGGCCGCCTCGGCGCAGGCGATGGACCGCGGACTCAGCCTGATGCTCGTGCCTGACCCGACCAAGCGGCCGACACCACCGTTCGCGCTGTCGCTCGACGGCTACATCGTGATGATGCCGCACGTGGATGATCCGGTGATCGGCCTCCTCGAACGGCGCGGGATCCCGTACGTGACGCTGGGACGCGATCCCAGCCGCCCGGATTTCACCGACTGGGCCACCGAGAACGACGGCTCCAACTTCCGGCGCATCTACGAGCACTTCGCCGCATCCGGTGCCCGATCGATCGTGCTGTTGCGCGGAGCCGACCCCAATGCCTGGAACATCGACAGCGAGGCGACGTATCGCGCATGGTGTGAGAGCGCCGGGATCACGCCGCGCGTCTACATGTCGGCCGAGCGCGCCGGCGAGCACGGCGGTGAGAACATCGCGCACACGATCGTGGACGACGGGATCCCCGATGCGATCCTGTGCCACACCGGCCGTCAGGCGGTCGGAGTGCTAGCGGGCCTCACGGCTCGCGGCGTCGCTGTGCCCGATCGGACGATGCTTGCCGCGGCTTCCGACTCCGAGCACACCCGGCACAGCCGACCCGCCATCTCGGCGGTCGAACTCTACGCCGAGGAAACGACGTTGGCGCTGCTGGACCTTCTCCAGGCGCGCATCGCGGGCGAGCCGAGCGTGGGCCCGGTCCTGACAACCGCCCGGTTCCGGGTCCGCGCCTCCTCGCGACGCACCACACGCAGGCCTGAGAGCGGCGATTCCAGCGAGAGCGGCTGACCCCGGAGCCGAGGCGAAGGACGCCTTGGCATCCGCCGAGCGGATCGAGGCGTGGATCCGCCAAGCGGTCTTCACCGCCTGAGCTCGGGACCGCGCCCATTCCATCTGGTCCAACCAGATTTGAAGTTAAGGGCCGACGTGGCCGTCAGCCAACTCGAAAAGGCCTGGACCGCCTTGCCTGGGGAGCGGACCAGCAGCCCGAGCATCTGGGGCGGTGGGGGTGGCCCCGACGAGCTGGCGCTGGAGTTCGACTCAAGCGAGAAACGACAACCGCACCTCCCGCCGCGCGTTGTCCTTGTTCGTGTCGACCAGGCACACCGACTGCCACGTGCCCAGTTCCAGGGTGCCGGCGATCACCGGGAGGGTCGCGTGGGGTGGGACCAGGGCCGGGAGGACGTGGTCGCGGCCGTGGCCCGGGGAGCCGTGGCGGTGTTGCCAGCGGTCATCCGCGGGGAGCAGTGAATGGAGGACCGCGAGGAGGTCGTCGTCGCTGCCCGCGCCCGTTTCGATGACGGCCACGCCGGCCGTCGCGTGGGGCACGAAGATGTTGAGCAGGCCGTCGCGCCCCTCGGCGACCTCGCTCAGGAAGGTCTGGCAGTCGTGGGTCAGGTCGACGACCCGCTCCGCGGAGCCGGTGGACACGTTCAGGATGCGCGTGGTGAAGGCGTCGGACATGGATCCATCCTCACGCATCGGGCACCGTACGCGCCCGATCCGCGCCCGTCACCTGATACGGCGCGTCCATCCATCGAGACGGCATTGACCATGCGTCGACAAAGTGGCTACTTTCTGCGGCATGTTGCGTTCAGTTCTGCTCACCACGCGCGGTCACATCGACCTGCTGCGGGTGGCCTCCGCCGCGTGTCGCCGCGGCCGCTGACGCCCTTTCCCCGCATCTCCTGCTACGTCGCGTAGCCCCGTACGCACCTGCCTCCACCCCGCGTGACCTCACGCGGGGGCGCTGACGCATACGCGTACCCCTTCACACCTTCATCGCTGCCCTCCCCTGCCTTCTGCGTGGAGCACCCATGAGCATCAGCCATGCCCCGCCGGATCCGGCCGTCGTCGCGAAGTCGCCCGGCCCGGACGCCGCCCCCGCCGACTCCGATGCCGAACCCGCCGGTCGTCCCGAACTCGTCCAACTCGTTCCGTCCTCCACCCGCCGCACTCGGGTCCCGAGGTGGCTGCGCCGCACATCCGGACCCGTCCTCCTGCTCATCCTGTGGCAACTCCTCAGCAGTACGGGCGTATTGACCGCCGACGTCCTCGCGTCGCCCGGCACCATCGCCCGCGTCGCCGGCGATCTCGTCGCCGACGGGTCGCTGCCGAACGCCATGGGGGTCTCACTCCAACGCGTCGCGATCGGCCTGCTGTTCGGCGTCGTCGTCGGCACGGGGCTCGCCCTCGTCTCGGGCCTGTTCCGGGTCGGCGAGGACCTCGTCGACGCGAGCGTGCAGATGCTGCGGACCGTGCCGTTCGTCGGCCTGATCCCGCTGTTCATCATCTGGTTCGGGATCGGCGAGGCGCCGAAGATCGCCATCATCACGCTGGGCGTCTCGTTCCCGCTGTATCTGAATGTGTACGCCGGAATCCGCGGCGTGGACGCGCAGTTGATCGAGGCCGGAGAGTCGCTGGGGCTCTCCCGGTGGGGTCTCGTACGCCATGTGGTCCTGCCGGGCGCGCTGCCCGGGGCGATGACCGGGCTGCGGTACTCGCTCGGGATCTCGTGGCTCGCCCTGGTCTTCGCCGAGCAGATCAACGCGGACGCCGGCATCGGCTTCCTGATGGTGCAGGCCCGCGACTTCCTGCGGACCGACGTCATAGTCGTGTGCCTGATCGTCTACGCGTTCCTCGGCCTGCTCGCCGACTTCGTCGTCCGTACCCTCGAAAGGCTGCTGCTGCAATGGCGACCGACGTTCACCGGCCGGTGACCAGCACCAAGTCCCTGTCCACAGAGCCCCGTTCGGCCGTACGCGTGGTGGGGCTCACCCGCTCCTTCGACGGGCGCGCCGTCATCGACCGCCTCGATCTCGACGTACAGCCGGGCGAGTTCGTGGCGCTGCTCGGCCGCAGCGGCTGCGGCAAGTCGACCCTGCTGCGCATCCTCGCCGGGCTCGACCGCGACATCGAGGGCACCGTGCTCGTGCCGCGCCGCAAGGCCGTCGCGTTCCAGGCGCCGCGCCTCATGCCGTGGAAGCGAGTGTGGCGCAATGTGCTGCTCGGGCTGCCCGGGAAGCCCGAACGGGCAGTCGCGGAGCGGGCGTTGGAAGAGGTCGGCCTCAGCCACCGTGCGAGCGCCTGGCCCAAGACGCTCTCCGGCGGCGAGGCCCAGCGCGCCTCGCTGGCCCGCGCCCTGGTGCGCGAGCCCGACCTGCTGCTGCTCGACGAGCCGTTCGGCGCACTCGACGCGCTCACCCGCATCAAGGCGCAGCGCCTCGTCGACGAGCTGTGGCAGCGGCGCGGCTGCGCCGTCCTCCTGGTCACGCACGACGTCGAGGAGGCCGTCCTGCTCGCCGACCGCGTGCTCGTGATGGACGAAGGCGTCATCGCGTACGAGACCAAGATCGACCTGGAGCGTCCGCGCGGGATATCCGACCCGCGCTTCGGCGAACTGCGCACCGAGCTGCTCCACCGTCTGGGGGTCGACGCGCCGGAGGCTTCCTCTCCTGCCGCTGCCGCCGCCTGACGTCCCGTCACACTTTCCCACCCCTATATCCCCTACACACACCACCCGTACCGGCGCACCGCCCTACGGCCATTTTGGTCTGCGCCCGACAGACTCACGCCGGCCATGAACCCACGAAACGGACTCCCCGATGCGACGACGCCTCGCCCCCGCTCTACTGCTCCCCCTGGCCCTGCTGCTCGCCGCCTGCTCCGGCACCTCCGCCGCCGATACGTCCACGGGCGGTTCGGGCGGCGGCAGGACCGACGGCAAGGGAGCCCTCACGCTCAACGTCGGTGATCAGAAGGGCGGTTCGGAAGCCGTGCTGCGGGCCGCCGGAGAGCTCGACGACCTCGACTACAAGATCCGCTGGTCGACCTTCACGTCCGGGCCGCCGCTCCTCGAGGCCGTCAACGCCAAGGCGGTCGACATCGGAGGGGTCGGCAACACCCCGCCCGTCTTCGCGGCCGGCGCCAACTCGAAGATCTCCGTCGTGGCGGCCAGCCACGGCACCGCGAAGGGCGACACCATCCTCGTCCCGAACGACTCGAAGCTGAAGAAGCCCGAGGACCTCAAGGGCAAGTCGATCGCCGTGGCGCAGGGTTCGTCCGCGCACTACCAGCTCGTCGCGTCCCTGAAGAAGGCGGGCCTGTCCCTGAAGGACGTGCAGGTCAAGTACCTCCAGCCGGCCGACGCGCTCGCCGCGTTCACCGGCGGCAAGGTGGACGCCTGGGCCGTCTGGGACCCGTACACCTCCCAGGTTCTGCGGGGGAAGCAGGGGCGGGTGCTCACCGATGGGGACGGGATCACCAACGGGCTCGCGTTCCAGATCGCGGCGCCGTCCTCGCTCAAGGACGGCAAGAAGGCCGCCGCGATCGGTGACTACCTCAAGCGGCTCAAGCGAGCCCAGGACTGGGTCTTCAAGCATCCCGAGGCATGGGCGAAGGTCTGGGCGAAGGACACCGGGCTGCCGTACGACGTCGCCCTGGACGCGGTGAAGCGCACCAACGGCACCCGGGTCACCGTCGCCGTCGACAAGCCCGCCATCGCCTCGGAGCAGCAGATCGCCGACACCTTCACGGCACTGAAGCTGATCCCCCGGAAGATCGACTTCGCGTCGTTCGTGGACACCCGGTTCAACGGTGGCCTTCCGGCATCCACGACCGCACCCCGCACCCTCGGCAAGGAGTCCTGACGATGAGCGTCCACCTTCACTGGTTCCTGCCGACCGGCGGCGACGGCCGCACGCTCGTGGACCGGCACGCCTACACCGACGGGGGCGTCAAGCGCTCGCGGATCGCCCCGGTCAGCGGCGTGCGCGCGCCCGACATCGAATATCTGGCCCAAATCGCCAAGGCCGCCGAGCAGTTGGGGTTCGAGGCGGTACTGACACCGACGGGCACGTGGTGCGAGGACGCCTGGCTGACGACGGTGGCGCTCGCCCAGCACACCGAGCGGCTGAAGTTCCTGGTTGCCTTCCGGCCCGGGGTGATCTCGCCGGTGCTCGCCGCCCAGATGGCGGCGACGTATCAGCGGATCACGCGCGGGCGACTGCTCCTGAACGTGGTGACGGGTGGTGACTCGACCGAGCAGCGGCGCTTCGGCGACCATCTCGACCACGACCGGCGCTATGCGCGGACCGACGAGTTCCTGTCCGTCGTCCGCGGGGTGTGGAGCGGGCAGCCGTTCGACTTCGACGGTGAGCACTACCAGGTGGAGGGCGGTCTCACCGCGCTGCCGCCGGACCCGCTGCCGGAGATCTTCTTCGGCGGTTCCTCGGCGGCGGCGGGCCCGGTCGCGGCGCGGCACACGGATGTGTACCTGACCTGGGGCGAACCGCCCGAGCAGGTGAAGCAGAAGATCGACTGGATCAGAGGCCTCGCCGAGAGGGAGGGGCGCACGGTCCGCTTCGGGATCCGGCTGCACACCATTTCGCGCGACTCGTCGGCGGAGGCGTGGGCTGCGGCGAACCGGCTGCTCGACGACCTGTCGCCGGAGACGGTGGCCGCCGCCCAGGAGGCGCTCGGCCGCAGTGAGTCGGTCGGCCAGCAGCGGATGCTCGCGCTCCACGGGGGCTCGCGCGACGACCTGGAGATCTCGCCCAACCTGTGGGCGGGCGTCGGTCTGGTGCGGGGCGGCGCGGGCACGGCGCTCGTCGGCAGCCACGGCGATGTCGCGGACCGGATCGAGGAGTACCACGCGCTGGGCGTCGAGCACTTCGTCCTGTCGGGGTATCCCCATTTGGAGGAGGCGTACTGGTTCGGGGAGGGCGTGATCCCGGATCTGGCGGCGCGCGGACTGCTGCCGCGGCTCCCGGCGTCCCCGCTCACCAGGCCTGCCGTCGGAGGCGCGCCGCTTCTGGTCGCCGGGGGCCGCTGAACCGTCGCGCGCCGAGTGCGGGAAGATCCACGACCCCGGCACAGTTAGTAGAACCGTGAACGATATCGGGGTACGGGACACAGCGGGCGCGCGTGAGGTCGACGTGGTCGTCATAGGCGCTGGGCAGGCAGGACTGTCCAGCGCCTATCACCTGCGCCAGGCCGGCTTCGAGCCTGAGCGGGACTTCGTGGTCCTCGACCACTCACCGCGTCCCGGCGGCGCCTGGCAGTTCCGCTGGCCTTCACTGACATACGGCAAAGTGCACGGCATGCACGCGCTGCCGGGCATGGAACTGACCGGCGCGGACCCGTCCCGGCCGTCGTCAGAGGTGATCGCGGCGTACTTCTCCTCGTACGAGGAGACGTTCGACCTGCGGGTGCGACGTCCCGTCGATGTGCGCGCCGTACGGGAGGGAGACAGCCGCAGGCTCCTCGTCGAGACGTCCGACGGGACGTGGTCGACGCGGGCGCTGATCAATGCGACGGGGACCTGGGACCGGCCGTTCTGGCCGCGCTACCCGGGACAGGAGACGTTCCGCGGGCGTCAGCTCCACACCGCGATCTACCCGGGTCCGGAGGCGTTCCGCGGACAGCGGGTGATCGTGGTGGGCGGCGGGGCCTCCGGTACGCAGCATCTGATGGAGATCGCGCCGTACGCCGCTGCGACGACGTGGGTGACGCGCCGGCCGCCCGTCTTCAACGAGGGTCCCTTCGACGAGAACTTCGGCCGCGCGGCGGTCGCCCTGGTCGACGAGCGGGTCCGAGCCGGGCTGCCCCCGCAGAGCGTGGTGTCGGTCACAGGACTCCCGTTGAACGACGCGATCCGGCAGGCCCGCGCCGATGGTGTGCTCGACCGGCTGCCGATGTTCGACCGGATCACACCGTCCGGCGTGGAGTGGGACGACGGACGGCGGGTCGACGCGGACATCATCCTGTGGGCCACGGGTTTCCGGCCCGCGATCGAGCATCTGGCGCCACTGAAGCTGCGCGGGCCCGGCGGCGGCATCCAGGCGGAGGACACCCGGGTCGTCGCCGATCCGCGGATCCACCTGGTGGGCTACGGGCCTTCGGCCAGCACGATCGGCGCCAACCGCGCGGGGCGCGCGGCCGTACGGGACATCAAGCGCCTGCTGGCCGGGGCGCCGGCCGCCGTGTGACGCACCGGCGCGCCCCGATCAGGCACGACCCGCTCGAATACGACCGGCTCGGGCACGGCCCGATCAGGCGGACGACGGCTTGCCGCTCGTGCGCAGCTTGTTGAACTCCGAGACGTTCTTCTGCTGTTCGTCGAAGTCCGCCGTGAAGCGGGTGTCGCCGGGCTTGACCGTCACGAAGTACAGCCAGTCCCCCTGCGGCGGGCTGATCGCGGCCTTCATGGCATCGGCCCCGGGGTTGGCGATCGGGGTGGGCGGCAGCCCCATCCGGACATAGGTGTTGTACGGATTCTCGGCCCGGGTCTCCTTGGTGGTGGTGTTGAGTGTGGAGCGGTTGAGCCCGTAGTTGATGGTCGAGTCCATCTGGAGCGGCATGCCGTGGTCGAGCCGGTTGTAGATGATGCGGGCCACCTTCCCCATGTCTGCCTTGGTGGCAGCCTCGGCCTGCACGATGCTCGCGATGGTGAGGGTCTGATAGGGGTTCACCCCGTCCCGGTCGGCTCCCGCCGTCACCTGGCTGCCGTTCAGCTTCTTGTTGGCGGTGTTGACCATGTAGGACAACAGGGTCGCCGGAGTCGACTTGTCGTTGACTGGATACGTCGCCGGGAAGAGGTAGCCCTCCGGGTTACCCCCCGCGTCCCCGGGGAGTTTGAGGCCGGCCTTGGGCACCGCCTTTTTGGTCGTACCCGCCGGGACATTGAGGGCCTTGTCCAGGGCCTTGTAGACCTGGCCCGCGCGCCAGCCCTCGGGGACGGTCAGCGCCTGCGGCCGCTTGTCACCGCCCCCGTTGCCCGGGAGAAGGAGCGGCACCACTACGGCGGCAGCCGCCGCCACGAGGGCCCCACCCGCGATCAGGGAGGCGCGGCCCCTGCGGGTCAGTCGCATCGTGGTTCTTTGCGGAGTCTCGTTCAGCATGGCCGAACGCTAACCCGCAAAGGGTGACAAACCAGGCATATCTTCGTGCGGGTGGCTCCACTTGGGCGTCACCCGCGCACCCCGGCACGGGCTAGCTCGCGGGCTCCAGTTGGGCGTCTCTGCGGACCAGGGCGGCATAGCGGCCGTCCCGCTCCAGAAGCTCCTCGTGGGTGCCCCGCTCGGCCACCTGCCCGCCGTCGAGGACGACGATCTGGTCGGCGCTCCGGATCGTGGAGAGCCGGTGGGCGATCGTCACCGTCGTGCGATCGGCCGACAGTGCGTCGATCGCCTCCTGCACGGCGAACTCGGTGCGGGTGTCCAGGGCGCTCGTCGCCTCGTCGAGGATGAGGATCGGCGGGTCGCGCAGGATGGTGCGGGCGATGGCGAGGCGCTGCTTCTCGCCGCCGGAGAACCGGTGGCCGCGCTCTCCGACGATGGTGTCGTAGCCGTCGGGCAGGGAGGCGATGTGCTCGTGGATCTGGGCCGCCCCGGCCGCCGCGTGCAGCTCCTCCTCCGTGGCGTCGGGCTTGGCGAAGCGGAGGTTCTCCGCGACCGAGGCGTGGAAGAGGTACGTCTCCTGGGAGACGACGCCGATGGCTCGGGCGAGGGTGTCGAAGTCCAGGTCGCGCACATCCACCCCGTCGAGCGTGACGCGACCGCCCGTGACGTCGTACAGACGCGGCACCAGATAGCTGAGCGTGGACTTGCCCGAACCCGTGGGGCCGACGACGGCCAGGCTGCCGCCCGCGGGAACGGTGATGTCGATCCCGTCGAGTATCGCCGCACTCTTGCCGTCGGCGACGTCATAGCGGAACTCGACGTTCTCGAAGCGGACTTCGCCCTTGATCGCGTCGAGGCGGACGGGCTTCTCGGGCTCGGTGATGTCGATCGGCAGGTCGAGGTACTCGAAGATGCGCTGGAAGAGCGCCAGTGAGGTCTGCATCTGGACGCCGGTGGCGAGCAGGCTCACGGTCGGCCGGAACAGGCCCTGCTGGAGCGAGACGAACGCGACCAGGGTGCCGATCGAGACGGAGGGGCCGCCGAGCTGGAGCGCGACGCCCGCGACCCAGTAGATGACGGCGGGCATGGCGGCCATGACGATCGTGATGACGGCCATGCGCCACCGCCCCGCCATGTTCGACCGGACCTCGAGGCCGACGAGCTGCTCGGACTCGTCGGCGAACGAGCGGGTGAGCGAGTCGGCGCGCCCCATGGTGCGGCCGAGGAGGATGCCGCTCACGGAGAGGGACTCGGTGACCGTGGCGGCCATCGCGGCCATCTGCTTCTGACGCTGCGTGGTGATCTTCTTGCGCTCACGGCCGACCCGGCGGCTTATCCACACGAAGACGGGCAGCAGGAGCAGCGAGACGACCGTGAGCCGCCAGTCGAGCGCGACCATCGCCACGATGGTGGCGACCACGCTGGTGAGGTTCGAGACCAGGGACGTGGCGGTGGAGGTGACCGTCGCCTGCATGCCGCCGATGTCGTTGGCGATGCGGGACTGGACCTCGCCCGTGCGAGTCCTGGTGAAGAAGGCGAGCGACATGCGCTGGAGCCGGCCGTACACGGCGGTGCGCAGGTCGTGCATGACGCGCTGGCCGACGGTCGTGGAGATCAGGGTCTGCAGGACGCCGAAGATGCTGGTCACGACGGCGCTGAGGATCATGCCCAGGGCGAGCAGGCTCAGCAGGCCGGTGCGGCCTTGCGGGATCGCGGTGTCGAGGATCTCCTTGAGCAGGAAGGGCGTGGCGACCGAGACGAGCGAGGCGGCGCCGACGAGCAGACCGACCAGCGCGAGGCGGGCGCGGTAGGGACGGAAGAGGGCCAGGATGCGGCGCATCTGTCGCGGCTCCGGCGACGTGGTGTCGGAGGGCGACGGCGTCCAGCCGGGTGCGTCGTGATGCATGAGCCTCCTACGGGTGGCGATTCGAGGTCTCAGGGAGCATAGCTCATTGTTACCTATACTCACAATGAACAAGGTCCTGATATTGTTCCGTACATGAGTACCCCGGACGCCGACGGCCTTCTCGCGGAACAGCTGCTCCGGCTGACCCGACGGCTGCAGCGGATCCAGAAGCGCCATCTGGAGCCGATCGGGATCACACCCGCCCAGTCCCGGCTTCTGCGCACCCTCGTGCACTACGACACCCCGCCGCGCATGGCCGACCTCGCCGAGCACCTCGAAGTCGTGCCCCGCGCCGTGACGACCCTGGTCGACGGTCTCGAGACGGCCGACCTGGTGCGCCGGGTACCCGATCCCACCAACCGCAGGGTGATCCGCATCGAGCTCACCGAGCTGGGGCGCAAAGCACTTCGTGAGTTGCGCAGCGCGCGCAGGACCGCCGCAGAGGACATCCTGGCTCCATTGAGCCCCGACCAGCGCGCCCAGTTGGGCGTCCTCCTGAACGCGCTGTTCGAGACGCCGTACGACCACCGCTGTTAGCCCCGGGCCGACAGCGGCCGAAGAGAGGTTGGAGAGGCATGCCCCTGCTGGAGCCGAAGCCGGAAGCGCTGCGCCCGGGACCGCACGCGGGAGGCCCGGCGCCCGACCGGGTACCGGACGCGCAGGCCGGCGGGACCCCGGAGCCGCTCCGTTCCGAGCTGGCCAGGCTCCTGGGGGCGGACAAGGTCCTCACGCACATCTCGGACCTCGTGCGGTACGCGTCGGACGCGAGTCCCTACCGTTTCGTGCCGCAGGTCGTGGTGGTCGCCGAGGACATCGACGATGTGTCGGCCGTCCTGTCGTACGCGCACGGAAAGGGCCGTGAGGTGGTCTTCCGCGCGGCGGGCACGTCGCTGAACGGGCAGGCGCAGGGCGAGGACATCCTCGTGGACGTCCGCAGGCACTGGGCGGGCATCGAGGTCATCGGCGACGGCGAGCAGGCCCGGATCGGCCCGGGGACGACGGTCGTGCGCGCCAACACCACGCTCGCGCGGCACGGCCGCGTGCTCGGCCCCGACCCGGCCAGCGCGATCGCCTGCACGATCGGCGGGGTCGTCGCGAACAACGCGTCGGGCATGACGGCGGGCACCACCAGGAACTCGTACCGGACGGTCGCCTCGCTCACCTTCGTGCTGCCCTCGGGCACCGTGGTGGACACGGCAGACCCCATCGCCGACGATCTGCTGGCGCACGCGGAACCGGCGCTGTGCGCGGGCCTGTTGGAGATCAAGGACGAGATCGAGGCCGACGCCGAGCTGGTCGCCCGCATCCGCGCCAAGTACGAGATCAAGAACACCAACGGCTACCGACTGGACGCGTTCCTGGACGGCGCGACGCCCGTGGAGATCCTGCGCGGCCTCATGGTGGGGTCCGAGGGGACGTTCGGCTTCATCTCCGAGGTCGTCTTCGACACACTGCCCCTCGACCGGAAGGTCTCCACGGCCCTGCTGTTCTTCTCCTCGCTGCCCGCGGCGGCAGCGGCGGTCCCGCTGTTCAACGCGGCGGGCGGGATCGCCGTAGAGGTGATGGACGGCAATACGCTCCGGGCCTCGGTGAGCGTGCAGGGCGTGCCCGCCGACTGGGCGCGCCTGCCCAAGTCGACGACAGCGCTCCTGGTCGAGTTCCGCGCGCCGGACGAGGCGGCCCAGGAGCGCTACGAGGAGGCGGCCGCCGAGGTGCTGGCAGGGCTCGAACTGGTGGCGCCCGTGGCCTCGGTGACCAACGCGTTCACACGGGACGCGAAGACGATCGGTGGCTACTGGAAGGCCCGCAAGGCGTTCGTGACGGCGGTCGGCGGATCGCGCCCCTCCGGGACGACGCTGATCACCGAGGATTTCGCGGTGCCGCCGTCGCGCCTGGCCGAGGCGTGCGAGGCGCTCCTCGAACTCCAGACCCGGCACGGCTTCGACGCCGCCGTCGCCGGTCATGCGGCGCACGGCAATCTGCACTTCCTGCTCGCCTTCGACGCGGGCAGGCCCGAGGACGTCGAGCGGTACGCCGCGTTCATGGACGAGTTCTGCCGTCTCACCGTCGAGCGTTTCGACGGGTCGCTCAAGGCCGAGCACGCCACGGGGCGCAACATCGCGCCGTTCCTCGAACTCGAATGGGGCACGAAGGCCACGGAGTTGATGTGGCGCACCAAGCAGGTCATCGACCCGGGCGGCATTCTCGCGCCGCGTATCGTCCTCGACCGCGACCCCAAGGCCCATCTGCGCGGCCTGAAGACGATCCCCAAGGTGGAGCTGATCGCCGACCCGTGCATCGAGTGCGGCTTCTGCGAACCGACGTGTCCCAGTGAGGACCTGACGACCACACCCCGCCAACGGATCGTCCTGCGTCGCGAGATGATGCGCCAACCCTCCGGTTCGCCGGTCGAGGACGGGCTCGTCGAGGCGTACGGGTACGACGCGGTGGACACGTGCGCGGGCGACTCGACCTGCAAGCTGGCATGCCCGGTCGGCATCGACACGGGCGCCTTCATGAAGGAGTTCCGCCACGCGCGGCACACCCCGCGCGAGGAGAAGGTGGCCGCGTTCACCGCGAAGAACTTCAAGGCCGTCGAGGCGTCGGCGCGGCTCGCCGTGGCGGCCGCCGACAAGATCGGCGACCGGCTCCTGACCTCCGTGACCCAGGCCGCCCGCAAGGCCGTCCGCCCCGACCTGGTGCCGGAGTGGCTGCCGGAGATCCCCGCTGCCGCCGCCCGGAAGCTGCCCCGCACCGCGCGCGTGGGCGCCGCCGCGGTCTACTACCCGGCCTGTGTGAACCGTATCTTCGGCACCCCGGGTGACGTGTCGCTCCCGCAGGCCATGGTCGCCGTGTCCGCGCGCGCGGGACGGCCGGTCTGGATTCCGGACGATGTCGCGGGGACGTGTTGCGCCACGATCTGGCACTCAAAGGGGTACGACGGGGGCACCACCGTCATGGCGAACCGGATCGTCGAGGCGGCCTGGGGCTGGACCGCCGGCGGCAGACTGCCGCTCGTCGTCGACGCCTCGTCGTGCACGCTCGGCATCGCCCATGAAGTCGTGCCCTATCTGACGGACGACAACAGGGAGTTGCACAAGGAGCTCAAGATCGTCGACTCGATCGTCTGGGCTGCGGACGAGCTGCTTGCGCACCTCACGGTGCACCGGACGGTCGGTTCGGCGGTCCTTCATCCGACGTGCTCCATGGAGCACCTCGGCGATGTGGCGCAGTTGCGGGCCGTCGCCGAGGCCTGCGCCGACGAGGTCGTCGTCCCTGACGACGCCGGGTGCTGCGCCTTCGCGGGCGACCGGGGCATGCTCCACAAGGAGCTCACCGAGTCGGCCACGCGCAAGGAGGCGGCCGAGGTGACCGCCCGGGACTTCGACGCGCATCTGTCGGCGAACCGCATGTGCGAGGTGGGCATGGACCACTCGACGGGCCGCGGCTACTACTCCGTGATCGTGGAGCTGGAGCGCGCGACGCGTCCCTAGGGTCGGTGGCCCCCAGGGCCTTGTCAGGCCAACTTCCGTCTCTCCGCTACCCGTAGGTCCCCAAGAGTCTGTAAAGAAAGTCCAACTCCCGGACCACTTCCGCCCCTTGCGTCCCCGTGTCGTCCCCCTCCAGGGTGGCAAGCGCTTGCAGCGCAGCCACCTATCGATGGAGGTCCGATGCACGACGACAACGCGACACCGGCACCCGACGCGAGCCACGAGCACCCCGAGCAGGCCGGACACGACGCAGCCGGGCAGTCCCGCAGGGCCGTACTGCGGACGGCCGGCATCGCCGGGGCGGGGCTCGGGCTCGGCGCGTTCACCGGTGGCACGGTGCAGGCCGCCGGCGGGCAGGCCGAGGCCGGGCGGAGCGGGGCCGGGCAGGCCGGGGCGGCGGCCGAGGCCCCGGCCCGGAAGGGCGAGACCATGGTCGGCGTGCCCTTCGAGGGGCGTTCCACCGTGCGGGTCGGCATCATCGGACTCGGCAACCGCGGCGGCAGCATGATCGATCTGTTCCTGGCGATCCCAGGGGTCCAAGTGGTCGCGCTCTGCGACCCGGTGAAGGACAAGACCGCGAGAGCGGCGGCCAAGGTGACGGCCGCGGGCCAGCCCGCCCCGGCGACGTACACCAAGGGCGATCACGATTTCGAGAACCTGTGCAAGCGGGGCGACATCGACTTCGTGTACGCGGCGACGCCCTGGGACTGGCACTTCGAGATGGCCAAGACGGCGATGCTGAACGGCAAGCACGTCGGTGTGGAGTGTCCGATCGCCCTCCAGCTCGACCAGCTCTGGGAGTTGGTCGATCTCTCCGAGCGCACCCGCAGACACTGCATGCAGCTGGAGAACTGCTGCTACGGCAGGAACGAGATGCGGGTCCTGCGGATGGCGCACGCCGGCAAGTTCGGCGATCTGCTGCACGGAGCGGGCGCATACAACCATGACCTGCGCGGCCTGATGTTCGACCCTGACTACTACGAGGGCCCGTGGCGGCGGCTGTGGCACACGCGGCTGCGCGGCGATCTGTACCCCAACCACGGCTTCGGCCCGGTCGCCAACTACATGGACATCAACCGTGGTGACCGCGTCACGCACATCTCCAGCTTCGGCACGCCCTCACTCGGCCTCGCCCAGTACCGCGAGGCCCACATGCCGAAGGGCGATCCGAGCTGGAAGGAGACGTACATCGAGTCCGACCGCACCATCAGTCTGGTCCAGACCGCTAAGGGGCGCGTC
The DNA here is from genome assembly GCF_056432625.1 of Streptomyces sp. NPDC045026. Taxonomy (NCBI): domain Bacteria; kingdom Bacillati; phylum Actinomycetota; class Actinomycetes; order Kitasatosporales; family Streptomycetaceae; genus Streptomyces; species Streptomyces sp. NPDC045026. The sequence continues at coordinate 377,668 of NZ_JBWKIS010000004.1, forward strand.
ATCCGGCTCGAACACGATGTGTCCACACCCCACCCCTACTCGCGGATCAACAGCCTCGGCGGCACGAAGGGTGTGTTCGAGGACTACCCGGAGCGGATCTATATAGAGCCGGACCACACGAACGACTCCTGGGGTGACTTCTCCAAGTACACCGACTTCGACCACTGGCTGTGGAAGGAGCACTCCAACCCGCCGGGCGGCCACGGCGGCATGGACTACATCATGGTGTTCCGTCTGATGCAGTGTCTGCGGGTGGGCCTGGTACCGGACTTCGACGTCTACGACGCCGCTACGTGGACGTCTCCGGTGCCGCTGAGCCATCTGTCGATCAAGGCGAAGGGGGCGCCTCAGGCGATCCCCGACTTCACGCGCGGGATGTGGAAGAAGGCGCGGCCGGGGGTGGATTCCGAGAAGCCCGAGGAGGCCTGACGGCACGGGGGCCCGGCGGCTTCGTGCTTGCCGCCGGGCCCCCCGTGGCTCAACCCACCGTCTCCGCAGGGGATTTGGAACCCTGAGTCTTGGCAGGCTCCGGCGACTCGACCGGCCCGTCGCGGTCCTCCTCCGGTACGAACGCGATCTCGCCGCCCAGCACCTTCTTGGCCTTGGCCGTGTCGAGCGCGCCCTCCCAGCGGGAGACCACGAAGACGGCCACGCAGTTGCCGAGCAGGTTCGTGGAGACGCGCATGGCGTCCATGATGCGGTCGACGCCGAGCAGCAGGGCGACGGCACCCGCCGGGATGACGCCGAGTGCGGACGCGGTGGCCGACAGCGCGAGGAAGGCCGAACCGGGCACCCCCGCCATGCCCTTGCTGGTGAGCATCAGGACGATCACGACGGTGATCTGCTGGCCGAGCGAGAGGTCCACGCCGACGGCCTGCGCGATGAACAACGTGCCGATGGAGAGGTAGATCGACGCTCCGTCGAGGTTGAACGAGTACCCCGTCGGCAGGACCAGGCCCACGGCGTCGTCGCGGCAGCCGGCGTGGCGCAGCTTCTGCATCATGCGGGGCATGACTGTCTCGCTGGAGGCGGTGCCGAGCGCGAGGAGCAGTTCCTCGCGCGTGTAACGGACGAACTTCCACAGGCTCAGTCCGGTGACCGCCTTCATGGCGAGGCCGAGGAGCACGAGGAAGATCACGGCGACGGCGTAACAGACGCCTATGAGCTTGCCGTACGTCGACAGGGCGCCGAGGCCGTACTCGCCCACGAGGTGTGCCGTCGCGCCGAAGACGGCGAGCGGGGCCAGCTTCATGATGAATCCGACGACGGCGAAGACCACTTCCTGGCCCTGTTCGATGGCGGGCAGGATCGCGGGGACCTTGGTGTTGCCGAGGTGCAGCAGGGCTGCGCCCACGAGGCAGGCGAGGACGAGCACTTGGAGCAGCGAGTTCTCGGCGAAGGCGCCGACCGCACTGTCGGGGAGCGAGTGCAGGATGAAGTCGCCGGTCGACGGGAGCGAGCCGCCGCCGGTCTTGTCCTCGACGGCGGACGCGTCCAGCTTGGACGGGTCGACGTTCATGCCGACGCCGGGGCCCGCCAGGTTTCCGGCGAGCAGGCCGACGACGAGGGCGACGGTCGTCGCCGCCTCGAACCAGAGGAGGGCCTTGAGCCCGATGCGGCCGAAGGCCTTGAGGTCTCCGGCCTTGGTGATTCCGGCGACGACCACGCAGAACACAAGGGGCGCGATCATCGCCTTGATGAGCCGTACGAAGCCGTCGCCGAGCGGCTGGACGGCTGTGCCCGCGTGGGGCCACAGCCGTCCGACGACGACTCCGATCACGAGTGCGCAGGCGACCTGCGCGAACAATGAGGTGCGTAGTACGCGTGCGGCGCGTCGCGGCAGGGACGGTACGGACTGCGGCACGGGCATTCCTCCGGAGCAACGTCAGTGACTTGTGCGGATTCTGCTATGCGGAAGTTGGATTCCAATTCCCTTCCGCGAAGCGTCACTATGTCGGAGTAGCCGCTTCCGTAGAAGACCCCGATGTCACATCGGCGTAAATCTTGGACATTGCTCCAAGACCTGGGCGCCCGCGCCTACGGCCGCGCCCCAGCCGTGCCCCTCAGCAGTGCCTGCGGTCCACCGTCAACGCACCCTGCACTGCGACCAGTTCGCGGTCGTAGCAGCCGTCGGTGCTGGTCAGACGGTATCGCTCACGACTGGTACCCACCGCGTGCCGTTGTTCCCGCGGAACGTTCGCCGTGTACGAGGCGTCACCCGTGTAGGTGTCGTCGAGCACCGTCCACGCCGTGCGGCTCGCGCCCGTGGCCCGTCCCGTCCCGGCCCGGTCGCCGAGCTCGATCACGGTCCGCAGCCGGTTGTCCGCGTCGAGCGTGGTGGCGCCGTCCATCGTGTAAGTCCGGTTCGTGCGAAGGATGTCGTGGCCGGAGACGACGGTCTGGCGGTCGCTCCAAGTCCCCTTCAGCGCGTCGTTGTTCTCGCCGTCGGTCCAGCGGTGCGTGGACGTGCTGGTGAGGTCGCGGGTGACGGTGGTGGCGACGCGGCCGTGCGAGGTGTTCACATAGCCGGACACCGTCAGCCTGTGCCCGCCACGTGCGTCGAGGCGGTACTCGTCCGTGCCGGGCGTGTACGTCGTCGAGCCGGCCGGCTCGCTCTCCTTGTGGCCGGTCAGCGCGCCGGTGACGCGCGAACTCCCGCCGTCCTGCCAGACGAGCACGTTGACCGGGACACTCCAGCCGCTCTGGCCTTTCGGGACACCCACGACGGAGACGTCTATCTGGTGCGGACGGCCGTCATCGAGGAGTCCGGCGAACGGCGTCAGGTCGTACTGGAGGGGCCGGACGTCGAAGGCTCCCGGGGCCGGGACCACGTACCAGAGGAAGGGGTTGGACCAGCCGCCCGTCCAGACGTTCGGGAACGGCGAGGCGATGCCTGCGAGGTGGCCGTCCACAGAGATCTGCACCTCGCGGTACGGTCCGCCGTCCGCCTTGCATGAGTACGGGACCTCGTTCGGCACCGCCAGGTACCAGAACTCCTCGCAGCCGCCGCCCGATCCGGTGGCGTACACCTCGGCGACGATGCGCTCACTGTTGCGCGGGGCGGTGAGTTTGCCCTGGTCGAGGGTGAGCACGCGGTCCGGGGTGTCCGTTTCGGGCTGCCGCTTCGCGTGCGGCTCGGCGGCGTAGAAGGTCAGGGTGGCCTTCACCTCGATGACACCGGTGTACGTGTCGTCGACAACGTTGCCTATGAGCATCTCGACCGGCTGGTCGGCCCGCAGGGTGTCGCTGTAGCGGGTGACGTCCTTTTCCACATTCCAGGCGATGCCGTCGGGCGAGGGCTCGGGGGTGGAGGTGCGCAGGACTTCCACGCCACCGATGTGCAGATAGCCGAGACGGTCGAACTGCCGGCCCTTGACCTTGCCGTCGAGGCGCAGGACGACCTTGCTCCACCGGTCTCCGCAGCCCTTGGGCGGGGTGTAACTGCCCTTGTAGGGCGTGAAGTCACGGAACTCGGTCTCCGCGAGCGTCACACGGCAGGACTTGCCGGCCGGCTTCGCCACGGGCGGTGTGGCAGTGATCGGGTCGTGCCAGTCGGTGCCGAACTCGGCGGGTGAGGTGGCGGATTGGGGCGCGACGGTGGCGTTGGCGCCTGTGGATGGGGGCGCGGACGAGTGGGGTTCGGCGGAGGCCGCGTTGGCCTGGCCGGCGAGGGCAGCGGCCGCGAGAGTCACCGCGGCGAGCATGGACATGACGCGTCTTCTCATGAGGGGTGTTGTACGGGGCGGACGCTGCCCCCGCAACAGCCCCTGACGCCGCACCGTCACCCCGCAACCCCAAGGCCGCGCTGCACCCCGCGGCGGCCCTCATGCCAGGCCGACGTCGGCAACTGGTGTCGCGTCAGCTCTTGAGTGACGCCTTGTCGCCCATCACCACGACCGGATGCTGCTTCGGGTCGATCGTGCGCAACAGGTACTCCATCCCGGACTTCGACAGGCTCACGCACGCCGAAGTGCCGCTGCCGTGGTCCATGTGGAGCCAGATGCTGCCGCCCTTGGTCTGCCCCTCGGGCCGGGTCGGGTCGTTCGGCGCGGTGCCCTTCACGCGGTTGTAGTCGATGGCGATGACGTAGTCGAAGTCGTGCCAGTGCGACTTGGCCCAGTAGTGGGGGGCCTGGAACGACGCCGCCTGCGTGTACGGCAGCTTCGCGCCGGGGTCGGCGAGCACACCGCCCGCATCCGTGAGGGTGAACACTCCTATGGGGCTTCGCTTGTCGCCCTCGCGGTGGTCGGCGGTCCAGCCCTTCTTGCCGTTGTGCGCGGGCCAGCTGCGCGTCTTTTCCCAGGCCGAACCGGACTTCGTGTAGAGCACGACGGTCGAGTCACCGGAGTTCTTGCCGTCACCGTAGACCGCGACGACCTGCCCCGCGTCCTGCGGGATCTTCGACTGGAGCTGGTCGCCCACGTCGGGAATGCGCTTGAGGTCGACGGCCGGGCGGTCCTCCTGCCTGGCGTCGGCGGAGCCCGACTCGGCCTTCCGCTCGGTCCCGTCGCCTCCGCTCGAACCGCCGCAGGCCGAAAGGGTCATGAGAAGGACGCTGCAGGCCGCCGCAGCGACCGCCGTTCGAACCGCACCCGCGTTACGCATACGGTCCATGGTCGCACCACGCACCGGGTGACCCCGACCAGCCCTGCCTCCGGCGTCGAACGCGAGCCGAAACTTTGCCCCGCGGCGGAAAACCGTTTGCCTCCGATGCCGGAATCCCGCGAACCTTGCACGGTTTGTTCCGTCCGTACCCCAACTTCGCTCTCCCCTTCCGAGCCCTGGGACGTCATGCAGATCCACGATCTTCCGTATCCCGACCCGGGCCTGCCGGATGCCCGCTCGGGCCCCCGATTCCTGTTCTGGCTGGGCCGGAACCAGCTCGGCGGCCAGCTCAAGTCCCTCGCCTGGGGGCTCCTGCACTTCCTGTCCGTCGCCTCCCTTCCCTACGGTGTCGGCTTCGCCGTGCAGGCCGTGGTCGACGGCTCCGGCTCGCGGCTCGCCCTCGCGGGCGGGCTGATCCTGCTCCTCGGCGCCGCGCTCGCCCTCGGCGACACGATGCTGCACCGGACGGCGGTCACCAACTGGATCACCTCGGCGGCCCGGGTGCAGCAGCTCATCGCCCGCAGGACGGCGGCCCTGGGCGCCGCACTGACGCGGCGGGTCGCCGCCGGCGAGGTCATCGCCGTCTCCACCGGCGATGTCGAGAAAATCGGCTGGTTCATCGAGGCGCTGTCGCGCTTCGCCGCCGCCGCGCTCACCGTTGTCGTGGTCTGCGTGGGGCTCGTCCTCTACCAGCCGGCGCTCGGCAGCGTCGTCGCCATCGGCATGCCCGTCCTCGCGCTCGCCGTCCTGCCGCTCCTCCCCCGCGCCACCCGCCGTGCCGACCAACAGCGTGAGAAGGCGGGCCGGGCCACGGAACTCGCCTCGGACACCGTCGCGGGACTGCGCGTCCTGCGCGGCATCGGCGGCGAGGAACTGTTCCTCGACCGCTATCGCCGCGCCTCCCAGGAGGTCCGCACAGCCGCCGTCCACAACGCCCGCATGTGGTCCTTGATCTCCGCGGTCCAGGTGCTGCTGCCCGGCCTGCTGCTGATCGCTGTCGTCTGGTACGGCATCGAGCTTGCCCGCCAGGGCCGGATCACCGTCGGCGATCTCGTCACCGTGTACAGCGCCGTGATGATCCTCAACTACCCGTTGCGGCACTTCGCGGAGATCGCCATGGCGTACTCCTTCTCGCGCCCCTCGGCCCAGCGCGCGGCACGTGTCCTCTCCCTCGAACGGGTCACGGAGCCGGGCGGACTCCGGGCCGCCGAGGCACCGGCCGGTGACCTGTACGACCCGGTGACGGGACTGCTGGCGCCCGCGGGCCGGCTCACCGCCGTGGTGTGCGGCGACCCGGACCTCGCGGGCCGCCTCGCGGACCGTCTCGGGGGACACCCCACGATCGCGGGCACCGGGACCGGTCCGGACAAGGGTTCCGGTACCAGCCCCAAGACGACCGACTCGGGCTCCGGCTCCGAGACCGACTCGGGCTCTAGCTCCGGCTCCGGGAGCGATCCCGATGAGCGGACCGCCCCCGTCACCGCCCTGCCCTCCGTGCTGCTCGGTGGGGTACCCCTCGACGAACTGCCGCTGGACACGGCCCGCGCCGCCGTCCTCGTCCAGGACAAGGACCCCGTGCTGCTGTCCGGCACGCTCGCCGAACTGTTCGACGTCCCGTCCTCGGGCTCCGTGCGTCCCGAGGAGGCGCTGACCGCGGCACAGTGCGCCGACGTGCTGGACGCACTGTCGCAGGCGTCGCTGGACGACGACCCGATGAACGTGCGGATCACCGAGCGCGGCCGTTCCCTCTCCGGGGGCCAGCGGCAGCGGCTCGCGCTGGCGCGGTCCCTGGTCACCGACCCGGAGGCGCTGGTCCTCGACGAGCCGACGTCCGCCGTCGACTCCCACACCGAAGCCAGGATCGCCGACGGCGTACGCGCGCTGCGCAGTGGGCGTACGACCGTCGTGCTCACTTCGTCCCCGCTGCTGCTCGACCGCGCGGACCGGGTGGTCCTGGTCCACGACGGCACGGTCGCGGCAGTCGGCGAGCACCGGGAACTGGTGCTCACCGAGCCCCGGTACCGGGCCGTCGTGACCCGCGAGACCGACGAGGAGGCGGCGCCGGCAACACAGTCCCAGAACGGCGGCACCTCTCTGCGCGGCGAACCGGACATCGGCGACGCCGGCATCGAAGAACTCACCGAGATCGAGGAGACGGCATGATCGGCCTGGCGCCACCGGCCTACGACCCAGCGGCCCCGACCACGGCGAACACGCTGCCCGTCGGCGCCCCGGCGACCGTGCGGTCCTACGTCCGCGAGCTGTATCAGCGGCACCGCCGCGCGTTCGTGCTGCTCATCGGCGTGAACGCGATCGCCGTCGTGGCGTCGATGGTCGGCCCCTTCCTGCTCGGCGCTCTGGTCCAGGACGTCTCGGACGGCACGGACCGGCTGCGCGTGGAGCATCTGGGCAGCACCATCGCGCTGTTCGTCGTCGCGCTCGTCGTCCAGGCCGTGTTCGTGCGGCAGGTGCGGCTGCGGGGCGCGATGCTCGGCGAGCGGATGCTCGCGGACCTGCGTGAGGACTTCCTCGTGCGAGCGGTCGGCCTGCCGCCCGGCGTGCTCGAACGGGCCGGTACCGGCGATCTCCTTTCGCGTATCACCACCGACATCGACCGGCTCGCCAACGCGATGCGCGAGGCCGTACCCCAGCTGTCCATCGGCGTCGTGTGGGTGGGGCTGCTCCTCGGCGGTCTCGCCGTGACCGCTCCGCCGCTGGCACCAGCGGTACTCGTCGCGGTACCGCTGCTGGTCGTCGGCTGCCGCTGGTACTTCAAGCGGGCCCCGTCCGCTTACCGCTCGGAGGCCGCCGGCTACGCCGCGGTGGCGGCGGCCCTCGCGGAGACCGTCGACGCCGGGCGCACCATCGAGGCGCACCGGCTCGGTGACCGTCGCGTGGCGATGTCCGATCGACGGGTGAAGGAGTGGACGGCGTGGGAGCGCTACACGCTCTATCTGCGGTCGGTGTTCTTCCCGGTCATCAGCGCCACCCATGTGACCGTCCTGTGCGCGGTGCTCCTGATCGGCGGTGTCTTCGCGCTCCAGGGCTGGATCGGCGTCGGGCAGCTGACGACCGGCGCGCTGATCGCCCAGATGCTGGTGGACCCGGTGGGCCTGATCCTGCGCTGGTACGACGAGCTCCAGGGCGCCCAGGTGTCGCTGGCCCGGCTCGTGGGGGTCAGGGACATCGAGCCGGACGCGGGTGACGCCGCGGTGGCGCCGGACGGCCGGCACGTGCAGGCCGACGACGTCCACTTCGGGTACCGGGCGGGCGTCGACGTGCTGCGCGAGGTGTCCCTCGATGTGCGGCCCGGTACGCGGCTCGCGCTGGTCGGACCCTCCGGTGCGGGCAAGTCCACGCTCGGCCGGCTCCTCGCCGGGATCTACGCGCCGCGCACCGGCCAGGTCACGCTGGGAGGCGCCGAGCTCTCCCGGATGCCCGCGGAGCGCGTGCGCTCGCACGTGGCGCTGGTCAACCAGGAGCACCACGTGTTCGTCGGCTCCCTGCGCGACAATCTGCGCCTCGCGCGCACCGGGGCCGAGGACACCGAGCTGTGGGCGGCTCTCGGCGCGGTCGACGCGGACGGCTGGGCGCGCGCGCTCGACGGGGGCCTCGACACCGAGGTCGGCTCCGGCGCGGTGGCGCTGACCCCGGCGCAGGCCCAGCAGGTCGCCCTGGCGCGCCTGGTCCTCGCCGATCCGCACACCCTGGTCCTGGACGAGGCGACCTCGCTGCTCGATCCGCGGGCGGCCAGGAACCTGGAGCGTTCGCTCGGCAGGGTCCTCGACGGCCGCACGGTCGTGGCCATCGCCCACCGGCTGCACACCGCGCACGACGCGGATGTGATCGCCGTGGTCGAGGAGGGCCGGATCAGCGAGCTCGGCAGCCATGACCAGCTGGTGGCGGCCGACGGCGCATACGCGGCGTTGTGGCGGTCCTGGCACGGGTGATCGCTCGGGCGGGGCAAGGGGGACACCCCCCAGGGGCGTGCGGCGGCTCAGATGACGTTGAGCGCGGCCGCGCACCCCACTCCGCCGAGCAGCATGAACACAGGCATCAGGACCTTCAGCTCGACCCAGCTTCCCGCGCGGAAGCGCATCATCTTGGGCGGGCCGATCGGGTACCAGCGCCTGCGGCCGATGGGGATGGGCCACAGGACCGGGCAGCCCGAGACCGTGAGCGCGTCCCCGATGTCGTGGACCAGGGCGCCCAGGACGATGGGCAGGCCCAGCCACAGGTACTCCTGGCCGGGCTGTGTGAACAGCCAGTCCGAGCCGTTGCCCGGCTTGTCGAGGACTCCGGCGAGTATCCAGGCACTGGTCCCGGCGAGCAGCCACACCAGGACGTCGCTGCTGGAGCCGCGTGCCGCCCGCCACAGCAGGCCCTCGATGGCGAGGACCATGTGGACGAAGAGGAGGGCGAGGACCGCCCAGCGCCCGCCGAAGATGGCCGCCGCCGAGGCGCCGGCGCCGATCAGAACCGCCCACAGCCAGGTGTGCGTGAGGGTGCGGTGTCCGCCGGAACGGCGCGGGTCGCCCTTCATGCGGGTCGCCTTGTAGACCGCGTACGACAGCTTGTCGACGATCTCGCACAGGCCGCGCGACACCGGGCCGAAGGCCCGCGAGATGGTGGCCGCCTTGTGGTCCAGGTCGGGGGCGAGGGCTGCGCCCGCGCAGATCAGTGCCCCGACGAGCACGACGGGCCAGGGCATGGGGTGACCGGCGGCGGCTGCGGCCGCCCCCACCCCCAGCCAGGCCGCTGCTCCTGACAGCGAGTGTGCCGGTCCCATCATGGCTGTGTTCCGCCCCATTCCACTTGTGTCGGTGCCCAGTTGTCCCCACCCGGGCCACCGCGTCCTGACGCTCCGTCGGCGCCACAGCGTACCTTTCGTGATCTTCGTACAGGCAACCGATTGCCGGATCGGGTCGGAAGGCAGGCAAGATGGGGGCGTGACCCTTATCGATCAGCTGCCCAGGACCGCCGACCCCGACGCCCTCTACGAGGCTTTCGAGTCGTGGGCCGAGGAGCGCGGGATCACCCTCTATCCCCACCAGGAGGAGGCGCTGATCGAGGTGGTGTCGGGGGCGAACGTGATCGTCTCGACGCCCACCGGGTCCGGCAAGAGCATGATCGCCGCCGGTGCGCACTTCGCGGCGCTCGCGCGGGACGAGGTCACCTTCTACACGGCACCGATCAAGGCGCTGGTCTCCGAGAAGTTCTTCGAGCTGTGCAAGCTCTTCGGCACGGAGAACGTCGGCATGCTCACGGGTGACGCGTCCGTCAACGCCGATGCCCCCGTGATCTGCTGCACCGCCGAGATCCTCGCGTCCATCGCGCTGCGCGACGGGGCTAGGGCCGACATCGGCCAGGTCGTGATGGACGAGTTCCACTTCTACGCGGAGGGCGACCGCGGCTGGGCCTGGCAGATTCCGCTGCTCGAACTCCCCCAGGTGCAGTTCATCCTGATGTCGGCGACGCTCGGCGACGTCGCGATGTTCGAGAAGGACCTGACGCGGCGCACCGGCCGACCCACGTCGGTGGTCCGCTCCGCGACGCGCCCGGTTCCCCTTTCCTACGAGTACCGGCTCACGCCGCTCACGGAGACGCTGACCGAGCTGCTCGAGACCCGGCAGGCCCCGGTGTACATCGTGCACTTCACGCAGGCGCAGGCCGTGGAGCGCGCGCAGGCACTCATGAGCATCAACATGTGCACGCGCGAGGAGAAGGAGAAGATCGCCGACCTGATCGGCAACTTCCGCTTCACCACCAAGTTCGGCCGCAATCTGTCGCGCTACGTGCGGCACGGGATCGGCGTGCACCACGCGGGCATGCTGCCCAAGTACCGGCGGCTGGTGGAGAAGCTCGCGCAGGCCGGCCTTTTGAAGGTCATCTGCGGCACGGACACGCTGGGCGTGGGGGTCAACGTGCCCATCCGCACAGTCCTGTTCACCGCCCTGACGAAGTACGACGGGACGCGGGTGCGGACGCTGCGCGCTCGGGAGTTCCACCAGATCGCGGGGCGCGCCGGGCGGGCCGGCTTCGACACGGCGGGCCTCGTCGTGGCGCAGGCGCCCGAGCACGTCATCGAGAACGAGAAGGCGCTCACGAAGGCGGGCGACGACCCGAAGAAGCGCCGCAAGGTGGTCCGCAAGAAGGCGCCCGAGGGGTTCGTCGCCTGGACCGAGAACACCTTCGAGAAGCTGATCGGCTCCGATCCCGAGCCGCTGACGTCCCGCTTCCGGGTGACGCACATGATGCTGCTCGCGGTCATCGCCCGGCCCGGCAACGCCTTCGAGGCCATGCGTCACCTCCTCGAGGACAACCACGAGCCGCGCAAGCAGCAGCTGCGGCACATCCGCCGCGCGATCGCCATCTACCGTTCGCTCCTCGACGGCGGCATCGTCGAGAAGCTCGACGAGCCCGACTCCACGGGCCGGATCGTGCGTCTGACGGTCGATCTGCAACAGGACTTCGCGCTCAACCAGCCGCTGTCGACGTTCGCCCTCGCCTCCTTCGACCTGCTCGACCCCGACTCGCCGTCGTACGCGCTGGACATGGTGTCCGTCGTGGAGTCGACGCTCGACGACCCGCGGCAGATCCTCGCCGCCCAGCAGAACAAGGCGCGCGGCGAGGCCGTCGCGGCGATGAAGTCCGACGGCGTCGAGTACGAGGACCGCATGGAGCGGCTCCAGGACGTCACGTACCCGAAGCCCCTGGAGGAGCTGCTCTTCCACGCGTACGACGTGTACCGCCGGAGCCACCCGTGGGTGGGTGACCACCCGCTGTCGCCGAAGTCCGTGATCCGGGACATGTACGAACGGGCCATGACGTTCACGGAGTTCGTGTCCTTCTACGAGCTCGCCCGCACCGAGGGCATCGTGCTGCGCTACCTCGCCGGCGCGTACAAGACCCTTGAGCACACGGTGCCCGACGACCTCAAGTCCGAGGACCTCGAGGATCTGATCGCCTGGCTGGGCGAGATGGTCCGACAGGTCGACTCCAGTCTCCTCGACGAGTGGGAACAGCTCGCCAACCCCGAGGTCATGACGGCCGAGGAGGCCCAGGAGAAGGCCGACCAGGTCAAGCCGGTCACGGCGAACGCGCGCGCGTTCCGTGTGCTCGTCCGCAACGCCATGTTCCGCCGGGTCGAGCTGGCCGCCCTCGACAACGTCGATGAACTGGGCGAGCTGGACGCCGACGCCGGGTGGGACGCGGACGCCTGGGGTGAGGCCATGGACAAGTACTGGGACGAGTACGAAGATCTCGGCACCGGTCCCGACGCCCGCGGGCCGAAGCTGCTGCGGATCGAGGAGGACGCCGCGCACGGCCTGTGGCGGGTGCGCCAGACGTTCGCCGATCCGAACGGCGATCACGACTGGGGCATCAGCGCCGAGGTCGATCTTGAGGCGTCCGACGCGGAGGGCCGTGCGGTCATCCGTGTCACGGATGTCGGCCAGCTGTAGGTCCTGACCCGGTCGCGGACCCCGGACGCAGCGCTCGGAGCGCGGCGCAGAGATGAGAGAACACTCCATGACGAATCCAGCTGAGCGGCTCGTCGACCTGCTCGACCTGGAGCAGATCGAGGTCAACATCTTCCGGGGCCGCAGCCCGCAGGAGTCCCTGCAGCGGGTATTCGGCGGCCAGGTGGCCGGCCAGGCGCTCGTCGCCGCGGGCCGCACCACCGAGGGCGACCGGCCCGTGCACTCGCTGCACGCGTACTTCCTGCGCCCGGGCCGTCCCGGCGTGCCCATCGTGTACCAGGTCGAACGGGTCCGCGACGGCCGGTCGTTCACGACGCGCCGCGTCACCGCCGTGCAGCAGGGCCGCACGATCTTCAATCTGACCGCCTCCTTCCACAAGCCCGAGGACGGGAGCTTCGAGCACCAGCTGCCGCCGGCGCGCGAGGTTCCCGATCCGGAGTCCCTGCCGACGATCGCCGACGAGGTGAGTGCTCATCTGGGCACACTGCCCGACGCGTTGGAACTCATGGCGCGGCGCCAGCCCTTCGACATCCGCTACGTGGACCGGCTGCGCTGGTCCCCCGAGGACATCGAGCGCGCCGAGCCGCGCAGCGCGGTCTGGATGCGCGCGGTCGGGCCCCTCGGCGACGACCCGCTCGTGCACACCTGCGCGCTCACGTACGCGAGCGACATGACCCTCCTCGATGCCGTGCGCATCCCCGTGGAACCCCTGTGGGGGCAGCGCGGTTTCGACATGGCCTCGCTCGACCACGCCATGTGGTTCCACCGTCCCTTCCGTGCGGACGAGTGGTTCCTGTACGACCAGGAGTCCCCGATCGCGACGGGCGGCCGAGGTCTGGCGCGCGGCCGGATCTACGACGCCGACGGACACCTCCTCGTGTCCGTGGTGCAAGAGGGCCTCTTCCGCAAGCTCGGGGAATGACCGGCGCCGACGACCGGGACGCGTCGCTCGCGCGGGCCGTGCGGCTGCGCGAGGACGGCCTGCGCGAAGAGGCCCGCGAGCTGCTCGTAGCGCTGTCCGCCCGGTTCCCCGGCGACGCCGAGGTCGCGTACCAGACGGCCTGGGTCCACGACACCCTCGGGCTCGAAGCCGATGCCGTCCCGTACTACGTGCGGGCAATCGCCGGCTCCGGCCTGACCGGGGAAGCCCGGCGGGGCGCTCTGCTCGGTCTGGGCAGCACCTACCGCACCCTCGGCCGCTACCCGGAGGCGGTTGCCACGCTGAGCGGCGGCGGCGCCGAGTTCCCCGAGGACAACGCCCTCAAGACGTTCCTGGCCATGGCCCTGTACAACGTGGGCCGCGCGCACGACGGGATGCGGCTGCTGCTCACGGTCCTCGCGCAGACGAGCGGCGACCCGGACCTCGTCGCGTACCGGCCGGCCCTCGAGCACTATGCCGAGGATCTCGACGCTGTCGATTAGGCGATCCGAATCTTGCGAACTGCCTTTGCTCCAGGCCCTGTTCAGGATCCTCTGCGGCGGAGCCAGCCGAGCAGTCCGCGCGCGGGGCGGTGCGGCTCGGTGTCGGCCGGGCTCTGTTGTCCCGTTCCCTTCGCGCTCACCAGCGCCACATCCGGCTCCGCCGGGAGCAGCGCGGCCGAGTTCGTCGCCGTCTCGCCGGGCGCCTGACGTGCGGCGCCGGAGAAGCCCGCGGTCGGGCGCGGTGCGGGCCGTCGGCGTCGCGCCTCCGCCAGGCTGAGCAGCAGGCTCGCCCTGAGCCAGCTGATCTCGTGCGGGTCGTCCGCCGTCATGATCCGCTCGGCGATGCGTGCCGATGGCGAGTCGGGCGCCCCGTGTCCCGTCGACTCGGGCCGCAGTTTGCTCAGATAGCCGCGCTCGTAAGGGCACTTGACGAGCTCGAAGACCGTCACCGGGTCCAGCAGGGACGCGACTGCAGCGGCTCGCTCCCATGCGTCGCCGCTCTGCCCAAGCAGATGGCCCGCGTGTCGCGACCGCCAGTTCCGGGGCCGCAGGTCGATCCCCGCGTCGAGGCGGGCGCGCATCCGGTCGGGTGCGCGTCCCGTCATCAGTGGTGCGTTGACCTCGGCCGCCGCGAACTCCCGCAGCTCTTCCGCGAGATAGAGCCAGACCACGGCCCGGTAACGGTTCAGGTAGAAGCGGACGGGTGTCAGCATCCCCGCGCGGGCGAGCCGGGTGAACCTGGCCGTGGTGATGTCCATGAGGCCCGCGCCTTCCGTGGTCCCCACGGCCCGGACGTGCTCTCGCAGCGTGTCGGGGAAGCCCACGGTGTCACGCACCCGCTCGACCTCCTCGCGGGCGACGCGGCGGCGCCCGCCGCCGTCGGCCGCTACGGTGCGGACCCGTCCGAGCCTTACGGCCAGCTCGAACTCGCCCCGTTTCAGCCCTAGTTCGCGAGCAGCCCGGCTCTGCGCAAGCGACGCGGCGTGCACCCGCGTGGCTGGTGTGGCCGGTGTGGTGATGGTGTTGCCATCCATGTCTGATCTCCCCCGTGAGTCGTGATCGCTCCCGGGAAAAACCGTAGCCCGAAACCCGCCCGCGCCGCTGAGCCTGTGGATAACTCTGGCGCGCCTGGCGTTTATGCAGGTCAGAAGCCGTCTGCTCGGCGGGCTCCCACGCCGAGATGCTCGCCGACCCGATTGACGAGCAGCGTCATCTCGTACGCGACCTGACCGATGTCGGCCTCGGCCGAGCTGAGGACGCACAGGCAGCTGCCGTCGCCCGCCGCCGTCACGAAAAGGACGGCGTCATCGAACTCGACCATCGTCTGCCGGACGCCGCCGGCGCCGAAGTGCCGCCCGGATCCCTTGGCGAGGCTGTGCAGACCGGACGACACGGCCGCCAGATGTTCGGCGTCCTCCCGCCTCAGATCGCTGCTCGCCCCGGTGACCAGACCGTCGTTGGACAGGACAAGAGCGTGGCGCACATGTTCGACACGCTCCGTCAGGTCGTCCAGCAGCCAGCCGAGCCCCTCGTTGTCCGCCATGATCCCGTCTCCCCCATTCCCGATCGCTCCACCCGGAGGATCTGTCTCGCCAGCCTTACCCACGCTCGGCGTCTCGGCAAGCAGGATGACCCCATGGCACACAAGATGACCGATGAGGAATGGCGGGCGTTCGTCTCCGAGGGGACCCGTACCGCCAAGCTGTCCACCGTGCGGCCCGACGGCAGCCCGCACATCGCGCCCGTCTGGTTCGTTCTCGACGGCGAGGACCTCCTGTTCAACACCGGCAAGGACACCGTGAAGGGCCGCAATCTCGCCAGGGACAACCGGGTGGCCCTGTGCGTGGACGACGAGCGGCCGCCGTTCTCCTTCACCGTGATCGAGGGGCGCGCCGAACTCATCGAGGACCTGGGGCAGTTGCGGGACTCGGCCACCAGGATCGGTGCGCGTTACATGGGCGAGGACCGCGCCCAGGAGTTCGGCGAGCGCAACGGCGTGCCCGGTGAGCTCCTCGTGCGCGTGCGGATCGAGAAGGTCGTGGCCCTGGCCGGGCTCGCCGACTGACGACGGCGCACCTCACCTCACCTCAGCTCACGGAGTCGAGGAGCCGGGCGGTGTGCATCCGCCCGGCGTACTCGACGAGCCGGATCAGCACCTCCTTTCCCGAGTCGCGGTCGCGGGCGTCGCACAGCACCACCGGCGTCCCGCGGTCGAGATCGAGGGCGCGTGACACGTCGTGGGCCCCGTAAGTACGCGCGCTCGTGAAGCAGTTGACCGCCACGACGAACGGGATGCGGCGGTGCTCGAAGTAGTCCACGGCGGGAAAGCTGTCCTCGAGCCGTCGGGTGTCCGCGAGGACGACGGCGCCCAGCGCGCCCTGCGACAGTTCGTCCCAGAGGAACCAGAAACGGTCCTGCCCGGGCGTTCCGAACAGGTAGAGCGAGAGGCCGGACCGGATGGTGATGCGGCCGAAGTCCATGGCGACGGTCGTCGTGGTCTTGCGCTCCACGGCTCCGATGTCGTCCACGTTTTGGCCCAGTTCGCTGAGCAGTTCCTCGGTGCGCAGTGGCCGGATTTCGCTGACGGCGCCGACCAGGGTGGTCTTGCCGACCCCGAATCCGCCCGCGACCAGAATCTTCAAAGCCAGGGCCGTGTTGTCGTTATCAGTGTTTGCGGAATTTTCTGCGTGGTCTGCGTTGTCTCCGTTGCCGGCGTTCGTCTCTTCAAAGTGCTCGGAGGCCATCGATGACTTCCCTCAAGATCTTTTCGTCGGGTAGCTGTGCGGGCGGCACGGGCCGGCTGACCTTGACGCAGCCCATGTCGAGAAGGTCTCCCAGGAGCACCCTGACCACCCCTGCGGGGAGGTCGGTGCCCGCGGCGAGTTCTGCGACCGACTGCGTCTCGGTGCGGCACAACTCGATGAGCGCCCTGTGTTCGGGCCCGAGCGCCGTGTCGTCGTCCTTGCCGGGTGCGGCGTCGTCGAGCTTGACGAGTGCGATCAGGTCGAAGCGCACCCCTCTCGGACCGGGTGACGTGCGCCCACCGGTCATCGCGTACGGGCGGACCAGCGGGCCGGCCTCGTTGTCGTACCACTGGCTGCCCGACCGGTCCGGGCTGCCCCGTCCCTCGTCGTCCCTGTGCCCGTGATCGTTCATCGTCGTGGCCGTCCGGTCATCCGGCGGCGGGCGGGTGCGCGGCGAACCGCGGTGGGGTGTAGAGGTGTTCGCCGACCCGCTTGACCATGCGGGCCATCTCGTACGCGACGAGGCCGATGTCGGCGTCGGCGGTACTGAGGACGGCGAGGCACGAACCGTCGCCCGCCGCGGCGACGAAGAGGAAGCCGTCGTCCATCTCGACCATGGTCTGGCGGACGCCGCCCGCTCCGAAGTGCCGGCCCGCCCCCTTGGCGAGGCTGTGGAAGCCGGAGGCGACGGCGGCCAGATGCTCGGCGTCCTCGCGGCCGAGCCCGCTCGACGCGCCGACGGCGAGTCCGTCGTTGGAGAGGACGACCGCGTGCCTCAGCTCGGCGACGCGCAGCACCAGGTCGTCGAGGAGCCAGTCGAGTTCTCCGGACCGGGGCGCGGCGTCCGTGGTCGGGTCCTTGATCATGTGGGATCTCCTTCGGTGCTGTCGCTGCCGTGCACGGGTCCTGAGCCGGCTCCTGGTGGGCGGCCGCCGCCCCGGACCCAGCCGTCACGGAAGGCCGCCATGCGCTGCCGCGCCTGTTCGGGCGTGCGTGCGCCGGATTCCTGCTGGTGTGTGGCGCCGGTGTCGCCCTCCGGCCGCTCACGCAGCTGGGGTGCGAGGCTCGCCTGCCGTACCCGCTTGGGCAGTCCGTCAGGTGCCTCGGAGTCACTCTCGTCGGCAGCGGGCCTGTGCAGGCGCAGGGCGGTGACTCCGGGGGGCGGCGGGGTGTCGTGAGCCGTGTCCCTGTCCGGCACGGCGTGCACGGCGGCGGCGATGGCGGGGCGCGGCCCCTGGGCGGGCACGGAGTTGCCGTTCGTGTGGTGCGCTTCCGGGTCGGGCACGCGCGCGTAGTGGTGCTCCGTCGCGTGTTCCTGTGTGGTGTCCGCCCCGACGGACTTGTCGGGGGCCCCGGCGTGCATCAGAGGTGTGGGCAGCAGGACGACCGTGGTGGTGCCGCCGTACGGCGAGGTGCGCAGGTGCACCTTGATGCCGTGGCGGTGGGCGAGCCGGCTGACCACGAAGAGCCCGAGCCGGTCGCTGTCGAACAGGTCGAGCGCTTCGGAGTGGGCGATGCGGTTGTTGGCCTCGGCGAGGGTCTCCTTGCCCATGCCGAGGCCCCGGTCCTCGATCTCCAGGGCGTAGCCGTTTCCGACGGGTTCGCCGCTGACCCGCACCTTGGTGTGCGGCGGGGAGAACTGGGCGGCGTTCTCCACGAGTTCGGCCAGGAGGTGGGTGAGGTCGGCGACCGCGGCGCCCTGTACGGAAGCGGCGGGCAGTTGCCGCAGCTCCACGCGCGCGTAGTCCTCGACTTCGGAGACCGCCGCGCGGACCACGTTGGTCAGCGATACGGGGGTGCGCCAGGCGCGGCCCGGGGCGGCTCCGGAGAGGATGATCAGGCTTTCCGCGTGGCGCCTCATGCGGGTCGTGAGGTGGTCGAGGCGAAACAGGTCGCTGAGTTCGTTCGGGTCCTCGGCCCTGCGCTCCATGGTGTCGAGGAGGCCGAGCTGACGGTGGACGAGGACCTGGCTGCGGCGGGCGAGGTTGACGAAGACCCCGGAGATCCCGCTGGCGAGTTCGGCGCGTTCGGCGGCGGCGCGCAGGGCTGCCCTGTGCACCGTGCCGAGGGCCTCGGCGACCTGTCCGGTCTCGTCCTCGGCGGGAGGGCCTTCCGGCGCTTCCGCGCGGACGTCGATCTCCTCGCCGGCGCGAAGTTTCCGCATCGCGTTCGGGAGTTTGCGCCGGGCGATCTCCAGGGCGCTGTTGCGCAGGCTGATCAGTTCGACGACCAGGCCTCGGCCGATGCGTACGGAGATCACGAGCGAGGCGCCGACGGCCAGCAGGCCGAAGAGGACGGCGGCGCCCGCGGGCGTGAGCAGTCCGCGGGTGAACGGATCCGCCCGGACCGCGGCCGTGCGCGCCGCGTCCGCCTCGATCGAGCGGAACCGGTTCTGCACGGTCGTGTGCGCGCTGTCCCAGGTGAGTGCGGGAGCCGCGTCGAGCGCCGCGCGGCCGGGCCGAGCGGCGAGCGCCTTGTCCTCGACAGCGCGTACGTCGCCGTACGCGCTCCCCTCCACGAGGTGGCGCCACGCCGTCCGTTGTGGTGCCGGGAGATCGGCGACGGCCGATTCGGCCAGGTTGCGCCGGGTGTCGACCGCCCCGGTGAACAGCCGCAGCCGCGTCCCGTCCAGCGAGCCCGAGAGACGGGCGGCGGCGAGCAGGGAGTCCTCGCGGGCGAGCATCTCGCCGGACCGTGAGAACTCGAGCAGCACGCGCGCGTCGGAGCCGAGACGGTCGTCCTGGATCCCGGTCACCGCACCGCTCACGGCGAACGCCGAGCCGATCGTCTTCGTGTACTGCCCGTATGTGCCCTCCCAGCCCGTGCGTCGGCCGAGCACCGCGCTGCGCACGGGGCGCAGCTTGTCGGCGTCGGAGACGAACGCCGTCAGTCGCTCGCCGAGCCGCGCGGGCAGATCGGCGCCGTCCGCGACGGTGCCGCCCTCGCCGAGACGGAGCTTCGCCACGGCCCGGTCGGTCGCCGAGCCGCGCTTCCTGAGGTCGTCACCACGGTCGGCCGCCGGCTTGGCGGCGTAGGCGACGGCCGCGGTGCGTTCGGCCTGGAGCGCGGCGACCGCGTCGGCGACCGGGCCGCGGACCGTGGAGTCGACCCGCTGCAACTGCCGCATGCGGGCCACGTCCTGGGCGGTGGTGACCGTCGCGTACGCCCACAGAGCGAGCAGTGAGACGACGGGCACCATCAGAAGGCACACGATCTTGGCGCGGACGGTACGGGGCCGCAGCCCTCGGCCTCCCGCGCGCGTGGGAGGCACGACAGGAACGGACGGGCCGTCTGTTCCGTGGTCCTCTTCCGCGGGCGGTCCGGCGTGCGCGCGCCGTCCGCGCGACGGAGGCGCGGGCTTGGGCGGTGCGCCGTTGATGGGGGTCCTACGGGGTGTACGCATGGCCTCCTCGCTCGTGGTGCGCTCGTGGTGCGAAGGGTGGTGGCGCCGTTCCGCGGTCAGCGGGCGACGCTCTCGACGGGCCGCTGGGCCGACGCGGAGGCCTCGCGCTCCCCCGTGGTGGGGGACAGCGCGACGAACGCGGACGTCAGGAAGAGGTAGGACCCGAGGCCGACGGCGAGGGGGAAGATGAATTGCATCGCCGTGGCCCCGGGCAGGGCCGCTGCGGAGGACGCGACCTTCACGCTCACCGCCATCATTCCGGTGTAGTGCATGCTGCTCACCGCGCCGCCCATGACGAGGGAGGCGACCGCGACAGCGGCGGGCGACTTGATGTTGAGTCCGGCCCAGAGGGCGGCCGTCGCGGCGACGACGGCGATGGCGACGGAGAGCCCCACGAGCAGCGGGTCGTAGCGCACCTGTCCGTGCAGGCGCAGCGCCGCCATGCCCAGGTAGTGCATGCTCGCGACGCCGAGTCCCGTGGTGAGTCCGCCCAGCGCGAGGGCGCGGTTGCGGTCGCGGCTGTAGCCGACGGCGAAGACGCCGACGCCCACGACGGCCACGGCGACGACCAGGCTGAGGACGGTGAGCGGCACGTTGTAGCGGATCTCCGTACCGGTGACGCCGAAGCCGAGCATCGCCACGAAGTGCATCGTCCAGATGCCCGTGCCGATCGCGGACGCCGCGGTGATCAGCCAGTTGCGCCGCGAACGGCCGGTGGCGCCGAGGGCGCGGACGGTGCAGCGCAGACCGAGCGCGGCGCCGATGGATGCCATCACGTATGACAGCACGGGGGTCAGCCAGCCGAAGGTGGCGTGGTCCAGGTGTCCCATGGCTCCGGGACGCTAGACCTCTCGGGGGCGCACAACAGGGGCGCATTTCGAAAGCTGCTGGAATCTGACAGAGAGACGCACCAGAACGATCGCGTCACGCTCGAACATGTGCACCGCCCGACATGCGGCGGTTTCGGTTCGCATCGGTTCTCATCGGTCGCATGCGGAGTTTTCGATCCCTTGGACGCCCCCACACACGCGCCCGTACTCGCTCTACACGCCCGTACCCGAGGGATCATGGAGTCATGAGCGACGACCACACGCACGTACAGGAGTTCTTCTCGGCCCGCGCGGCCGACTGGGACGCGCGGTTCCCCGACGACGGTCCGGCCTTCGAGGCGGCCGTCTCCGAGCTGGGGCTCCGCGCGGGTGACCGGGTGCTCGACGCGGGATGCGGCACGGGGCGCGCCCTGCCGGCGCTCAGGGACGCCGTAGGGCCTTCGGGAACTGTCCTCGGGGTCGACCTGACCCCCGCGATGCTGGAGGCCGCCGTACGGGCGGGACGGGATCGCGCCGGCTCACTCGCGCTCGCCGACGTGACGCGCCTGCCGGTACGGCCCGAGTCGCTCGACGCCGTCTTCGGCTCGGGCCTCGTCTCACACCTGCCCCAACCCCAGGAGAATCTGCGGGAGTTGGCGAGGGTCGTGCGTCCCGGCGGGCTCCTCGCACTGTTCCACCCCATCGGGCGGGCGGCGCTGGCCGCGCGACAGGGCCGCCGACTCACCCCGGACGACCTGCGCGCCGAACCGAACCTCCGGTCACTGCTGGCCGGTTCGGGCTGGCGCATGACGTCGTACGTGGACGAGGACGCCCGTTTCCTGGCACTGGCGCAGCGCCGGGACTGACGCCGTACGAATTTGGTGCTGTACGGATTTGGTGCCGTGCGGGATTGACGCAATGCCCGGCTAGGCGTGGACGTGGTCCGCGACCGCCGCGGCGAATGCCTCCGCATTGTCGAACATGACGTTGTGCCCGGCATCGGGCACGGTGCGCACGCGTACTCCCGCGGCTTCGAGGCCTGCGCGGTCCGCGAGTTCACCGCTGCGCGCGCCCTGCAGATACAGGCGGTCGATGTCCAGGTCCATGAGCATCCGCCGCGTGGTGGGGCGGGTCCCGCGGGCGAGTCCGACGGCGGTGCGGTGCAGGGCGAGTGGGTCCGCGAGGCGCATGGTGGCCGCCCACAGAGGGCCGACCTTGGCGAGCACGCGCGCGTGGCCGCCGCCCGTGACGTACTCGTCCTCCCCGTAAGAGGCAATTCCGCTGCTGCCCTCCACCCGGGGAGGGTACGGGTCGAGGTTGGCCTCGGTGAGCACCAGCCGCGAGACGAGGTCGCGGCGCCGATGGGCCAGGACGATCGCCACGGCGCCGCCCATGCTGTGCGCGACGAGCTCGGCACCGGACGCCCCGGCCGCGTCGAGAACGGCCGCCAGGGCGTCGGCATGGTCGTCCAGCGAGTACCCGAAGTCGGCGGGCCGGTCACTGATGCCGTGCCCCGGCAGATCGACGAACAGCGAACGACGGCCCGCGAGTTCGGGCCTGCCGGCTATATGCGCGTGGTAGACGGTCGAGGCGGATCCCAGCCCATGGACGTACACCCGCGGCGCCCCGTCCCCGTCGCCCTCGACCCAGCGTATGTGGCTCCCCTGCGAGTCGAACCGGGCCTGCTTCAACATGCGCCCCCACTCCCTCTCCCCAGCAACCGCACAGCCCCGCCCTTACGAGGCACTCCGTAGAGCATACATCGCCACCGATGTATTGCCAGACCGATGTACACCGAGCCGGAGGGAGTGCGGCACAATGAGGGCATGCTGGAACTCGCCATCCTCGGCTTCCTTTACGACGCACCTCTGCACGGTTACGAGCTGCGCAAACGGATCACGGCACTGACCGGCCACGTGCGACCCGTCGCCGAGAGCACGCTCTATCCGGCGATCAAGCGCCTGGAGAAGGCGGGCCTGCTCACCCGCGAGACACAGCCGGGGTCGGTCGCGGCCCAGCGCCACGTCCTCAGCCTGACCACGGCGGGCCGGGAGGACCTTCGCGGCAGGCTGGCGGAGCCCGGCCGGTCGGACATCACCGACGAGAACCGCTGGTTCACGGTCCTCGCGTTCCTGCGGCACCTCGACGACCCGGGGGCGCAGGCGACGGTGCTCGGGCGCAGGCTGGCATTCCTGGAGGAACCGGCCAGCTTCTTCTACGAAGGTGAACGTCCACTGCGGGCCGAGGAGTTGGACGACCCGTTCCGCCGCGGCATCCTCACCATCGCCCGCGCGACCAGCCGGGCCGAACTCGCCTGGCTGCGCTCCACCCTCGCGGACTTGCGGACACGTACGTAGGCGAAACCCTTCTGACGCTCGAACTCCAGCTCTACGTTGATGAGGTGACGCACCGTCGCACACCGCACTGAGGGAAGGTGGCGTACATGTTCGACAGACTCCGCAAGGCCTTGGCCGCACGGACACCGGCCGGTGCGAGCGTCGCGGCGCCGCCGCGCAAGCGCCCGCCGAACCTCTTCGAGGCGGCGGCAACCTACGTCTCGGCATCGGTCGAGGACGACGAGGACAGGCTCGCCGAGGCCGCGACCTGGGTATCTCCGGAGGCCCTGACGTTCGGCATCAACGAACTCGCGTGCCGGGCAGTCGTCGCGCTCGCGCGGGAGCGCGACGAGTCGCCCCAGGAGGTGGCGCGGGCGCTGCTCGGCCTGCCCGCCGCCACCTGACCGGCCTCGCCCGCCGGCTCTCCACGGGAGGCACACGAAGTGCGCACGGGATCTTGGCAGGGTCCGCCCACTGGGCGCCACGGCGGGTCCTTCGGGAGAATTTCCAGCTCAACGCCCTCGACGATCTCCACCGCGACTGGTTAGGGTGCGCCGACGGAGAAAGCTCAGGGGAGGCTGGCATGGCCGGGACGGACGACACGGTCGCCGCCGGGGACGACGCGCTGTACGTACTGACGGCGGTGTTGCTGACCCCTGCGAAGTTCCCCAGTGTGCTCGGGGACGACTACCCGGAGGCATGCGCCGCGCTCGGGCTCGCGCCCCTCGCCGACGGGTACGGGCTCGTGCTCGGGCAGGACGGGACGGGGGCACGCTGGACCGTCGTCATAGACGACGTGTCCCTCGTCGCCGTCGCCATCGCGTCCTGGGACTGCGGCATGGAGTACGAGTTGTCGCCCGACGAGCGCACGGTGGTCTCGGCCATGCCGGGGTGGCCGCTGGCCCTTTCCGTTTCCGCGCCGGGCGTCCCCGCCCCGCACGACCCGGAACACGACCCGGAGATCATGGACGGTCCGCCTCTCACGCCGCCGAACACGGAGACGTGGGGCCCCGCCCAACGACGCCTCGGCGCCGACGAGATCGCCCTCCAGTGGGCGTCCTGGCGGGACCAGATCGACGACAGTGCGTTCCTGACGGACAGCCCGGCCGGCTCGGAGGGCTCCGAGGGCGCGGCCGGTGCGGAGGCCTCGAAGGAGGCAGGCGACACGGACGCCGACAGCACGGCAACCCCCGCCGCTTCCGCTTCCACCACCATCGATTCCGGCGACGCCGCCGACAACACCTCGGCCACCGCTCCCCCCGGAAGCGACTCCGAGGCGCAGAGCACGCGCGCCCCGCACGCGGGCATCCGGCGGGTCCTCGCCGAGGTACGCGCCTACGTGGACTGCCCTCCGCCCCTGGGCCGGGTCCGGTCGGCGTTCGCGTCCGGGGATGCCCGGACCCTCCGGGCCGACGGTCCCGGCTGGTCGATGGTGGCCCGGACGGACGACATCGCGTTCGTGCTGCTGGACGACGAGCCCGGTGAAGTGCTGCCCGTCGGGCGGGGCCCCGAGCTGCCCGGCCTCCTGGAAGCGCTCGACAAGATGGCCGTACGCCCCTCCTGAAGCCTCCCGCAGCGGGCCACCGGCGGCCCGCTGCGTGGCCTGGCCCCGGGTTCACGCGGCCGAGCCCTGCCTCTCCCAATGCCGCGTACCTCGGCATCTCCTCCCCCCTCCCTCGCCCCACATACCGCCCCTCTCTCCCATGTGGCGCCGGCCCATGGCCCGGTGCGCCGCCCCGCCCGCACGATGGCCCCGCTCGTCACCCCTGCCGGTCCCTCGTCGTCGCGGAGGCTCCCCATGCGCGTGCCCGGAACAGTTCCCCTCTTCGCCACGGCCGTGTTGGCGCTCGCCGTCTCGGGGCCGGTGCCCGCGGGAGCCGCCACGGAGAGCGGTGGGGGCGGGGCACACTGCGCTCGTCAGGAGCGGGTGCACGTCCCGGGTGCCGCCCTTCAACAGAGCACCTGCCTGGACGACTTGACGACATCGGCCTTGGCCGGCACCCCGTACACCGACACCGCCGACCAGGCGGGCCTCACCGCGAAGGGGACCCGCAACCCTTCCGGCGTCCCCGGTTCGCAGATCGACGGGTACTTCCCGGACGACTCCAGGTCGAATTCGACGCACGGCTGGCAGCACGACGCGCAGTTCGTGATCAGGCTGCCCGACCACTGGAACGGCGGCCTCGTGGTGACCGGCTCTCCCGGCAACCGAAAGCAGTTCTCGACGGACGCGGCGATCTCCGACCGCGTCCTGGCCCAGGGTTACGCCTACGCGGCCACCGACAAGGGCAACACCGGCCCCGACTTCTACCGCGACGGAAAGCGCCCCGGCGACGCGATCGTCGAATGGAACAACCGGACCACTCAGCTCACCAGGGCGGCGAAGAAGGCCGTGGCACAGCGCTACGGGCGGGCCCCGCGGCGGACCTACATGACCGGGATCTCCAACGCCGGTTATCTGACGCGCTGGCAGCTGGAGAACCATCCCGAGTTGTACGACGGCGGCGTCGACTGGGAGGGCACCCTCTGGACCGCGGACGGCCCGAACCCGCTCACGTCCCTGCCGACCGCCGTCGCGTACGGGCTCGGGAAGGCCGACGACGACGATCTGTACCGCGTGGGCTTCGCGCGCGGCTCCGAATTCCTCTGGGCCTACCACCAGAAGGCCTACTGGGGGCTCACGCAGAAGGTCTACCGAGCCGAGTTCGACCCCTCGTACGACGCCAAGTGCCCTGGCCCGTCAGCAGGTTCGACGACGGACGAGCTGCTCGCACCGTGCGCCTCCGACGCCTCCTACGACTACGCGGCACGCCCCGCCTCGGTGCACCGCGCCGTCGCGCGGGTCGCGCTGAGCGGGCGGATCGGCAAGCCGCTGATCACGCTCCAGGGCGACCTGGACACCCTGCTGCCGATCGCGGCCGACTCCGATGTGTACGGGCGAATGGTCGACGACCGGGGGCGCGCCCGCCTGCACCGCTCGTACACCGTGCAGGACGGCACGCACACCGACGGCCTCTACGACACCTATCCCGACCGGCTGCGGCCCGTGCTGCCCTGCTACCGGTCCGCGTTCGACGTGCTCACCGCGTGGGTGGAGGACGGCGCGCGGCCGCCCGCCGACCACACCATCGCCAGGCCGGCGGCCGGCGACGTCGTCAACGGCTGCTCGGTGACGGCAGCGGCAGCTGCCGCCCGCCCATAGCCCTGCCCGTAGCCCCGCCTGTAGCCCGGCCTGTCAGCGGCCTATCTCCCTGCGTGAGGCGCGGCGGAGCCTGCGCCGCTGGGAGGGGTCCAGCGCCAGGTAGGCCGCCGTGGGCACCCCGAGCACGATCAGGAGTGACACCCACCAGGGCAGCCAGATCAACAGGATGAGTCCGGCCGCCACACCTCCTGCGGCGATCTTCGCGTTCCTCGACATGTCCGTCGCCTCCTTCGGGGGCTGCAAAGCGCCCTCGCCATGAGAGGCGGGCCCCCGCCTCTACTCTCTGAAACGGACTCGCCGTCCAAGCGGTTCCTGTTCACGACCCTGAGACACCCCTGAGCCTCCACCCTGACGCACCCCCGAGCCCCGCGCAGCCCCAGGCAGTCGCGGAGAGTCCCAGGCAGCCTCCGGCATCCCCATCCGACACGCACGCCCTGAGCCCCGGGCGAGGAACCCGGGGCCAAGGGCTGCGCAGGGGCGGCCGGACCCACCCGGACAGCGCCTCGTTCCGTGCGCCGGCTCGTTCCATGCGCCGGCTCACTCCATGCGCAGCGGCTCCCCGACCTCGTACATGTGGCGCAGGGCCTGCCGGTAGGAGTCGACGAGGCCGGTCTCCGTGAAGGGGATGCCCAGGTCGCGGCAGTGGGCCTTGACGAGGGGCTGGGCCAGGCACAGGTGGGGGCGCGGCATGCTCGGGAAGAGGTGGTGCTCGATCTGGTAGTTGAGGCCGCCGAGGAACCAGTCGGTCAGTGCGCCGCCCTTGATGTTGCGGGAGGTGAGGACCTGTCGGCGCAGGTGGCCCCAGCGTTCGCCGTCCGGGTCGGGCATCTCCATGCCCTTGTGGTTCGGCGCGAAGGCCATGCCGAGGTGGAGACCGAAGAGTGCCTGGTGGATCGCCGCGAAGGCGAGGGCGTGGCCGAGCGGCATGGTGGTCAGGAGCAGGACTACGTAGCCGACGACGTGGGCGACGAGGAACAGTCCTTCGACGGCGCGTTCGCGCGGGGGCTGGCGGCGCAGGTCCTGGAAGCCGTACAGCTTCAGGGCGAGGCCCTCCAGGAGGGTCAGCGGGAAGAAGAGCCACGCCTGGTTGCGGGTGAGCCAGCGGCGGAAGCCGGAGCGGGTCGCGGCCTGTTTGCTGGTGAAGACGAGGACGTCGGCGGCTACGTCGGGGTCCTTGTCGATGTGGTTGGGGTTGGCGTGGTGCCGGTTGTGCTTGTCGTTCCACCAGCTGTAGCTCATGCCGAGCAGCAGATTGCCGTGGATGAGCCCGATGACCCGGCTCACGGCGCGGTTGCCGGTGATCTGGGCGTGGCCGGCGTCGTGCCCCACGAAAGCGGTGCGTGCGCAGAGCACCGCGAGGACGGGCGCGAGCGCGAGGACCCACCAGGAACCGCCGATGAGGGCCATACCCGTGCCGACGGCCGCGAGGGACAGGGCGTTCAGCGCGATGTTGCGCACGTACCAGCCGGTGCGCCGCTCCAGGAGGTCCTGGCTCTTGACGGTCCGCAGCAGCGGCGTGAAATCGCTGCCTCTCGGCTGCGTCCCGGTCGCACCTGAGGAATGGTCCACTACGGGTTCGACGGCCAGGGTCATGGCGAGGTCTCCGGTCTCTGGGCATGGCAACAGGCGCGGGATGGGCACGGCGGAGGATGTGGCGACGGGGTGGGGAATGGCGTACTGTCCGGACGCCCTGCTCACGAGACGGCCTGACCTCAACAAACCTAGGAATCAGCGGCCTTGGCCACCATGAGGCCACCACCCGACTGTGCGCGGGGTTAGCACCGCCTCCGAAGGGGGGCTAGCTACACCCCTTTCGGACGAGGGTGACCGACGTCACCTTGTGACGTGCCAGGCCAGGCGGATTCTTCGGGTAGCCTCGGCGATTCCGCCCGGTAGTCAAATTTGAGGAATACGTCATCGCTGCCCACAGGCGTCCCGTGGCAACACTCCCCGAGATCTCCGAACTGGTCCGCTGTTGCGCTGTCTTCGTGCCCGGCGACCCGGCACGCAATGGAAGAGTCGCCTTCTGGCGCCCCGACGGCGGCCGGGCTCCGCACACCGAGGCGGGCACGCCCGAGGAGCTCAGCCTTGCCGTGCCCGGGGAAGCCGGTGCCGAGCGCGAGTCCGTACCGGCCCTCCTGTTGCCCGTACGCGCCGCACTACCCGTCCTCACGCGCGCGCGTGCCACCGCACAGGCGCACCCGACCACCCTCTTCTGGGGCGCCGCCTCCGTGCTCGCCCTCCAGTTCACGGCGCGCGGCCTGCTGCTGCCCGGACTCACCGCGACCGATCACGACGCCTGGCGCGCGGGCCCGCTGCGGGCCGAGGACCTGGAGCGGGTCAGGGAGCTGGCCGCAGCGATGCCTCCCGAGGCCCACGCGACGCCCCTGGACGGTCCGGGGCCGCTCCGTCTCCCCGCCCCCGAGGCGCTGCTGCGCGCCTTCCTCGACGCCGTCGCCGACACCCTGCCCCGCTCCCCCGCGGCGAGCCTCGCAGCGGGCGCGCGGGCCTTCGCCGCACCCGAGCCGCAGCCGGTGCCCGAACACCGTGCCTGGGCCGCCGATGTCGCCGCGGGACACGACGCGGGCGTGCGGATCTCGCTGCGCGTCGAGGTGGCCGGCCTCGACCTCGCCGTGCCGGGGGCCGCGGACGAGGAGCGCGTCGCCTTCCGCGCCGTGCTCCAGATGCACAGCGTCAGCGACCCCGCACTGGTCGCCGACACCGCCGAGGTCTGGGCGGCGTCGGGCGCTGCGGCCACGGCATTCGGGCCGCGGGCACGCATGGACGCCCTGCTCGCGCTGCGGGGCGCCGCCCGCGCCTGGGCACCCCTCGCGCCGCTGCTCTCGGCCGCCGTGCCGGACGCGCTCGACCTGGCGGACGAGGAGATCGCCGACCTGCTGGGCGCCGGGGCACGGGCCCTCGCCGCGGCGGGCGTCGACGTGCACTGGCCCCGGCAGCTGGCGCGCCGGCTGAGCGCACGCGCGGTCATCGGTCCTCCGGACGAAGGGTCACCCGGAGGGGAAGACCCGGACCGGCTCCGGACAGACACCCCGTCGTTCCTCGCGGCGGATGCCCTCCTCGCCTTCAACTGGCGGTTCGCGCTGGGCGACCAGGAGCTGAGCCGGGACGAGCTCGACCGGCTGGCCGAGGCCAACCGGCCCGTCGTCAGGCTGCGCGACCAGTGGGTCCTCATCGACCCCGAGGAGGCCCGGCGCGCCCGTGAGCACCAGGACCGCAAGGTCACGCCGATCGACGCGCTGGGCGCGGTCCTGACGGGTTCCACTGAGGTCGACGGCCGCCGCGTCGACGTCCACCCGACGGGCTGGCTGGCCGATCTGCGGGAGCGGCTCGCCGACCCGGAAGGCATGGAGCCCGTCGGACAGCCCGCCGCGCTGGCCGCCGAGCTGCGCGACTACCAGCTGCGCGGCCTGAACTGGCTGGCCCGGATGACGTCCCTCGGCCTCGGCGCCTGCCTCGCCGACGACATGGGCCTCGGCAAGACGATCACGCTGATCGCCCTCCATCTGCACCGGCAGATCGTCCCGGAGACCGCCGCCCCGACCCTTGTCGTGTGCCCTACGTCCCTCATGGGCAACTGGCAGCGCGAGATCGAGAAGTTCGCACCCGGCACCCCCGTGCGCCGCTTCCACGGCGGGCGCCGAAGCCTGGACGACCTCGGCCCCGGCGAGTTCGTGCTCACCACATACGGCACGATGCGGCTCGACGCCGCGCAACTCGCGGGCACCGACTGGGGCATGGTCGTCACCGACGAGGCGCAGCACGTCAAGAACCCGCACTCGGCGACCGCGAAGGAGCTGCGGACCATCGGGGCACGCGCGCGCGTGGCGCTCACCGGCACTCCCGTGGAGAACAACCTGTCCGAGCTGTGGGCGATCCTCGACTGGACGACCCCGGGGCTGCTCGGAAAGCTCGGCACGTTCCGTACGCGTTACGCGCGCGCGGTGGAGGAGGGCAAGGACCCGGCGGCGGCCCAGCGCCTGTCCCAACTCGTGCGGCCCTTCCTACTCAGGCGCCGCAAGTCGGACCCCGGCATCGCGCCCGAGCTCCCGCCGAAGACCGAGACCGACCGCGCCGTGTCGCTCACCACCGAACAGACCGGGCTCTACGAGGCCGTGGTGCGCGAGACGCTCGCCGAGATCTCCGGCGCGGACGGCATCGCCCGGCGCGGACTGATCGTCAAACTCCTCACGGGGCTCAAGCAGATCTGTAACCACCCGGCCCAGTTCCTCAAGGAGGACGAGCCGCGCGTCCCCGGCCGCTCCGGCAAGCTGGAACTGCTCGACGAACTGCTCGACACGATCCTCTCCGAGGACGCGAGCGTGCTGATCTTCACGCAGTACGTGCAGATGGGGCGCCTGATCGAGCGCCATCTGGCGGCTCGCGGTGTGGCCTCGCAGTTCCTCCATGGCGGCACGCCCATCGCCGCGCGCGAGGCGATGGTGGGGCGCTTCCAGGAGGGCGAGGTGCCGGTCTTCCTACTGTCGCTGAAGGCTGCCGGTACGGGCCTCAACCTCACCCGCGCCGAACACGTCGTGCACTACGACCGCTGGTGGAACCCGGCGGTCGAGGCGCAGGCGACGGACCGCGCGTACCGGATCGGGCAGCACAGGCCCGTGCAGGTCCACCGGCTGATCGCGGAGGGGACGATCGAGGACCGGATCGCCGACATGCTGGTCCGCAAGCGGGAGTTGGCGGATGCGGTGCTCGGCTCCGGCGAGGCGGCCCTGACCGAACTGACCGATTCCGAACTCGCCGATCTGGTCGAGCTGCGAGGGGGCGCACGATGACGGACCGCCACGAATACGGCGAAGACGACCTGTTCGACAGCGAAGAGGAAAACCATGGCGAGGGGGCCGACGCGGCGGAGGAGCGTGTCTTCGCGGCGCTGCCGCCTGTCCAGGGACGCGGCTTCGCGCAGTCGTGGTGGGGACTGACCTGGCTCAAGGCGCTGGAGGACACCGCCCTCGACCTCCAGCAGCTGAAGGCAGGGCGCGGACTCGCGCGCGCCGGTTCCGTGGGGGCCGTCTCGGTGCGGCCCGGTCGGGTCACTGCGGTCGTCCAGGACCGGGGCGGCGCCGCGTACCGCGCGGACGTGCTGCTGCAACGGCTGAGCGAGGAGGAGTGGCACCGGTTCCTCGGGATGGCGGTCGAACGAGCCGGGCACATCGCGGCTCTGCTCGACCGTGAGATGCCGCCGCACCTGGTCGAGGACGCGGCGGCGGCCGGAGTGGAACTCCTTCCGGGTATCGGCGACTTGGAGCCGCGCTGCGGGTGTGACGCGTGGGACCACTGCGCCCACACGGCGGCGCTCTGCTACCAGCTGGCCCGTCTCCTCGACCAGGATCCGTTCGTGCTGCTGCTGATGCGCGGGCGCGGCGAGCGGGCACTGCTCGACGAACTCCAGGTGCGCAGCGTGGCGTCCGCCTCGGCCGGGTCCATCGACGAGGAGACCGACGAAGGACCGGTGCACGCGGACGGCGTCGCCGCCACGGAGGCTTTCGCGGCGGGGAGCATCCTGCCCCCGCTGCCGGCCGCTCCCCCGGTGCCGCCCGAGGTGGGGCGCGTGCCGTCCCTGGACACGGAGACGGAGCCGCCTGCCGGGACGGATGTGGCGGCGCTGGAGTTCCTCGGCGCGCGGGCAGCGGCCGAGGCACACCGGATGCTGACGGATGCGCTGGCACCGGGCCATGAACTACGCGCTCCGGAAGCCGAATTGACGATGGATCAGGATGCGGTCCGGCTGGCTGCGGGCTCCCCCGAGGCGCGGATCGGGGCCAGGCTCGCCGACGGATCGGGGCGGGTCCGCGAAGGTCTCGCGGCGGCCGTGTCGGCCTGGGAACACGGGGGCACCGCCGCCTTGTCCGTCCTGGAGGACGAGTGGACGCCGGACGCAGAGACGGCGGCACGCGCGCGTACCGCCGTCGAAGCGGCCTGGGACGCCGGGGAGCGCCCGCCGCTGCGGGCGGCCCGCAACCGGTGGACGGCCACCGGCACGGGCGCGCAGGTGCGGCTCGGCCGCGACGGCCGCTGGTGGCCGTACCGCAAGCACCGCGGCCGCTGGCTCCCGGCGGGCCCTGCGGCCCACGACCCGGCCGCGGCGCTGTCGGCCGCCACCGGGGACGAATGACCTCCGGCCGGGGTCACCACGCACCAGCACACACCCCGGCCGAACCCTCCCCTCCAGCAACCACCGGCTCCCGTCGGAGCCCGCCGCCCACGACCCGGCCGCAGCACTGTCGGCCGCCACCGGGGACGAATGACCTCCGGCCGGGGCGACCACGCACCAGCACACACCCCGGCCGAACCCTCCCCTCCAGCAACCCCCTACAGCGAGTACAGGGAGCAACCCGCAAGCGCTTACTCGCGCTCCCTACCGAACCTTCCCCGCCCTCCGTAAGATCCGCGGCGCAAGTGGTCCAGTCCACTCACGCGCTTGGAGTGCTCCATGAACATCGGCCGCCGTACCGTGCTCACCGCCCTCGGCTCCACCGCCGCGCTCACCGTGTCCGCCTCAGGGGCCCGCGCCGGGAGCGGAGCGGCCTCGCACGCCCCGGCCGCCGACGCCCTGGCCCGGCTGCTGCCGCGCCACCACGACCAGGTCACCTTCCGCACCCTCCCCCGCCCCGACCGCGGCGGAGGGGACGCGTTCAGGGTGTCGGGGTCCAGAGGCCGCATCCTCGTCGAAGGCACCACACCCGCCGTGCAGTTGACCGGCTTCCACCACTATCTGCGCCACCACGCCCACGCGCACTTCTCGTGGAACGGCGAGCAGACGGAGTCCCTGCCAGCGCGGCTGCCCGCTCTCGCCGCGCCCCTGGCGCGCGGCGCGAACGTCGCCCACCGGTTCGCCTTCAACGACACCAACGACGGCTACACAGGCCCGTATCACGGCTGGGACTACTGGGAGCGCGAGCTCGACGTGCTCGCGCTGCACGGCTTCAACGAGGTCCTCGTGCACCTCGGCGCCGACACCGTCTACGACCGCACGTTCCAGGAATTCGGTTACGAGGACGCCGAGATGCGCGCGTGGATCGCGGGCCCGGCCCACCAGCCGTGGTGGCTGCTCCAGAACATGTCCGGCTTCGGCGGCCCCGTGTCGCGCAGGCTCCTCGACCGGCGTGCGGCGCTCGCCCGCAAAATCGTCCGCCGGATCCGCGAGCTCGGCATGACCCCGGTGTTCCCCGGTTACTTCGGTACCGTCCCGCCCGGTTTCGCCGACCGGAATTCTGGCGCGCACATCGTCCCTCAGGGCGACTGGGTCGGCTTCACGCGCCCCGACTGGCTCGACCCGCGAGACCCGCACTTCGCGAGGATCGCGGAGACCTTCTACCGCGTGCAGAGCGAACTGCTCGGCGACACCACCATGTACAAACTCGACCTGCTGCACGAGGGCGGCAAGCCGGGGGACGTGCCGGTGGGCGAGGCCGCGAAGGCGGTGGAGAAGGCGCTGCGCACCGCCCATCCCGGCGCGATCTGGAACATCCTCGGCTGGCAGACCAACCCGCGCCGCGACATCCTCGACGCCGTCGACCGCTCGAAGATGTTCATCGTCGACGGCCTCTCCGACCGCTTCCCCACGGTGACCGACCGCGAAGAGGACTGGGCGGGCACGCCCTACGCCTTCGGCTCGATCTGGAACTTCGGCGGCCACACGACGATGGGCGCCAACACCCCCGACTGGGCCTCGCTGTACGAGAGTTGGCACACCAAGGAGAACAGCGCCCTGGACGGCATCGCGCTCATGCCCGAGGGCGCCGACAATAATCCGGCCGCGTTCGCCCTCTTCAGCGATCTGCCGTGGACGGACGGCTCCGTCGAGCTGAAGAGCTGGTTCGAGCAGTGGCCGGCGCAGCGTTACGGCGGGCACGACGCGCACGCGGTGGCCGCCTGGGACATCCTGCGCCGCACCGCGTACGGCACCACGCGCGCGGACAGCTGGAGCGAGGGTCACGACGGCCTGTTCGGCGCCCGGCCCGCCCTGGACGTCTCCAGCGCGGCGTCCTGGTCGCCGGGCGCGCTGCGCTACGACCCCGAGGAGTTCGCGCGGGCCCTGCCCGAACTGCTCGCGGTCGCACCGGCCTTGCGCCGCAGCTCCGCGTACGCCTACGACCTGATGGACGTCACCCGGCAGACGATCTCGCACCGCAGCCGCGTCCTGCTGCCGCGGATCAAGGCCGCGTTCGACGCCGAGGACCGCGGGGCGTTCGAGGAGCTGACCGGTGAGTGGTTCGGCTGGCTCGGGCTGCTGGAGGAGACCGTCGCCACGCAGCCGCGCCATCTGCTGGGGCGCTGGATCGCCGACGCGCGCGCCTGGGGCGCCGACGAGGAGGAGCGGGACCGTCTCGAGTACGACGCCGTGTCTCTGGTGACGGTCTGGGGCCCGCGTTCGGGCGCCGACGACGGCGGGCTGCACGACTACGCGAACCGCGAGTGGGCCGGGCTCGTGGGCGGCCTCTACACGCTGCGCTGGCGGACCTACTTCGACGGGCTCGCGGTTGCCCTCACCGATGGCACGACACCGCGGCCGGTCGACTGGTACGCCCTGGAGGACGGCTGGATCCGCGACCACCCGGCGTACTCCGCACGGCCCTCCGGCGACGTCGTCCGCATCGCCCGCAAGGTCGCCGCACGGCTCTGACCACGCGGCACAACCGCGGAAGCCGGTGCCCTCCGCCGCGCGAAGGGCACCGGCCGACTCGGCTAGCGGATCGGCAGACCCGAGAGCGTGCGGGCGATCACGAGGCGCTGGATCTCGCTGGTGCCCTCGAAGATCGTGTAGATCGCGGCGTCGCGGTGCATGCGCTCGACCGGGTACTCGCGGGTGAAGCCGTTGCCGCCGAGGATCTGGATGGCCTGGCCGGTGACCTTCTTGGCGGTCTCGCTCGCGAAGAGCTTCGACATGGAGCCCTCGGCCGACTCGAACTTCTTGCCCGTGGTCGCCATCCAGGAGGCACGCCACACCAGGAGTCGCGCCGCGTCGATCTGGGTGCGCATGTCGGCGAGCTGGAAGGCGACGCCCTGGTTGTCGATGATCGGGCGGCCGAACTGCGTACGCGTCTTGGCGTACTCCAGGGCCTCCTCGTACGCGGCGCGGGCCGTGCCCACCGCCATCGCGCCGACGGCCGGGCGGGACGCCTCGAACGTGGCCATGGCCGCGTTCTTCACGCGCTCGCCGCCACCGGCCTCGGCGCGCTCACGCGCGCGTGCCATGCGCTCGTCGAGCTTGTCCTTGCCGCCGAGCAGGCAGGAGCCGGGCACGCGCACGTCCTCGAGAACGACCTCGGCGGTGTGCGAGGCGCGGATGCCGTGCT
This sequence comes from Streptomyces sp. NPDC045026, assembly GCF_056432625.1. Taxonomy (NCBI): domain Bacteria; kingdom Bacillati; phylum Actinomycetota; class Actinomycetes; order Kitasatosporales; family Streptomycetaceae; genus Streptomyces; species Streptomyces sp. NPDC045026. The sequence goes on from NZ_JBWKIS010000004.1 coordinate 413,002, forward strand.
TCTTGAACTTCTGCCCCTGGGACAGGCCCGGCGTGTTCGGCGGAACGATGAAGGAGGCGTGGCCCTTGGAGCCGAGCTCGGGGTCGACGACGGCCACGACGACGTGGACGTTGGCGATGCCGCCGTTGGTCGCCCAGGTCTTGGTGCCGTTGAGGACCCACTCGTCCTTGGTCGCGTCGTAGACCGCGCGGGTACGCATGGAGGCGACGTCGGATCCGGCGTCCGGCTCGGACGAGCAGAAGGCGGCGACCTTGACGTCGTTGGCGTCGCCGTACATCTGGGGGATCCAGGTGCCGATCTGCTCCTCGGTGCCGTTGGCGAGGACGCCGACCGCGGCGAGTCCGGTGCCGACGATCGACAGGGCTATGCCCGCGTCGCCCCAGAAGAGCTCCTCCATGGCCATCGGGATGCCGAGACCGGTCGGGTCGAAGAACTGCTGCGCGTAGAAGTCCAGGGAGTAGATTCCGATCTTCGCGGCTTCCTGGATGACGGGCCACGGCGTCTCTTCGCGCTCGTCCCACTCGGCGGCCGCGGGACGGATCACATCGGCGGCGAACCCGTGGAGCCAGTCCCTGACTTCCTTCTGCTCGTCGTTCAGATCCATCGTGAACTCGGCCATGTCCCCTCCAGCACTGCGTACACTTCAGACGTTACTTGCGGTAACGGCAGTCTGTTACTCGCCAGTAGCACCTGTCAACTCCCGGCAGCCCGTTCGATGCCCCGAGACCGTCGAGTGTTACGTTTCGCGTGCGTCAGGCCATCGCACGGGCGGGGAGAACCTCATGGAGACCACACAGCGGACGGAACAGCAGTCGTCTGCCGAGCGCCGGCGGCGAGAGCTGCTGGAGGCCGCGGACCGCGTGGTGCTCCGCGACGGGCCCGGTGCGTCCATGAACGCCATCGCGGCCGAGGCGGGCATCACCAAGCCGATCCTCTACCGGCACTTCGGCGACAAGGGCGGCCTCTACGCCGCGCTCGCCAAGCGTCACACCGACGCGCTCCTCGCCTCGCTTCGGGCCGCGCTCGACGCCCCGGCGGAGCGCCGCGAGCGGGTCGAGTCGACGCTCGACACCTATCTCGCGGCGATCGAGGCGCGGCCTCAGGTGTACCGCTTCCTCATGCATCCCTCGGAGAGCGTGTCCGAGAGCACGGCGCCGGGCGAGCAGGGCTTCTACGTCGGCAAGCACTCCGCTCCTCTGCTGCGCCGCATGGGCGAGGAGCTCGCCGAGGTCATCGAGGAGCGCGTCGACCTCGGCCCCGGCAGCCAGCAGCTCGCGCGGGTCTGGGGCCACGGGATCGTCGGCATGATGCACGCCGCGGGCGACTGGTGGCTCGGCGAAAGGCCCTGCTCGCGAACCGAGTTGGTGCGCAGCCTCGCCGACCTGCTGTGGGGCAGGCTCGCCGCGGCGGGCGACAAGGCGGGCGGGCCGGGGTTCTAGGGCCGCTCCCTGATCCGGCCTGATTCCGAACTGATCCGGCCTGATCCGAACGAGAGGCCCTGGCCCAAGGAGCCTCAGGACGCCGCGTCGGTCGCCCAGGGGGCCCGCGCCGCCCGACGCAGGACCCTGCGGCGGCGCCACCCCGTGACGCGGTCCGTGTAGAGCCGCCCCTCCAGGTGGTCGCACTCGTGCTGGAGGCAGCGGGCGAACCAGCCGGTGCCGTGCACCACCGCAGGCTCGCCCCGCAGGTCCACGCCCTCGACGCGGGCGTGGTCGAAGCGGGGTGTGCCCGCCTCCAGGCCCGGCAGCGAGAGACAGCCCTCCGGGCCGCGTACGACCACGCCGTCCGCGTCGACGAGGCGCGGGTTCACGACGTACCCGAGGTGGCGGACGTCCTCGTCGTCGGGGCAGTCGTACACGAACACCCGCGCGGACTCGCCGATCTGGTTCGCCGCGAGGCCCACGCCCTGGGCGGCGTACATCGTCGCGAAGAGGTCCTCCACGAGACGGCCGAGCGAGGGGCCGAAATCTGTCACCTCCTCGCAGGGCGTGTGCAGCACGGGATCACCGAGCAGGGTCAGGGGTCGTACGCGCCCGGAGGCGCCCGGGATCGAGCCGTGTCGCATGGCCGTAAGGGTACGGTCAGAGCGAACCCCGGATCCGGGGTGGTGCCGCGGTTCGGGCGCAAAGGTGGATCTCGATAGGCTGACTCCACCAAGCGATGCCGGGGGCAGGCGCGGCGCCGTACGCAAGGAGGATCCAGAACGATGTCAGGCAACTCGGAGCCGCTGACTCCGCGGGCCAAGCTGGCCGTCACGGCGGGCAAGGCGGCCGCGGCGGTGTCCCGCGCGGCGGGCCGCGGCAGCGGATCGGTGATCGGCGGCAAGGTCGCGCTCAGGCTCGACCCCGAGCTGCTCGGGCGGCTTGCGCAGCATCTGGACGTGGTGCTCGTCTCGGCGACGAACGGCAAGACCACCACCACCCGGCTGATCGCGGAGGCCCTGCGCGCCGCCGGCCCCGTCGTGTCGAACGCGCTCGGCGCGAACATGCCCGCGGGCATCACCTCGGCACTCGCCGGCGGCTCGGACGCGAAGTTCGGCGTGATCGAGGTCGACGAGAAGTACCTCGCGGGCGTCGCCCGCGACACCGCCCCCAAGGCGATCGCGCTGCTCAACCTCTCGCGCGACCAGCTCGACCGCGCCGCCGAGACCCGCATGCTCGCCGAGAAGTGGCGTGAGGGCCTGGCCGGTTCGAAGGCGATCGTGATCGCGAACGCGGACGACCCGCTGGTCGTCTGGGCCGCGTCCTCCTCGCCGAACGTGGTGTGGGTCGCCGCAGGGCAGGAGTGGAAGGACGACGCGTGGTCCTGCCCGTCGTGCGGCGGCGTGATGCAGCGCCCCGGCGACGACTGGTACTGCGGCGAGTGCGGCTTCCGCCGTCCGACGCCCAGCTGGGCGCTCCAGGGCGACTACGTCCTCGACCCGCACGGCTCGGCCTGGCCGATCCACCTCCAGCTCCCCGGCCGCGCCAACAAGGCGAACGCGACCTCGTCGGCCGCCGTCGCCGCGTGCTTCGGGGTGCCGCCCCAGGTGGCTCTCGAGCGCATGTACCAGGTGCAGGCAGTCGCGGGACGCTACGACGTCGTGCAGTTCCTCGGCCGCGACCTGCGTCTGCTGCTCGCGAAGAACCCGGCGGGCTGGCTCGAAACGTTTTCCCTGATCGACCCGCCGCCGACCCCGGTGATCCTTTCGGTCAACGCGCGCGGCGCCGACGGCACCGACACCTCCTGGCTGTGGGACGTCGACTACACGCGTCTGGCGGGTCACCCGATCTTCGTGATCGGCGACCGCAGGCTCGACCTCGCCGTCCGGCTCGAGGTCGCCGGCCTGGACTTTCGGGTCTGCGAGAGCGTCGACGAGGCGGTGCAGTCCGCCCCGCCCGGGCGGATCGAGCTGATCGCCAACTACACCGCGTTCCAGGACGTCCGCCGCCGCGTCGGCAACTGAGACCCCGCAGAGGATTCATGAGCATGAGCGACAACGGCCTTCGTCTGGTCTGGGTCTACCCGGACCTCCTGAGCACGTACGGCGACCAGGGCAACGCCCTCGTCGTGGAGCGCCGCGCCCGCCAGCGCCGCCTCGACGTGCACCGCCTCGACGTCCGCAGCGACCAGCCGATTCCCACCTCCGGCGACATCTATCTGATCGGCGGCGGTGAGGACCGGCCGCAGCGTCTCGCCGCGGAGCGGCTGCGCCGTGACGGCGGTCTCCAGCGGGCCGTGGCCAACGGCGCGATCGTCTTCTCGGTCTGCGCCGGTTACCAGATCCTCGGCCACGAGTTCATCAACGACCTGGGCGAGCGCGAGCAGGGCCTCGGCCTGCTCGACGTGGTGTCCACGCGTGGCGAGGGCGAGCGGTGCGTCGGCGACGTACTGGGCGACATCGACCCGCAGTTGGGGCTCCCGCCGCTGACGGGCTTCGAGAACCACCAGGGCATCACGCACCTCGGCCCGTCGGCGCGGCCCTTCGCCCGCGTGCAGATCGGCCGGGGCAACGGCACGGGTGACGGCACGGAGGGCGCGTTCAACGACACCGTGTTCGGCACGTACATGCACGGCCCCGTCCTCGCCCGCAACCCGCTGATCGCGGACCTGCTCCTGAAGCTGGCCCTCGATGTCAACGCGCTCCCGCCGGTCGACGACCGCTGGTACGAGGCGCTGCGCAACGAGCGGATCTCGGCGGCGCAGCAGCCCGCCTGATCGCTGTCCCGCACAAGTGAGCGGGTCCGTCCAGCAGGCGGACGTCAGGTGCGGCCCCGCCCCCTGCCGCCGGTAGGGTGGCGGGGATCCAGCCGGACAAAGTGGTCCGGTCATCGGCCCACTTTGCAAAGGTTCTCGGGCTATGCGTATTGGTGTCCTCACCTCCGGCGGAGACTGCCCCGGCCTGAACGCCGTGATTCGTTCAGTCGTGCACCGTGCCGTCGTCGACCACGGCGACGAGGTCATCGGCTTCCACGACGGCTGGAAGGGCCTGCTGGAGTGCGACTACCGCAAGCTCGACCTGGACGCGGTGGGCGGCATCCTCGCTCGCGGCGGCACGATCCTCGGCTCGTCGCGGGTCCAGCCCGCGCATCTGCGCGACGGCGTGGAGCGGGCCAGGGGCCATGTCGAGGAGCTGGGTCTTGACGCGATCATCCCGATCGGCGGAGAGGGCACGCTGAAGGCGGCCCGCCTCCTGTCGGACGGCGGCCTCCCGATCGTGGGTGTGCCGAAGACGATCGACAACGACATCGCGGTCACCGACGTCACCTTCGGCTTCGACACGGCCGTCGGCGTCGCGACCGAGGCGCTCGACCGCCTCAAGACGACGGCCGAGTCCCACCAGCGCGTCCTGATCGTCGAGGTCATGGGCCGTCACACCGGCTGGATCGCGCTGCACTCGGGCATGGCGGCGGGCGCGCACGCCATCGTCGTGCCGGAGCGCCCCTTCGACATCGAGGAGCTGGCCGCGAAGGTCGGCGAGCGGTTCTCCGCGGGCAAGAAGTTCGCCATCGTCGTGGCCGCCGAGGGCGCCAAGCCCGCCCCCGGCTCCATGGAGTTCGACGAGGGCGTCAAGGACATGTACGGCCACGAGCGCTTCGCGGGCATCGCCACGCGGCTCTCCGGCGAGCTGGAGCAGCGCCTCGGCAAGGAGGCCCGCCCGGTGATCCTCGGTCACGTCCAGCGCGGCGGCACCCCCACCGCGTACGACCGTGTGCTCGCCACGCGCTTCGGCTGGCACGCCGTCGAGGCCGTGCACCGCGGCGAGTTCGGCATGATGACGGCGCTGCGCGGCACGGACATCGTGATGGTGTCGCTCGCCGAGGCCGTCGAGACGCTGAAGACCGTTCCGCAGGAGCGGTACGCCGAGGCGGAGTGCGTTCTGTAGTTCGCTCTTGAAGAGTCTGCCCCCGGTCGCAGCCGCGACCGGGGGCAGTTCTACTCTGGTGCGGACAGACAGCCCACAACCAGTACCAATCAGGAGCCGGCGGATGGATCACAGCGGGCACGGCATGAACATGGATCTGCCGCCGTTCACGCTGGGGCGAGGCCTCGCATGGTCGGCGGACCCCTTCTTCCTGATCGGGTGCCTGGTGGCGCTCGGCCTGTACGGCTGGGGCGTCGTGCGGCTCGCGCGGCGCGGTGACAGCTGGCAGGTAGGCCGCACGCTGTCGTTCGTCATCGGCGTGCTGACCGTGATGCTGGTGATGTGCACCAAGCTGAACGACTACGGCATGGTCATGTTCAGCGTGCACATGGTGCAGCACATGGTGATCAGCATGCTGTCGCCGATCCTGCTCCTGATGGGCGCCCCGATCACGCTCGCGCTGCGGGCGATGCCGGTGGCGCGGCGCGGCACCAAGGGGCCGCGCGAGCTGCTCCTGATGCTGCTGCACAGCCGGTACATGCGGATCATCACGCATCCCGCGTTCACGATCCCGCTGTTCATCGCGAGCCTGTACGCGCTCTACTTCACGCCGATCTTCGACACCCTGATGGGTTCGAAGGTCGGACACATCGGGATGATGGTGCACTTCCTCGCCGTCGGCCTGGTCTTCTTCTGGCCGATCATGGGCGTGGACCCGGGCCCGCACCGCCCCGGCTATGTGATGCGGATGCTGGAGCTCTTCGCGGGCATGCCCTTCCACGCGTTCTTCGGCATCGCCCTGATGATGGCGTCCGGGCCGATGATCGGCACGTACGAGCACCCGCCGGCCTCGCTCGGGATCGACGCGCTGGCGGACCAGACCGCGGCGGGCGGCATCGCCTGGGCGTTCAGCGAGGTGCCCTCGGTGCTCGTGCTGCTGGCGCTGCTGTTCCAGTGGAAGAAGTCCGAGGACCGGCAGGCGCGCCGCAAGGACCGGGCCGCGGACCGCGACGGCGACCAGGAGCTGGTCGCGTACAACGCGTATCTCGCCTCACTGAACACGCGCGGCCAGTAGCGCCCGGCGCCCCTGAGGGGTGACCATGGTGTTCAGCCGTGGTCCGGGCGCTGCGCCGTCCGGGTTACCGGGAGGAGGCGGGCCATGCCCGGATCGATGAAGACGATGGGGGTGCTCACCGTCGGCGCCCTCGTCGCGGTGACGGCCTACACGGTCGCGCTCGGGAGCAACGGCTGGCTGTGGTTCGGCTGGGTCGTGCTCGGTCTGCTCACCCTCGCGATGGCCGCGTCGCGCAGCACCTGACGCAGGGCCCGGTGCCGCACGAGAGCGGGTCCCGCGCGTCAGAAGCGGAAGACGGACCCGGTCGACGCGTTCATCGTGCAGGCGTTGGCGAACGTCTTCTGCCAGGTGATCTTCTTGCCCCGGTACGTGCCGCTGGCGGTGACGGTCACCGGGGCGTAGACCTGGGTGCACATCTCCCGATCCGGGGGCAGGGCGTCCAGGTTCCCCCGCGCTCCGTCGAGTGCGGCGCAGGCCTTCGACGCGTACGGGTGGTGCCCTGACGCCGCCGGCTCGCAGCGCAGCAGCTCGCCGCGCATCCACGAGCCCTGGTCCCCGGAGACGGTGAGGAAGAGCCCCTGGGGCGCGGGCGGGTCGGTGGCGGTGGCGTGGGCGGGGCCGGCCGCGGCGAGAGCGGTGAGGGCTGCGGCGGCGATGACGAGCGGACGCATCACGGGTCCTCCGGTGCGGTTACGGGGAGAAGCGAGGCGGCCAGGGCACTCCGTGCACCGGGTGGCCGCCAAGCGGACGCGCCGTGCGGTCCCCCGGTCGGTGGTCCGGCAGGGTCCGAACGGGCTCTCGCGCACGGGCCGACGATTGGTTACTGTGCGCACGCATCTCGATCCACGGGGAAGGCGGCCCAGCATGTTCTACCGACTGCTCAAGTACGTGATTCTGGGCCCACTGCTGCGGCTGGTGTTCCGGCCCCGGATCGAGGGGCTCGAACACGTGCCGGAGTCGGGCGCGGCGATCGTCGCGGGCAATCACCTGTCGTTCTCGGACCACTTCCTCATGCCGGCCATCCTGAAGCGGCGCATCACGTTCCTGGCGAAGGCGGAGTATTTTACGGGGCCCGGCATCAAGGGCCGGCTGACCGCCGCGTTCTTCCGCAGCGCCGGTCAGATTCCGGTGGACCGCTCCGGCAAGTCGGCGGGTCAGGCCGCGATCCGCGAGGGCCTCGGCGTGCTGAGCAAGGGCGAGCTGCTCGGGATCTACCCGGAGGGCACGCGTTCGCACGACGGGCGGCTGTACAAGGGCAAGGTCGGCGTGGCCGCGATGGCGCTCAAGGGGCAGGTCCCGGTGATCCCCTGCGCGATGATCGGCACCTTCGAGGCGCAACCCCCCGGCCAGGTCATCCCGAACCTCCACCGCGTGACGATCCGCTTCGGCGAGCCCCTGGACTTCTCGCGCTACGCGGGCATGGACGGCGAGAAGGCGATCCTCCGCGCGGTCACCGACGAGATCATCTACGCGATCCTCGGCCTCTCCGGCCAGGAGTACGTCGACAAGTACGCGGCCGACGTGAAGGCCGAGGCCGAAGAGGCCAAGGAGAAGGCACGGAAGTTCCCGCGGATGCCTTTGAGCTGAGAGCGGCGGCCGGGCTGAGAGCGGCCTCCGGGGTTTTCTGCGCACCGCGTAACGCCCTGGAGGTGACGCCCCGCGCCGGGCTACGGTCCGGCCATGAGGACAGCGGTGGTGATCGGGGCGACGGGGCAGATCGGGCGCGCGGCGGTGCGGGCGCTCGCGGAGGACGGCTGGGCCGTGACGGCGGTCTCCCGGGGCGGCGGGCGGGACGCGAGCTGGCCGGGTGACGTGCGGGAGTCCCTCGCCGACCGGGAGGACGACGCGGCGCTCGGCGCGGTGCTCGGGGACGGCGTGGACGCGGTCGTGGACACGGTGGCGTACGGCCCGGCCCACGCGCGACAGCTGGCCTCCTTCTCCGACCGGATCGGTTCCGCGGTGGTGATCTCCAGCGGGTCGGTCTACGAGGACGACAAGGGCCGGGGTTTCGACACGCAGGGCGAACCGGACGGGGCGCCCGAGTACCCGGTGCCGATTCCGGAGACCCAGCTGACGGTCGCGCCCGGCGACGCGACGTACAGCACGCGGAAGGTCGGGCTGGAGCGGGAACTGCTGGCGCTGGGCGACCAGCTGCCGGCGACGCTCCTGCGCGCGGGCGCCGTGCACGGGCCGCACTGCCGCACACCGCGCGAACTGTACTTCGTGAAGCGGAACCTGGACGGCCGCCGTACGCGTGTGCTGGCGTACGGCGGGCGCAGCCGGTTCCATCCGGTCAGCGTGCACAACCTCGCCGAGCTGGTGCGGCTCGCCGCGGCGCGGCCCGGCTCGCGGGTCCTGAACGCCGGGGACCCCGAGGCGCCGACGATCGCGGAGATCGGGGCGCAGATCGACGCCGTGATGGAGGTCGGGACGGAGACGGTCCTGGTGGACGGTGCGCCTCCGGAGCCGAGCGTGGGTGGCACCCCGTGGTCCATCGCGCACCCCGTCGTGTACGACATGGCCGCCGCGGAGCGGGAGTTGGGCTACCGCGCCGTGACGACGTACAGCGCGTCACTGCCCGAGACGGTGGGCTGGCTGACCGAGCGGCTGAGCGCGGGGCGCGGCTGGGAGGAGGCGTTCCCGGCGATGGTGCGGAGCTACACGACGGGGCTCTTCGACTACGCGGCCGAGGACGCGTGGCTGGCCCGGCGCGGCTGACCGCACGGTGACGGCCCGGCCCCGAGCGGGGGCCGGGCCGTCAAGGTGCTGCCGTCAGACGGTGGTTACGGCGTGGGCGTGGCGTGCGGGGCGCAGGTCACGTCCTTGGTGTCCGTCTTGCCGGTGAGCAGGTAGGTGTCGACCCGGTCGTTGATGCACGGGTTGGTCAGGCCGGTGACACCGTGGGAGCCCGCGTCCTTCTCGGTGATCAGGCGCGAGCCCTTGAAGCGCTGGTGCAGTTCGACGGCGCCCTTGTAGGGAGTGGCCGCGTCACGGGTGGACTGGACGATCAGGACGGCGGGCAGGCCCTTGCCGGTCTTCACGTTCACGGGGGTCTGCTGCTTGGTGGGCCAGGTGGCACACGGCAGGTTCATCCACGCGTTCGCCCACGTCATGAACGGGTAGTCCTTGTGCAGACGCGTGTTGTCGCGGTCCCACTTCTGCCAGCTGGTGGGCCACTTGGCGTCGGCGCACTCGACGGCGGTGTAGACCGCGTTGCCGTTCTCCGACGCGGCGTTGCCCGCGGTGTCCGACATGTCGGGGGCCGCGGCGTCGACGAGCGCCTGGGTGTCGCCGGCGACGTACTTGCTCCACACCTGCGCGACCGGTACCCACGACGAGTCGTAGTACGGGGCGCTCTGGAAGAAGGCGATCAGCTCGGCGGGGCCGACGACGCCGCCGATGGGGTTCTTCTTCGCGGCGGCGCGCAGCTTGACCCACTGGGCCTCGACCTTGGCCTGCGTGTCACCGAGGTGGAAGGAGGCGTCGTTCTTGGCCACCCACGAGGTCCAGTCGTTCCAGCGGCCCTGGAAGGCGACGTCCTGGCCGAGGTTGGCCTCGTACCAGATGTTGTCGCGCGACGGGTCGACGACGCTGTCGACGACCATGCGGCGCACGTGGCCCGGGAAGAGCGTGCCGTAGACGGCGCCCAGGTACGTGCCGTAGGAGACGCCCAGGTAGTTGAGCTTCTTCTCACCGAGGGCGGCGCGGATGACGTCGAGGTCGCGCGCGGTGTTCGGCGTGGTCATCTGCGGCAGCATGTCGCCGCTGCGCTCGGCGCAACCGTCCGCGTACTCCTTGGCGAGCTTGCGCTGGGCGAGCTTGTCGGCCTCGGAGTCGGGGACCGGGTCGGCCTTGGGGGCCTTCACGTACTCCTGCGGGTCGATGCAGGAGATCGGCGCGGAGTGGCCGACGCCGCGCGGGTCGAAGCCGACGAAGTCGTACGCCTTCGAAGTCTTCGTCCAGAGCGGGTTCTTGGTGGTCACGCGCGTCGGGAAGCGCATGCCGGAGCCGCCGGGGCCGCCCGGGTTGTAGACGAGGGCGCCCTGGCGCTCGTCCTTGGTGCCGGTGGAGCCTATGCGGTCGACGGCCAGCTTGATCTGCTTGCCGTACGGCTTCGCATAGTCGAGCGGCACCGTCACCCAGCCGCACTGGATGGGCTTGGCGATGCCCCAGTCGGCGGGGCAGTCCCTCCAGTCGATGCCGGCCTTGGCGGCACGGGCCGCCGCGACGGCCGCACCGCGGGCCTCACGGTCCTGGCCGTTCCGGGAGTCCGCGCTGGCGACCGGCGCCGCCATGGCTCCGGCTATCAGGGTCGCCGCCACGAGGGTTCCGGCGGAGCCGATCACCGCCTTCCGGCTGCTTCGACTGGTAAGTCGAGTCCGTCTCAACTGAGGCCTCCGTACATCGATTCGATCGTTACTTCGATCGGGTTCTCGATCAGTACGGGGATCCTTGCGCCTGCACCGTCCCTGACAACAGAGACTGTTGACGTTCTTTACCAATCCGATAAACGGTATAACTCGTCCCGGTGAGCGGAATGGGCCCGTACGGTCGCTTGGTTCGGACCGGCCGGGCCCTCTGGGCCGTCGCTCAGGCCAGGCGACGCAGGGCGTCGTCGAGCGTTCCGCGCAGCCGCAGCGCATCGGACGCGAGGGCCGTGACCAGGACGGCGGGCCCGGCGAGCGGCATCAGCGCCGCGTTCTCGCCGAGCAGCGCGGGAGGCGGCTTGTCCTTCTCGAACTCGGGCCTTACGACGACGAGTTGCCCGAGCGCGCGGTGTCCCGAGAGGGCGGCGGGGCCGTCCCAGCCGCCGGGTGCGCCGGGGCCGCAGGACAGCTCCTGGTCGAGCAGGGGGCGGCCCCCACGGTGGACGGTGAGGCGGCTGGTGAGCCGGCCGGGGTCCTCGGCGGTGCGGCCCAGCACCTGCTCCTCGCGCAGCACGAGCCGGGCGTCCGGGGCGAGCTCGGCCCGCGTGGTGACCCTCAGGTCGCTTTCGCTCGCGGAGATCAACTGCTCGGGCAGCCAGTGCAGTTCGGCCCCGTCGTCGACCGTGAGCCGGACGTCGTAGCGCGCCTCACCCTTGGCCTGCCCGGGCAGGGCGATCGTCGCGGCGACGGACCCGATGCGCAGGCGGGCACCGGCCGTCGCGTGCGCTTCGACGCTCATGTGGTCGCCGCCGAGCGGTCCGCTCATGGCGCCGACGAGCATGACGCGCGCGTCGGGACCGGTCGAGCGGATGCGGCGCAGGGCCAGCGAGCCCTCTCCGTCGAGGACGGGCAGGCAGGTGCCGCCGCGGCCGTCGTCGCTCGCCGTGATGCGGGCCGTGGAGCGTACGCCTGCCGTCATGCCGTCCACGCGGCGAGCTGTCCGCGCACCCAGCCGGCGACCTCGCCCACACCGTCGGCGGAGCGCAGGGACTGCAGGACGACGGGGAGTTCGGCGCGCTGCGCCTTCGCGTCGGCGGACATCCGGGCGAGGTCGGAGCCGACGTACGGGGCGAGGTCCGTCTTGTTGATGACGAGCAGGTCGGCGGTGGTGACGCCCGGGCCGCCCTTGCGCGGGATGTCGTCGCCGCCGGCGACGTCGATGACGAAGACCTGCGCGTCGACGAGGCCGCGCGAGAACGTGGCCGTGAGGTTGTCGCCGCCGGACTCGACGAGGATCAGGTCGAGCGGCCCGACCTCGTCCTCCAGGTCCTCCACGGCCTCCAGGTTGGCGGAGATGTCGTCGCGGATGGCGGTGTGCGGGCAGGCGCCGGTCTCCACGGCGGTGATCCGCTCGGGCGGCAGCACGGCCTCACGGAGCAGGAACTCGGCGTCCTCACGCGTGTAGATGTCGTTCGTCACGACGGCGAGGGACAGCTCGTCGCGCAGCGCGCGGCAGAGCGCGGCGACGGTGGCGGTCTTGCCCGAGCCGACCGGGCCACCGAGGCCTATGCGCAGGGCACGGCGGGTGCCGTCGGGGCGGCGGGCGTCGGCGCTGACAGCGGCGGGGCCGTCGTGTGAGTGGTCGAGGTGCATGGTGTTACTCCAATCGTTCAGTGGGGAGGGCGGGGCGCTGGGGGTACGTCCGTCGCGTCGCGTGCTACGACGCGAACAGGCGCACGGCCCAGGCAGCGTGGGCCTCGGCCCCCACCTCCAGCAGCGGCGCGGACGCCGCGGGCAGTGCATCCACCCCTTCGGTGACGGCTCGTGCCGCCGCCTCGGCGGCCGCCGTCGCGACGCGGTCGATGTCGTCCGCGAGCCGCGCCAGCCCCGCCGTCGCGTCGAACGGATCAAGGCTGAGCAGCCGGACCGTCGCGGTGGCGGGCCCGCTGACGCTCTCGTAGACGGAGCAGTAGGCGGCGTCGGCGGGTCCGAGGCCCGCGGCCCGCGCGGCGAGGCCGAGGACCACCGGCTGGTGCGCCCCCTTGGGGAACCGCCGGGCGAGCGCGTCGAGTTCGGGATGCGGCCAGGCCGCGCGTGCGGCGCGCATGAGCTGTCGGCCGAGCCTGCGCGCGGCAATGCGCAGGGCGGGCGACGGGGTACGGGCGTCGGCGGCCCCGTCCAGGGTGACCGGGTCGAGGCCGAGCGCGGCGGCGGCCGCCAGGGACGCCGACACCAGTCCCGTGGTGTGCAGACGGCCCCGGCAGAAGTCCTCCAGGCTCGCCGCGCCCGTGATGCGTCCCGCCTTGACGGCGGCCTCCGCCCCGCCGGAGTGGGCATGCCCACCGGCGGGGAAGCGGCCGTCGGCCAGGACGAGTAGTGCGGCTCGTGTCATGACTCTTCTTCTCGGCCCGTCAGAACAGGAAGTACCGCTGGGCTAGCGGCAGTTCGGCGGCGGGCGCGGGCTCGACGAGTTCGCCGTCGATGGTGACGGCGAAGCTGTCGGGGGCGACCTCGACCCGCGGCAGCGCGTCGTTCTGCCGCATGTCCGCCTTCGTGCGTCCGCGCGTCGAGCGGATCGGCACGAACTTCCTGTCCAGACCGAGGCGTTCGGGCAGGCCGTCGTCGAGGGCGGTCTGCGTCACGTAGAAGAAGGAGTTCGAGGCGGGGGCCCTGCCGTGGGCTCCGAACATGGGGCGGGGCAGCACCGGCTGCGGTGTGGGGATGGACGCGTTGGCGTCGCCCATCTGCGCGTACGCGATCTGGCCGCCCTTGATGACGAGCAGCGGCTTGACGCCGAAGAACTGGGGGTCCCAGAGCACCAGGTCGGCGAGCTTGCCGGTCTCGACGGAGCCGATCTCGTGGTCGATGCCCTGCGCGACGGCCGCGTTGATCGTGTATTTGGCGACATAGCGACGGGCGCGCAGGTTGTCGGCGCGGGTGTCGCCGGGCAGTTGGCCGCGGCGGCGCTTCATGACGTGCGCGGTCTGCCAGGTCCGCAGGACGACCTCACCGATGCGGCCCATCGCCTGGGAGTCCGAGGACATGATCGAGATGGCGCCGATGTCGTGGAGGATGTCCTCGGCCGCGATGGTGGTGGGCCGGATCCGGGACTCGGCGAAGGCGAGGTCCTCGGGGACGGCCGGGTTGAGGTGGTGGCAGACCATCAGCATGTCGAGGTGTTCCTCGACGGTGTTGACGGTGTGCGGACGCGTCGGGTTGGTCGAGCTCGGCAGCATGTTGGGCAGCGAGACGGCCGTGATCATGTCGGGTGCGTGTCCGCCGCCCGCGCCCTCGACGTGGAAGGCGTGCAGGGTGCGCCCTGCCACGGCGTCGAAGGTGGCGTCGACGAAGCCCGCCTCGTTCAGGGTGTCCGTGTGGACGGCGAGCTGCGCGCCGGTGTCCTCACAGACGTTCAGGCAGGCGTCGATGACGGCGGGGGTCGCGCCCCAGTCCTCGTGGATCTTGAAGCTGACGGCGCCCGCGCGCAGTTGGGCGTACATGGACTCGGCGGACGTGGTGTTGCCCTTGCCGAGGAAGCCGATGTTGACCGGGCTCGACTCCATCGCCTCGAACATGCGGGCAAGGTGCCACGAACCAGGGGTGATCGTGGTCGCCTTGGAGCCCTCCGCCGGGCCGGTGCCGCCGCCGATCAGCGTGGTGACACCGGAGGCGAGCGCCTCGTCGACGATGGTCGGCGAGATGAAGTGGATGTGGGTGTCGATGGCGCCGGCGGTGACGATCTTGCCGTTGCCCGAGAGGATCTCGGTCTCGGGGCCGATGACGAGGTCGGGGTGGACGCCGTCCATGGTGTCCGGGTTGCCGGACTTGCCGATCGCGGTGATCCGGCCGTCGCGTATGCCGATGTCGGCCTTGACGATGCCCCAGTGGTCGACGATCACGGCGCCGGTGATGACGGTGTCGGGGGCGCCGTCTGCGCGCGTGGCGCGTGACTGCCCCATGGACTCGCGGATCACTTTGCCGCCGCCGAACACGGACTCGTCACCGGAGAGTCCGGGGCCGCCGGAGCGGTCCTCCTCGATCTCGATCAGCAGGTCGGTGTCCGCGAGGCGGATGCGGTCGCCGGTGGTGGGGCCGAACAGGTCGGCGTAGGCGGCGCGGGAGAGTTCAGCCATCGAGGGCACCTCCGGTCTGGCCCCGCAGGCCGGGCACGATGCGCCGGCCGGCCAGAGGCACGAGTTCGATGTCGACAGGGATTCCGGGCTCGAAGCGCACGGCGGTCCCTGCGGCGACGTTGAGTCGCAGACCGTGCGCTGCGGCACGGTCGAACTCCAGACCGGGATTGGCCTCGGCGAAGTGATAGTGGGAGCCGACCTGGACGGGCCGGTCGGCGGCGTTGAGCACGGTCAGGCGGGTGACCTCGCGGCCCTCGTTGAACACGACGGGCTCGTCCGCGAACAGGATCTCTCCGGGAATCATGAAACTGCTCCCCCGTCAGACGATCGGGTCGTGGACGGTGACGAGCTTGGTGCCGTCGGGAAAGGTCGCCTCGACCTGGACGTCGTGAATCATCTCGGGGATGCCGTCCATCACGTCGTCGCGCGTGAGCACCTTGCGACCGGACGACATGAGTTCGGCTACGGTCCGGCCGTCACGGGCACCTTCGAGGATGTGCGACGTGACGAGAGCGATCGCCTCGGGATGATTCAGTTTCAGACCCCGGGCCCGACGCTTCTCGGCCACGTCGGCGGCCACATGAATGAGCAGTCTTTCCTGCTCGTGCGGGGTCAGTTGCACAGCTCACCTCACAGTCCTTCACTCCGGACCGTGCGGGGTCCGGTTGCCGCGGCCACCGCGGCGGATATAGATGTAACATACAAGAAATGCACACGATCTTGCGCATCCCGGTTACACAAACCGCTGGTGACGTGCAGCGCAGGCTAATTGGGGGGAGTTTCAATGAGGTTAACCACCCCTTGACCCGCTCATGACTGCCAGGTGGTTTCACCCATACTCATCAGGGCCCGCAGGCCGTTCTGCAAAGTTTTGACCGGGACCTGGACTTCGCCGAACAGGGCCTGCTGCGCGGCGAATCCCTGCGCCGTGGCGATCATGATCCGGGCGACGTCGTCGGCGGGGATGTCGGCCCGCATCATCCCCGCGGCCTGATACCCCTCGACGATCTTCACCCAGGCCGCGCGCACTCCGTCGTAGCCCTCGCGCATCACCCGGGAGAGCTCGTCGTTGCGCAGGGTCTCCGTCCACGCCTGGACCATCAGCCGCGGGAAGACGGACACACCCTCGTGCGTGAGCCCCGGCCGCATCCCGAGGATCTCGCCCAGGACCCTCCCCACCAGGACGTCCGGCGGCGGAGGCGGGCTCTCGGCGCCGGCCGACTCGAAGACACCCCGTATGTCGTCGAGCGCCTCGTTGACGATGGCCCCGATCAGCTCCTCCTTGCCACTGAAGTAGCGGTACACCGCCCCCGCGGAGAGGTTGACCGACTTCAGCACGTCCTGCATGGACGTGGCGTGGAAGCCGTTGAGCGCAAAGCAGAGGGTCGCTCCGTCGAGGATCTGCCGACGACGGGCGTCCAGGTGTTCCTGGGATACACGGGCCATGGTCACAACGTAAAACGAACATTCCTTCTTGAAAAGAAAACGCCGCACCGGGACAGTGGGCGATCGGCAAAACGAACGATCCTTCTCTATAGCGATCCTTCCCGCCCTTCCCTGTAACGAGATGTTCACGGCGGCCCCCGCCCCTCAAAGCTCTCGCCCCCTTGAAGCTCCCGCTCCTCCCGGAGGAAGTCATGTCCAGCCCGTCCGCCACCCCGGCCCCGCCGTCTCCGGCGCGCAGGATGGCCGCGGTCGCTCTGCTCGTCCCCGTGCTCGTCGCCCTCGCTCTGTGGGCGTTCGCCTGGCCCGGCGCCAGAACCGCCCCCCGCGACCTGCCGCTCGGCGTCGCGGGACCGGCGGCCGCGGCAGCACCCGTCGAGCAGCAACTGCGTTCCCACAAAGGCGCGTTCGAGATTCACCGGTACGCCGACGAAGCGGCGGCGCGTGCGGCGATCGAGGACCGGGCCGTCTACGGAGCGGTGGTTGCGACGGCCCAGGGCCCGAAGCTCCTCACCGCGACGGCGGCGAGCCCCGTCGTGGCGCAGCTGCTCCAGCAGGCGGTGAGCGCCGGGGCCCCCAAGGGCACGCAGGTGCCGACGGTCGACGTGGTTGCCGCGCCGGCCGGGGATCCGCGTGGGGCGGTGCTGAGTTCGAGCGTGCTGCCGCTGGCGATCGCGGGTGTGGCCGGCGGTTCGGCAGTGACGCTGTTCGGCCTGCGCGGGTGGCGCGCGGCGGGTGCGCTCGTCGTGGCGGCGGCGCTCGTCGGCGTCGTGGCAGCGGCGCTCACGCACACCTGGCTCGGGGTGCTTACGGGCAACTGGTGGGACGAAGCAGGGGTGTTGGGCCTCTCGGCGCTGGCCGTGGGCGGCACCGTGGCCGGGCTCGCCGCGTTGATCGGCCCGGCGGGGATAGGGGTGGGCGCGCTCCTGATGGTACTGCTCGGAAACCCGTTCTCCGGGGTGTCGTCGGCGCCGCAGCTGCTGCCCGAACCGGTCGGCCGCATCGGGCAGTTCCTGCCGCCGGGCGCGGGTGGCACGCTGTTGCGCTCGGTGTCCTACTTCGACGGGGCGCGGGCCATGACGCCCGCGATCACGCTGGCGGCCTGGGCAGGGCTCGGGCTCGTCTGCGTACTGCTCGGCGGACTGCGCAGGAAGCGGGGCGCCGGCGAAGGGGCCGGGGAGCCCGCGGCCCGGGAGGCGGTGGCGGTGGCGGTCGGCTGACGCCGACGGCCCTCATGACAGCCGTGCGCCCCCGCTGTAGCGGACGGGGGCGCACGGCCTTCCCTCTCCCGCTGTAGCGGACGGGGGCGCACAGCCTTCCCCCTGCCAGGGCCGGGCATCCAAGTCGCTTGATCCAGTCCCTCCTTGAGGACGGCCGGACCCACCCGACCCGACAGAGCCGCCCGACCTGCCGACTTACCGGACCTGCCCACTTGCCGGACCTGCCGTCTTACCTGCCCCGCAGACTTACCGAACCGGCAGACTTACCGGACCCGCCGACTCACACCGAACCCGCTCGACCTACCTGGCTCATCCGGCCTGTCCGGCCTACCTACCTGACCTCAGGCCCCCGGTGCTCCGCGGCGATGCCGAAGCGGTGGCGGTCGTGGCCGGTGGCCGAGGTCGAGGTCGAGCCGACGCTGGAGACGGAATTGATGACCTGCTCGTCCTTCGGCTCGCCCAGGGCCTCGAGGCGCTCGAGATCGGCGGCGGAGACCAGCGCGACGAGCGGCTTACCGTGCCGGGTCACGACGACGCGCTCGCCCCCGTAGACGACGCGGTTGATCAGATCGGCGAGCTCAGCGCGGGCTTGCGTCACCGGAATCTCGTAGGCCATGTCGTCCAGCTTAGACCGGGCCCGCGGCACGGACACGGTGTGTGACCGCCGGGCAACCCGCAGGTGGGACCTCGGGCTCAGCGGGACGGTTCGAGGGCGCCACCGTTGTCAGTGGCCGCGCGTAGCGTCGACGTGTCAACTGTTCGTGCTGCATGGCTGCTTGCGCGGATCCGACGGTGCCCCGCCCGGAACAGCGCCCGCGGCGGGGCCCATCCGCCTAGGCTCCGCGCATGGAACAGAGCGAGATCATCTTGCGCGCAATCGGCGTCCTGACCGAGACCCAGGAAATGGTGCGCAGGCTCAGCAAGGATGCCGAGCCCGACATCGACACCGAGGACGCCCAGCTCGGGCGTCTGGTGACAGAGGTGTTCCCCTCCATCGAGATCCCGGCGGAATCGAGCGTGGAGGAGGCGGCGGAAGCGACCATCGCGGCGCTGATGCCGGTGACGATCTCCCTGGTGGGCGCGTTCGCGTTCCTCTTCTCCGAGCTCGCCGAGGTGCATGACTCGGGCCGGTCCGACATCAAGTCCGCGGACCTCCTGCAACATCTCGCGCTGCGCCTGTCCCGGACGGACGACGGCGACCGGTAGCCACGACACAGGAGTACGGAGCAGGGGGCCGGCCACGCGCATCGAGCGCGGGCCGGCCCCCTTTCTCGCGCCTCGCACGCCTCCGACCTTTTCCACTCTCCGTACGTCCTGTACATTTTTTACAGAAGCAGCGACCGAGTAGCGACCGAGTGTCGCGCTCAAGGAGGCACGCGTCATGACCCGACCTTCCGCCCGCTACGTCCTGCCCGAGTTCACCGAGCGCACCTCGGCCGGGCACCGCACGTTCGATCCGTACTCCAAGCTCCTGGAGGAGCGCATCGTGTTCCTGGGGACGCCGATCGACGACACCTCCGCGAACGACGTGATGGCGCAGTTCATGCACCTCGAGTACGCCGCGCCGGACCGGGACATCGCGCTGTACATCAACTCCCCCGGCGGCTCGTTCAGCGCGATGACGGCGATCTACGACACGATCCAGTTCGTCAGCTGCGAGGTCGAAACCGTGTGTCTCGGGCAGGCCGCCTCCGCCGCTGCCGTACTCCTGGCCGCCGGGACGCCGGGGAAGCGGGCCATGCTGCCCGGCGCGCGCGTGGTGATCCATCAGCCCGGCTTGCCCGAACCCGCACAGGGCCAGCCGACCGACCTGGAGATCGAGGCCCGTGAACTGGTGCGCATGCGGGCCCAGCTGGAGGAACTGCTCGC
Organism: Streptomyces sp. NPDC045026; assembly: GCF_056432625.1. Lineage (NCBI taxonomy): Bacteria > Bacillati > Actinomycetota > Actinomycetes > Kitasatosporales > Streptomycetaceae > Streptomyces > Streptomyces sp. NPDC045026. Next base: position 432,453 of record NZ_JBWKIS010000004.1, read on the forward strand.
GCGGCACACCGGGCGGAGCCGCGAGCGCATCGGCGCCGACATCGAGCGGGACACGATCCTTCGGGCCCAGGACGCCGTGGAGTACGGGCTCGTGGACCGGGTCATCGAGAACCGCAAGACGTCCGGTTCGGCCCCCGGCGCCCGGTGAACCGGCGATGCTGCCGCCCGAGCTGCCCCCACTGCCCGCACTGACCCGCGCCGAGTGCGAGCTCCTCGACCGCTACCTGGAGGTCGTCGACCTGCTCGGCAGGATCAACCCGGCCAGGAGCGACCACACGTACGGCGGACTACGGGCCGCGCAAGCGCTCGTCAGCAAGGCGACGGCGCTCAGGGACGCCCTGACGCTCATGCATCAGCGGGGCGAGAGCGAGGTCCACACGACGACGCTGGCTCAGGCTTTGCGGGTCCTGGACGGAGAAAGAAGGACACAACGGGTCACTCTGCCACCGGAGCCGGTCAATTGACGGCGCATCCGAGACCGAAGCGATCGACTCGAACCGTCCGGAGCCGGGCTGAAACGGACCAGAAGAGGTACCCACATACGGAGTAGCCGGTACTCGCACATGCGAACCGGAAAAGTTGCGCGGAACGTGTACGCGGAGTGCGGAATTTCGCCTTCCGCTGCTGGTGCGGGCGTCGTTGGGACCCCCGCGCCGGGGGCGAAAGGTGCGCTGTCCACCCGAACAGATCATTCGTGAGGACACTCACACACGGCCGATTCCGCGCTGCGGTCGCGCCGTTCGTGCGTGAAGATCCCTTCCGACGACAAGCCCCCGCCGCCGCGGCGGGGCGGTCCGTGCGGACGCCGAGTCCTGCCGCCGTACGGATGCCAGGTCGACAGAAGTGGATCGGCAGGAGTGGAGGACCCGAGCATGACGGGCCGCCGGAGCTGTTTTCCGGGCCGGCCCTTGGGGTGAAGCCGCACTTCGCGGCCGGGCAACTTCGCCAGCCCGAATCCGACAGGTCATCCTTCACAGGCGGCTGACGAAGGGTTGCGCATGACTGCGCTCAATCGTGTCCCGTCGCTGCTCACCAGGGCCGGCACCGCCTCGGCCCTCACGCTCGCCGTAACGGGTGGCAGCCTGCTGGTCCCCGGAGCCGCGCCCCAAGCGGAAGCCGCGCCACCGGCGACGAAGGCCCTCCAGATCGCGGCCTCCAAGAAGGGAAGCCCCTACCAATGGGGGGCCTCAGGACCGCACAGGTTCGACTGTTCGGGCCTGACGCGCTACTCGTTCAAGCGTGTGGGCAAGAAGCTGCCCCGCACCGCCGCCCAGCAGTACAACAAGACCCGCCATGTCTCCGCGTCCCATCGCCAACGCGGTGACCTGGTCTTCTTCCACGCGGGCCGCGGCATCTACCACGTCGGCATCTACGCCGGGAAGGGAAAGATCTGGCACTCGCCGAAGACCGGTGCCGTGGTGCGACTGGAGCGGATCTGGACGAAGAGCGTCTGGTACGGGCGCGTGCGGTAGGTCGTGTCCGCGAAGACCCTTCGCGTCGCCTGACGGGTCCCCAGGGGGCCTGGGGACCCGTCAGGCTTCGGAGGGGCACGCGCCCGCCCCGTCCGCCTTGGAACCGCGCGATGGGGTACTCGTGGTCGTATGGACGAGGACCGACCCGCAGGCGGTGAGGACGACCGACGCGCCACGGGCCCGCCCGGCGGAGCTCAGGACCGGCATCAGGACCGGCATCAGGACCGGCATCAGGACCGGCACGAGACGCGGCTGGAGCGTGCTGACCGGAACTTCGGCGAGCTGCTCCAGGAGCTGCGAGTCACCCAGACGGGCGTGCAGATCCTCTTCGCGTTCCTGCTGACGCTCGCGTTCACTCCGAGGTTCCCGTCGCTCGACGGCGTGCAGCGCGCGACCTACATCGCGACCCTGCTGCTCGCGGTGCTCGCCGCCGCGCTGTTCACGGCGCCCGCGGCGCTGCACCGCGCGCTGTTCCGGCGGGGTGCCAAGCCGGAGATCGTGCAGATGTCCTCGCGGCTCGCCTCGGCCGGCCTGGGCGTTCTGATGCTCGCCCTGGCCGGGTCCGTGCTGCTCGTCGTGGACGTCACCGCGGGGCGCGCGGCGGGCATCGCGGCGGGGGCGTGCACGTTCGCGGTCTGTGCGGGCCTGTGGGGCGTGCTGCCGCGTCTGGTGCGGCGCTCACTCACGCGGGCACAGGAAGGGACGGACACCCCGTCCCCGTAGCCGCCTCGTGCCTGCTGCCCGTCACGCCTGCGGGACGGGGACCGTCCACGGCAGGGCGATCCATACGGTCTTGCCGCCTTCGGGGGTGGGCCGGACCGACAGGCTTCCGCCGCACTCCGCGGTCAGACAGCGGATGATCACCATGCCGCGCCCGTTGTCCTGCTGGACGGCGGCCGGCAGCCGCTTCGGGTAGCGCGGGTGGCTGTCCGTGACACCGATGCGCAGTTGTTCGTCGCGCGCCAGATGCACGTCGACGGTGAAGACCGGTGACTGCCCGCGGGTGTGCATCACCGCGTTCGTGGCGAGTTCGGAGACGATGAGCCGGACGGTGTCGGCTGTTTCCGCGTCGCGCGGCATGCCCCATTCGGCGAGTACGTCACCGACATATGTGCGGGCCGAGGAGACCGAGGCGGGATCGCTCGGCAGAGTGACGGATGCTTCCTGGTGATCTGCCATGGCGACGTCGTCCCTTTTTTCGCCGGGGCCTGAATCCGACACATGGCGGATGACTCGAGGCGCCCCCCGGACTGGTGCTTCGCGCCAGAGTGCCACTCCCGCTCGACCCATGGAGCCGATCCCCCGAGATATGCATATATCTGTCGCTCGAAGCGGTGAACTCTGCGTCGGTGGGCCGCATTTGGGCGTACGCCGCCTGCTTCCTCTACCGTCGGCTCAGAACAACGATCCGGCGGGCCGGAAGGAGCCGGGCCGCAGGTCCGAGGAGACGGAATGAAACACGGTCCGGCGGTGCGCCGCCGCAGGCTCGGCGCGGAGCTGCGCGCGCTGCGTGCCCGCGCGCAGCTCACCAGTGGTGAGACGGCCCGGCTCGTCGGCTGGCACCAGTCGAAGGTGAGCCGTATCGAGACCGGGCGCAGCGGCGTGAAGGCGTCGGACGTACGCCTCCTGCTCGACGCGTTCGAGGTTTCGGACCCCGGCATACGGGATCTGCTGGTCGCGCTGGCCGGGTCGGGGGACGACGGCGGCCAGCACTGGTGGCACGCCTACCGGGGTCTTCTGCCGCCCGCCTACCGGGACTTCATCAGCCTGGAGTCGCAGGCGTGCCGGGTCAGGACGGTCGAGACGTCCGTCGTGCCGGGACTCCTCCAGACGCCCGACTACGCGCGTGCGGTGACCAGGGCCGCGCTCGACGGGCTGCCGGACGGGCAGGTCGACGCCCTGGTCGAGGTGCGGATCGCCCGGCAGGACGTGCTGCGTTCGGCGTCGCCGCTGCGGCTCAGCGCGGTGCTCGACGAGGCGGTGCTGCGGCGGCCGGTGGGCGGTCCCGAGGTGATGGCGGAGCAGCTGCGTCATCTCACCGCCGTGGCAAGGCTTCCCCATGTGCGGCTACAGGTTTTGCCGTTCGCCGCGGGAGAGCATGTCGGACTCACCGGCCCTTTCGTTGTGTTCTCCTTTCCGAACACTTCTGATCTCGACGTAGTAGTTCTCGACCATTTGACGAGTAGCCTCTACCTCGAGCGGAAAGAAGACCTCAAGGCGTACACGGACGCCTTCGACACCCTTCGGATCCACGCCCTTTCGCCCGGGGACTCACTGGATTTCATCGCCGGGATCGCCGGAGCACACCGCCCTGAGGTCAGTGAACGCACGTAAGGAGGCACCATGTCAGCTCTGCCTCGGTACGTACCATCCGCCGCGGTTCCCAGCACCTCTCTGCACGACGCGCCATGGCGGCGAAGCAGCCGCAGCACCGGAATGAACAACTGCGTCGAGACGGCCGCCCTGCGCCGCGGCCCTTCGGCCGGACTGCTCGCCGTGCGCGATTCCAAGCGCACGGCCGGAGCCGCACTGCTGTTCTCGCCCTCCGCGTGGGAGGGGTTCCTCAACTCCCTGCGGTGAAAGCAGAGTCGGGAGCGTTGCGGCTGATCACCCGTACGGCCTCGGCGATTTGATCGTCGGTCAGGTCGGCGCGGGCGGTCAGCCGCAGCCGCGAGATGCCGTCCGGCACGGACGGGGGACGGAAGCAGCCGACGGCGAGGCCCGCCGCACGGCACTCGGCCGCCCAGCGCACCGCCTCTTCGGGGGACGGCGCACGCACGGAGACGACGGCGGCGTCCGGCCGTACGGCCTGGAGCCCCTCGGCGGTGAGGAGTTCGTGCAGCGAGGAGGCGACGGCGCGCGCCCGGTCGGCGCGCTCGGGCTCGCGGCGCAGCAGGCGCAGGGCCGCGAGTGCGGCGCCGGCCGCGGCGGGCGCGAGGCCCGTGTCGAAGATGAACGTCCGTGCGGTGTTGACGAGATGGTCGATCACCCGGGCGGGACCGAGGACGGCGCCGCCCTGGCTGCCGAACGACTTGGACAGCGTGACGGTGACGACGGTGTCGTCGGCGCCCGAGAGCCCCGCCGCCTGCGGCGCCCCCCTGCCGCCGTCGCCGAGCACCCCGAGCCCGTGCGCGTCGTCGACGATCAGACCCGCCCCGAACTCCCTTGCCACTCCGGCGAGTTCGGGCAGTGGAGCCGCGTCGCCGTCCACCGAGAAGACGGAGTCGGAGACGACGACCGCCGGCCCCTGATGGGTGTCGAGGGCCTTACGGACGGCGCCCGGGTCGGCGTGCGGGACGACCTGCGTGGCGCCGCGGGCGAGCCGGCAGCCGTCGATCAGGGAGGCGTGGTTGCTCGCGTCCGAGACGATCAGGGAGCCGTGCGGAGCGAGCGCGGTCACGGCGGCGAGGTTGGCCGCGTAGCCGGACGACAGGACGAGCGCCGCCTCGAAGCCGCAGAACTCGGCCAGTTCGCGCTCGAGTTCGGTGTGCAGCTCCGTGGTGCCCGTGACGAGCCGGGAGCCGGTGGCGCCGCCGCCCCAGCGCAGCGCCGCGTCCGCCGCTCCCCCGGTGATCTCGGGGTGGCGGGTGAGGCCGAGGTAGTCGTTGCTCGCGAGATCGAGGAGGGGGTTCGATGACGGGCGGGGGCGCAGCGTGCGGACGAGTCCGGCGCCGCGGCGCACGCGCTCCTGCTCGTCGATCCAGCCGAACGGCGATCCCGCCATGTGAGTCCCTCCGACGGCCGTGTGTCGCGACCGGTTCTCGAGTGGGGTGTGCTGTCCCGTGCCCCTGCGTCTTTGTAGGCAGTGCACAGACACTAGCGGGACATCCAGCCGCCCAGTGTGTGGCAATACCCACACGTCGAACCGGCAGAGTTGTCCGGAGCCTCCTTGGCCTGAGCAGGGGACGTAGGCCAGGATCGGGCTATGGACCTGCTGAACACGCTGGTGGACAAGGGGCTGCGGCGCGAGCTGCCGAGCCGTGAAGAAGCGCTCGCCGTTCTGGCGACTTCCGACGACGAACTGCTCGATGTGGTGGCCGCGGCCGGCAAGGTGCGGCGCCAGTGGTTCGGCCGGCGGGTGAAACTCAACTATCTGGTCAATCTCAAGTCGGGCCTGTGCCCCGAGGACTGCTCGTACTGCTCGCAGCGGCTCGGGTCCAAGGCGGAGATCCTCAAGTACACGTGGCTGAAGCCCGACGAGGCGTCGAAGGCCGCGGCCGCCGGTGTCGCGGGCGGCGCGAAGCGGGTCTGTCTGGTGGCGTCCGGTCGCGGCCCGACGGACCGGGACGTCGACCGCGTGTCGGAGACCATCGGCGCGATCAAGGAGCAGAACGAGGGCGTCGAGGTGTGCGCCTGCCTCGGTCTGCTGTCCGAGGGCCAGGCCGAGCGGCTGCGCGGGGCGGGCGCCGACGCGTACAACCACAACCTCAACACCTCCGAGAGCACGTACGGCGACATCACGACGACGCACACCTACGCGGACCGCGTCGACACGGTGCAGAAGGCCCACGCGGCCGGCCTGTCCGCCTGCTCCGGGCTCATCGCGGGCATGGGCGAGAGCGACGAGGACCTGGTGGACGTCGTCTACTCGCTGCGTGAACTCGACCCGGACTCGGTGCCGGTCAACTTCCTGATCCCCTTCGAGGGCACGCCCCTCGCCAAGGAGTGGAACCTGACGCCGCAGCGCTGCCTGCGGATCCTCGCGATGGTCCGCTTCGTCTGCCCCGACGTCGAGGTGCGGATCGCGGGCGGGCGCGAGGTGCACCTGCGCTCGATGCAGCCGCTGGCACTCCACCTCGCCAACTCCATCTTCCTCGGCGACTACCTGACCAGTGAGGGCCAGGCGGGCAAGGCGGACCTGGACATGATCACGGACGCCGGGTTCGAGGTCGAGGGCACCGACCAGGTGACGCTGCCCGAGCACCGGGGCGGGCCCTGCGGGTCCGGGGCCGAGGCGGCCTGCGGTTCCGGCGCGGGTTCGGCCTGCGGCTCCGGCGGGGGCTGCGGCTCCCATGAGGAAGGGGGCTGCGGCTCGCACGAAGACGCTGCGGAGTCCCCGGTCGCCGAGGTCCCCGAGGCGCGCACGGACCTCGTCGCCGTACGCCGCCGGGGTGCCGGAACGGATCTCGCACCCAATGCCTGAGGGGCCGGGACTGCCGACGACGGGGCTGCCGGTGACGGGGCTGCCCGTGGCGGAGCTGCTCGAACTGGACCGGCGGCACGTGTGGCATCCGTACGGTCCGATGCCCGGGAGGCAGGAACCGCTCGTCGTCGAGTCGGCGGCCGGGGTGCGGCTCAGGCTCGCCGGCGAAGGCGGTAGGGGCGGTGAGGGTGCCGAGCTGGTCGACGGGATGTCGTCCTGGTGGTCGGCGATCCACGGCTACAACCACCCCGCGCTCAACGAGGCGGTGCGCGACCAGCTCGGCCGGATGAGCCACGTCATGTTCGGCGGGCTGACGCACGAGCCCGCCGTCGGGCTCGCGAAGCGCCTTGTCGACATGTCACCGGAGGGCCTGGAGCACGTCTTCCTCGCCGACTCGGGCTCCGTGTCCGTCGAGGTCGCGATCAAGATGTGCCTCCAGCACTGGCGTTCCCTCGGCCGGCCGGAGAAGCGCCGCCTGCTGACGTGGCGCGGCGGCTACCACGGTGACACCTGGCAGCCGATGGCGGTCTGCGACCCCGAGGGCGGCATGCACGAGCTGTGGTCGGGGGCACTTCCGCAGCACGTGTTCGCCGACGCCCCGCCGGCCGCGTACGAGGAGGCCTACGCGGAGCATCTGCACGAGCTGATCGGGCGTCACGCCCATGAGCTGGCGGCCGTGATCGTGGAGCCCGTGGTGCAGGGCGCGGGCGGGATGCGGTTCCACTCCCCCGCGTATCTGCGGGTCCTGCGCGAGGCCTGCGACGCGCACGACGTGCTCCTCGTGTTCGACGAGATCGCCACGGGGTTCGGGCGGACCGGGGCGCTGTTCGCCGCGGAGCACGCGTCGGTGACCCCCGACGTCATGTGTGTCGGCAAGGCGCTGACCGGCGGCTATATGACGCTGGCGGCGACGCTGTGCACGGCGCGTGTGGCGGACGGGATCTCGCGGGGCGAGGTGCCGGTGCTCGCGCACGGGCCCACGTTCATGGGGAACCCCCTCGCCGCGGCGGTCGCCTGCGCCTCCATCGATCTCCTGCTCGGGCAGGACTGGGCCACGGAGGTCAAGCGGATCGAGTCGGGGCTGCGGGAGTCGCTCGCCGCGGCCTCGGAGCTGCCCGGGGTGCGCGACGTGCGCGTGCTCGGCGCGATCGGTGTCGTACAGCTGGACCACGAGATCGACATGGCGGCGGCCACACGGGCGGCGGTGCGCGAGGGCGTGTGGCTGCGGCCGTTCCGCGGCCTCGTGTACACGATGCCCCCGTACATCACAGGGGACGAGGATCTGGCACGGATCGGCCGCGCGGTGTGCGCGGCCGCACGGGAGGGCTGAACGGCATGACGGTACTGGTGGTCACGGGGACCGGAACCGAGATCGGCAAGACGGTCACGACGGCGGCCGTGGCGGCCGCGGCGCTGGCCGCGGGGCGGTCGGTGGCCGTCCTGAAGCCGGCCCAGACCGGGGTCGGTCCCGGTGAGTACGGGGACGCGGACGAGGTGAAGCGCCTGGTGGGCAGCGGAGTGACGGCTGTCGAGCTGGCGCGGTATCCGGAACCGTTGGCGCCCGCGACGGCCGCGCTGCGCGCCGGCCTCCCGCCGGTGCGCCCGCACGAGGTGGCCGACGCGGCGGCGAAGCTGGCCACGGAGCACGACCTCGTCCTGATCGAGGGCGCGGGCGGCCTGCTCGTGCGCTTCGACGCGGACGGGGGCACGCTCGCGGACGCCGCGCGGCTCCTCGAAGCGCCGGTCCTCGTCGTCGCGGCGGCGGGGCTCGGCACACTCAACTCGACGGCCCTGACGACGGAGGCCCTGCGTGCCAGGGACCTGACGCCGCTCGGCGTGGTCGTCGGCAGCTGGCCGAAGCGGCCGGACCTCGCGGCCCGCTGCAATCTCGCGGACTTTCCGGAGGTCTCGGGGACGAAGCTCCTCGGCGCGATCCCCGAAGGTGCCGGTACGCACCCCGTCTTCCGTGCGTCCGCGCCGAGTTGGCTGGCGCCGGAACTGGACGGGACGTGGGACGCGGCGGCGTTCACCGCGAACGCCGAGTCGTCCTCCGTGAGGGCCTGACGGCTCACAGGCTCCATCTGCGGAGTTCCTCGGCGATGTCGTGCACGGTCGCCCCGCCGTCCTTGACCAGGCGGGCCAGTTCCCTGACCTGGTCGGGCGACGTGGCGACCTTGAGGCCGCTCGCGACGAGGTAGGCGTACGCGACGGCCGACGCGAACATCGCGTTCGAGCGTTCGAGGGCCGGGACGTGGAGGAGCAGCTGGAGCAGTGAGGCGGCCCGTGCCTGCGGGCTGTCGTAGACGGCGGTCCCGAATATCTCCGCCTCGTGGCGGCTGACGGCGGCGACGAGCGCGCCCCAGTCGGTCACCTGGGGGTCTCCGGGGGTCTTCTGTTCGGCGATCATGAGCAGCCAGGCCAGGTCGATACGCACGTTCTTCGATTCGCTCAAGGGTTCAGCGTCGGCCTTCGCGGTCCGTGCCGAATTCCTCGGCGAACACGGATTCGTACTGCTTCATGAAGTCGGCGGCCGCGTCGACGAACGTCCGGCCGAGCTCGCCCGCGTCCTGTCTGACCAGCTCCTCGATATACCGGTTCACACTCACGCCGCGTGCGAGGGCACGTTCACGCGCGGCTCGGGCGGTGTCCTCGTCCACCCGTACGTTCAGCTGAGTCTTCGCCATGACTTCACGCTAGCGCCGACGTGCTAGCACCGGCAAGGAGACAGCGAAGGTGCCCCTTACATGCGTATCGGGAGCCCGACCTCGGAGGGATACCGCAGGTCTGACGCACCCCACTACTCTCGTACGCGGCAAGGGAGTTGCGACGGCCAGGACGACGGTGAGACCCAGGAGGCGGCCTTGTCCACAGCGGCAGCAGAACAGCCCTACGGCCTGGCGGAGGCGGGCGACATCGCCGCGCGCGCCCGGGGCCTGACCAAGGCGTACGGGTCCGGGGAGACCGCGGTCCTCGCCCTCGACTCGGTCGACGTGGACATCGCGCGCGGCCGGTTCACCGCCGTCATGGGCCCCTCGGGGTCGGGCAAGTCCACGCTGATGCACTGCCTGGCCGGGCTCGACTCGATCTCCGCGGGCCAGGTGTGGCTCGGGGACACGGAGATCACGGGCCTGCGCGACAAGGAGCTGACGCGGCTGCGGCGTGACCGGATCGGCTTCATGTTCCAGTCGTTCAACCTCATTCCGACGCTGAACGCGGCGGAGAACATCACGCTGCCGATGGACATCGCGGGCCGCACCCCGGACGCACAGTGGCTGAAGCAGGTCATCGACACGCTGGGCCTGGGTGACCGGCTCAAGCACCGTCCCGCGCAGCTCTCCGGAGGCCAGCAGCAGCGGGTGGCCTGCGCCAGGGCCCTCGCGTCGCGGCCGGAACTGATCTTCGCGGACGAGCCGACCGGGAACCTGGACTCGCGCGCGGGCCTGGAGGTCCTCGGGTTCCTGCGCGAGGCGGTGGACGACCTCGGGCAGACCGTCGTGATGGTGACGCACGACCCCGGCGCGGCGGGCCACTCCGACCTGGTGCTCTTCCTCGGTGACGGCCGCCTCGTGGACGAGATGCCCCAGCCCACGGCGGAGGCGGTCCTGGAGCGCATGCGCCTGTTCACCGGGGGAAACCCCCACAATTCCCAGCCGTAGAGAGGCCGTTGTGCTGAAGGCGACGCTCAGGAGTTTCCTCGCGCACAAGGGGCGGCTGGTCCTGTCGGGGCTTGCCATCGTCCTCTCGGTGGCGTTCGTGGCGGGCAGTCTGGTCTTCTCGGACACGGTGACGCGCACCTTCGACCGGCTGTTCGCGTCCACGTCCGCCGACGTGCAGGTGAATCCGAAGCAGGACTCCCTGAGCGAGTCGGTGCCGACGGGAGCGGTCGAGACCGTCCCGGCCCGCCTCGCCCGGCAGATCAGGTCCGTCGACGGCGTCGCCGCGGCCAGGATCGACGCCGCCGCCGAGAACATCACCGTCGTGGACGGCGAGAACGACTCGGTCGGACCGACCAGCGGCGCTCCCACCATCGCCACCAACTGGTACGTCACCGACCGCAGTCCGGTCCGCCTGACCTCGGGGCATGCCCCGCGCGGCAGCGGCGAGGCACTGCTCGACGCCGACACCGCCGACAAGAAGCACATCCGCATCGGCGACTCGCTCACCGTCCTCGCACAGCCGGGCTCCTTCACCGTCCGGGTCGTCGGCATCGCGACCTTCCGCACCACCAACCCCGGCGCCGCGCTCGTCTTCCTGGACACGGCGACGGCGCAGACGAAGCTGCTCGGCGGGACGGACCGCGCGACGAGCATCTCCGTGGACGCGGCCCCCGGGGTGAGCGACGCCGCCCTGAAGCGGCGGATCGCCCAACAGCTCGGCTCCGGCTACGACTTGAAGACCGCCGGCGAGCAGGCCACGTCGGACGCGGCGGACCTCGGCTCGTTCCTCGACGTGATCAAGTACGTCATGCTGGGTTTTGCCGGGATCGCGGTCCTGGTCGGGATCTTCCTGATCATCAACACGTTCTCGATGCTGATCGCGCAGCGCACCCGCGAGCTGGGACTGCTGCGCGCGCTCGGCGCCGACCGGCGTCAGGTGCGCCGCTCCGTCCTGACGGAGGCGGTGCTGCTCGGCCTGGTGGGCTCGGTGCTCGGCCTCGCGGCGGGCATCGGGCTTGCGCTCGGCCTCATCAAACTCATGAGCGCGTTCGGGATGAACCTGAAGTCGACGGAGATGGTGATCGGCTGGGGGACGCCCGTCGCGGCCTTCGCGGTCGGGGTCGGGGTCACGTTCGTGGCCGCGTACCTGCCGTCGCGGCGGGCCTCCCAGGTCTCCCCCATGGCGGCCCTCGCGGACGCCGAGATCGCGGGTGCGGGACGGCCGCTGCGGGTGCGTGCCGTGGCGGGAGCGGTGGTCGGCCTGGCGGGGGTGGCCGCCCTGGCCGGCTGTGCCGCGGCCACGAAGACGGCGAGTGCCTCGACGCTCCTGGTCGTCGGCATCGCCTTGACGCTGCTGGCCACGGTGATCGCCGGACCCTTGCTCGTACGTCCCGTGATCCGCGTCCTGGGCGGCGCGTTCCCCGCCGTGTTCGGCTCGGTGGGTCGGCTGAGCCAGCGCAACGCGCTGCGCAACCCGCGGCGCACCGGGGCCACCGCCGCCGCGCTGATGGTGGGGCTCGCCCTGGTGGCGGGCATGTCCGTGGCCAGCGCGTCGATGAGCAAGTCGTTCGACGAACAGATCGACAAGACCCTGGGCGCCGACTTCACAGTCCAGAATTCCAACTTCATGCCTTTCCCCAAAGAGGTGACCGACAGGATCCGCGCCACGGAAGGGGCGGGGCTCGTGGTACGGCAGCGGTTCGTCCCGCTCGCGGTACGTCTGCCGGACGGCAAGCGCGTGAAGACGACCGCCGCCGGCTACGGGGCACAGCTCGACGACGTCGCGCACGTCACGTACTCCCAGGGCGACTCGGAGGCGGCGCTCGCGCCCGGGAAGGTCGCGATGGACGCGGAGTTCGCGAAGGAGCACCACGCGCGCGTGGGCACGGTGGTGCCGGTGGACCTGCCCGGCGGGCGAACGGACCGGCTCACCGTCGCGGCCCTCACCGACCAGGGCAGCGGGGACGGATTCGGCATGTCCGGCGGCCTGTTCATGGGGATGGGGACGCTGGAGAAGTTCCTTCCCGACGGCCAGGACTCGGCGGTGTACGTGAACGCCTCCCCCGGCACGAGCGCGGACGTGCTGCGCGCCCGTCTGGAGAAGGCCCTCGATGTGTACCCACAGGTACAGGTACGCGACCTGGCCGACTACAAGAAGCTCGTGCACGACCAGATCGCGGTGCTGCTGTACCTGGTGTACGCGCTGGTCGGGCTCGCGATCGTGATCGCCGTCCTGGGCGTCGTCAACACCCTCGCCCTGTCGGTCGTGGAGCGGACACGGGAGATCGGTCTGCTCCGCGCCATCGGGCTCTCCCGGCGCCAGCTGCGGAGGATGATCCGTCTGGAGTCCGTGGTCATCGCCGTGTTCGGCGCGGTGCTCGGGCTCTCGCTCGGTGTCGTGTGGGGTCTTGCGATCCACGAGGTGCTCGCCCTCCAGGGCATGGAGGCGCTCGCCATCCCGTGGGGGACGATCGTCGCGGTCGTGGTCGGCTCGGTCCTCGTGGGGCTCGCGGCGGCGCTCCTTCCGGCGCTGCGCGCCTCGCGCATGAACGTGCTGGCGGCCGTCGCGCACGAATGATGTACTCGCCACGTGGCCTCTCGGCCGTTCAACTCACCGTGGTTCAACTCGCCCGAGACTGAGGAGAGTTCATGAGTCGTGCGTTCCGGTTCGGCGTCAACATGCTCACCGCCGCGTCCGGCGACGAGTGGCGCAAGCGCTGTCGCAGGGCCGAGGATCTCGACTACGACGTGATCCTCGTCGCCGACCACCTGGGCGTGCCCTCGCCGTTCCCCTCCCTGGTCGCCGCCGCCGATGCGACCGAGCGCCCGCGCGTGGGCACGTTCGTCCTCAACGCCGGCTTCTGGAACCCCGTACTCCTCGCCCGCGAGGTGGCGACCACCGACGCGCTCACCGGCGGCCGGCTCGAACTCGGCCTGGGCACAGGCTACGTACAGGCGGAGCACGAAGCGGCCGGGCTCCCGTGGGGCTCGCCCGGTGAGCGCGTGGACCATCTGCGGCGCGTCGTCGAGGAGCTGGACCGGCTGCTCGGGTCGGACGAGCACCGGCCGCGCCCCGCGCAGCGCCCCCGCCCGCCACTGCTGATCGGCGGCAACGGCGACCGGATGCTGAAGCTGACGGCCGAACACGCGGAGATCGCGGCGTTCACCGGGGCGCGCTCCGTCCCCGGCGACGCGAACGGGAAGCTCCAGCACCTCACCCCTGAGGAGCTGGACGAGCGCGTCGCCGCGTACCACCGCTACGCGGCGGGACGCGCGGAGCCCGCCGAGCTCAATCTGCTGATCCAGATGGTCACGGTGACCGACGACCGCAGGGCAGCGATCCGGCCGGTCCTCGAACGCATCCCGCAGTTCACGGAGGACGAGGCGCTGGACCTGCCGCTCCTGCTCGTCGGCACGGTCCGCGAGATCGCCGACCAGCTGCGCGCGCAGCGCGACCACTACGGGTTCACGTACATCACGGTCCTGGAGCCGTACATGGAGACGTTCGGTCCGGTCATCGAGGAACTGCGAAAGGCCTGAGCCGGGGCGCTGTCCGCATCCTGAAAATGGTGCGCGGGCCCGACAGCCCGGTGGTGGGATCTGACCCATGAGTGATCTTCGGATACGGGCCGCGACGCCCGACGACCTCGATGCCGCCCTCGCGTTCTGGAAGGTGGCCGCCGAGGGCACGAGCATCAGTGACGACCGCGCGGGCGTGGAGCGGCTCGTCGCCCGAGACCCCGAGTCGCTGCTGCTCGCCGAGCGCGAGGGAGAGCTGGTGGGGACCGTCATCGCGGGCTTCGACGGGTGGCGCTGCCATCTGTACCGGCTCGCGGTGCATCCGGACGCGCGACGGCAGGGCGTGGGGTCGGCGCTGCTCGCGGCCGCGGAGGAGCGGTTCGTCGCGCTCGGCGGACGGCGGGGCGACGCGATGGTCCTGGACCGCAACGAGCGCGCGCGGCACGCGTGGCGTGCCGGGGGCTACGCGCCGGAGCCGCAGTGGACGCGCTGGGTCAAGCACCTCACGGACTGACCTCGTGCGGCCGGGGCGACGGCGTCCCGGCCGCACCGGCTTTGCCGACCCTTTACCATGGGTGCTCCACTTGTTCCGTCCTCCTCTTGAAAGGTGTGAGCGTCCGCCCATGGGCGAGCCTCCCAGTACCCGGCGCCTGCGACATCGCGCAATACCCACCGCCCTGGCCGATCATGGGACGGAGGTGACCCGATGACCGAAGTGATCCTGCTCGCCGTGGCGGTGCTGCTCGCGCTGGCCTGCGGTGCGTTCGTCGCGGCCGAGTTCTCCCTCACCACGGTCGAGCGTTCCGGCCTCGAGCGCGCCGTGGAGCGCGGAGAGCGAGGCGCCGCCAGCGCCCTCAAGGCCGTACGGAACCTCACCTTCCAGCTCTCCGGCGCCCAGCTCGGCATCACCGTGACCAATCTGGTCGTCGGCATGCTCGCCCAACCGTCCGTCGCCAAGCTGATCGCGGGCCCCCTGGAGAGCCTCGGGCTCTCCCGCTCCACCGCCTCCTCGGTCGCGCTGGTCATCGGCACGGCCCTGTCGACCGTCTTCCTCATGGTCGTCGGCGAGCTCGTCCCCAAGAACTGGGCGATCTCGTCGCCGCTGGCCGTCGCCAAGAACGTCGCGACGCCGCAGCGCTGGTTCAGCGCCGCGTTCCGCCCCTTCATCACCCACCTGAACAACACCGCGAACCGGGCGGTGCGCCGCTTCGGCATCGAGCCCGCCGAGGAGCTGGCCTCCGCGCGCGGTCCGCAGGAGCTGGTGGCCCTGGCCCGGCACTCGGCCAAGCAGGGCGCCCTCGAGGCGGACACCGCCGAGCTGTTCATGCGGACCCTGAACCTCGCGGACCTGACCGCGGAGAACGTGATGACGCCGCGCGTCCAGGTCGTGGCGCTCGACGCGCAGGCCACCTGCGAGGACGTGGCGAACGCGACCCGGGCCACGGGCCTGTCCCGGTTCCCCGTCTACCGCGGCAACCTCGACTCGGTCGTCGGCGTCGCGCACATCAAGGACGTCCTGGCCGTGCCCGCCGAACTCCGGGGCCGCCGTTCCGTGTCCGATCTGATGCGCGAGCCGCTCCTCGTACCCGAGACCCTGACCGTCGACCGGCTCCTCGACCGGCTCTCCGGGAGGCGCACGATGGCCGTCGTCATCGACGAGTACGGCGGCACCGCGGGCGTCGCCACCCTGGAGGACATCGTCGAGGAAGTCGTCGGCGAGGTGCGGGACGAGCACGATCCGCACGAGACACCGGACCTCGCGCCGGCCGGCAAGGACGACGAGGGCCGCGCCCTCTACTCAACCGACGGCGCCGCCCGCACCGACCAGCTCCAGCGGGTCGGCCTGCGCCTCCCCGCCGGACCCTACGAGACGCTCGCCGGCCTGGTCGCCACCGAGCTGGGCCGCATCCCGGCCGTCGGCGACAGCGTCGAGGTGGCCGGATGGCGGCTCGACGTCGTGGACGCCGCGGGCCACCGCGCGGCCCGCGTCCTGATGCACGCGCCCCTGTCCGACCGGACCGACGAAGCCTCGGAGGGGCACCGATGACCGCGATCCAGCTCCTGATCGGCCTGGCGACGCTGGTCGTCAACGCCTTCTTCGTGGGCGCCGAGTTCGCCCTGATCTCCGTACGCCGCAGCCAGATCGAACCGCACGCGGACGAGGGCGACCGGCGCGCGAAGAGCGTCCTGTGGGGCCTGCAGCACGTGTCGGCCCTGCTGGCCGCGGCACAGCTCGGCATCACGCTGTGCACCCTGGTGCTCGGCATCGTCGCCGAACCCGCCATCGCCCATCTTCTGGAGCCCGTGTTCGACGCGGTCGGAGTGCCGCACGGTCTGGTCCACCCGATCTCGTTCGTGATCGCCCTGGCGGTGGCCACGTATCTGCACATGCTGCTCGGCGAGATGATCCCGAAGAACGTCGCGCTCGCCGAGCCGGTGCGCAGCGCGCTGCTGCTCGGGCCGCCCCTGGTGACCCTCGCGAAGGCGCTGCGTCCGGTGATCTTCACGGTCAACGCCTTCGCGAACGGGCTGCTCAAGCTGTTGCGCGTCGAGGTCAAGGACGAGGTGTCCGCGACGTTCTCGGACGACGAGCTGGCCCGTCTCGTCAAGGACTCGGGCGACGCCGGACTCATCGACGACCGCGCCCAGGAGCGCCTGCGCGACGCCCTCGAACTGGGCCGCCGCCCGGTCCGGGACGTCGTCCTGCCGCTGGAGCGGGTGGTCTACGCGCATGTGGGCGTCACGCCCGAGCAGCTGGAGCAGCTGTCGGCGCGGTCGGGGTTCTCGCGCTTCCCCGTGGTCGACGACAACCGCCGCATCGTCGGCTATCTGCATGTGAAGGACGCCCTGGACGCGTCGCCGCGCGATCTGCCGTTCCGGATTCCGGACATGCGGCCGATCGCCCGCGTCCGCGAGACGACGCCGCTCGACGACGTCCTCTCGGCGATGCGGGGCAGCCGTACGCATGTGGCGGCGGTCCTCGGCGCGGACGGGCGGCTCGCGGGTCTGGTGACGATGGAGGACGTCCTGCGGGAACTGTTCGGCCAGCCCGCGTGAACCCGGCGGCCTGATTTCGGCGACTGATTCCGGCTCCGTCCGCAGGGCGCCGCGTGCAGGACGCCGTGTGCCCGGACGCCGGGCACACGGCGCCCGCCGGTGATCGCGGGACCCGGGTTACCATCGCTTCCGCCATGCAGAAAAATGCCAACCACACCAATTACAGCAGCCTCGTCACGGTCGGTGACTCGTTCACCGAGGGCATGTCCGACCTGTTGCCCGACGGCTCCTACCGCGGCTGGGCCGACGTACTGGCCGGCCGGATGGCGGCCCGCACCCCCGGCTTCCGCTACGCGAACCTCGCTGTGCGCGGCAAGCTCATCGGCCAGATCGTCGACGAGCAGGTGGACGTCGCGGCCGCGATGGGCGCCGACGTCATCACGCTGGTGGGCGGGCTCAACGACACCCTGCGCCCCAAGGTCGACATGGGCCGGGTGCGCGGGCTCCTCGAAGAGGCCGTCGAGAAGCTGGCGCCGGCCTGCGAGCAGCTCGTCCTGATGCGCAGCCCCGGCCGCAACGGTCCGGTGATGGAGCGCTTCCGGCCGCGCATGGAGGAGCTGTTCGCCTGCATCGACGGGCTCGCGGCGCGGCACGGCGCGGTGGTCGTGGACCTGTACGGGCCGCCCGTCCTCGGTGACCCCCGCATGTGGGACGTGGACCGGCTGCACCTGACGGCCGAAGGGCACCGCCGGGTCGCCGAGGCCGTCTGGCAGGCGCTCGGCCACGAAGCCGAGGACGACTGGCAGGCCGTGCTCCCGCCGACCGTGCCGCCGGGCTGGGGCGCACGCCGCGTCGCCGACGCCCGCTTCGCCAAGCAGCACCTGGTGCCGTGGATCGGCCGCCGGCTGACGGGCCGCTCCTCCGGCGACGGCCGCCCGGCGAAGCGACCGGAGCTGCTGCCGTACGAGGCTCCGCGGGGCTGACCTGCCGGGACGTTGCCCGGCGCGCGCCGGGCGCCCCGCCCTCGTAGCTTCCGACGAACGGGGCCCTGGCGCTGGCCTGCACGAATCGCCAGTAGAATCCGTACACGTGACTGCCGCGCCTGCAAAGCCCCGTATCCCGAATGTTCTCGCCGGACGCTACGCCTCCGCCGAGCTCGCCACTCTCTGGTCCCCCGAGCAGAAGGTGAAGCTGGAGCGTCAGCTCTGGCTCGCCGTGCTGCGCGCGCAGAAGGACCTCGGGATCGAGGTGCCGGACGGCGCTCTCGCCGACTACGAGCGCGTCCTCGACCAGGTCGACCTGGCCTCCATCGCCGAGCGCGAGAAGGTCACGCGCCACGACGTGAAGGCCCGCATCGAGGAGTTCAACGCCCTCGCCGGCCACGAGCAGGTCCACAAGGGCATGACGTCCCGCGACCTGACGGAGAACGTCGAGCAGCTCCAGATCCGCCTCTCCCTCGAACTGGTCCGCGACCGCGCCGTCGCCGTCCTCGCGCGCCTCGGCAAGCTCGCCGGTGAGTACGGCGAGCTGGTGATCGCGGGCCGCTCGCACAACGTCGCGGCTCAGGCCACGACCCTCGGCAAGCGCTTCGCGACCGCCGCCGACGAGCTGCTCGTCGCGTACGCCCGGGTCGAGGAGCTGCTCTCCCGCTACCCGCTGCGCGGCATCAAGGGCCCCGTCGGCACCGCGCAGGACATGCTGGACCTGCTCGGCGGCGACGCGGCGAAGCTCGACGAGCTGGAGCAGCGCATCGCGGGCCACCTGGGCTTCTCGCAGGCGTTCACCTCGGTAGGCCAGGTCTACCCGCGCTCCCTCGACTACGAGGTCGTCACCGCGCTCGTGCAGCTCGCGGCCGCGCCGTCCTCGACCGCCAAGACGATCCGTCTGATGGCCGGGCACGAGCTCGTCACCGAGGGCTTCAAGCCCGGCCAGGTCGGCTCGTCCGCGATGCCGCACAAGATGAACACCCGCTCCTGCGAGCGCGTCAACGGCCTCATGGTGATCCTGCGCGGTTACGCGTCGATGACCGGTGAGCTGGCGGGCGACCAGTGGAACGAGGGCGACGTGTCCTGCTCCGTGGTGCGCCGCGTCGCGCTGCCGGACGCGTTCTTCGCGCTCGACGGTCTCCTGGAGACGTTCCTGACGGTGCTCGACGAGTTCGGTGCGTTCCCCGCCGTCGTCGCCCGCGAGCTGGACCGCTACCTGCCGTTCCTCGCCACGACGAAGGTCCTGATGGCGTCGGTGCGGGCGGGCGTCGGCCGCGAGGAGGCCCACGAGGCCATCAAGGAGAACGCCGTCGCGTCGGCCCTGGCCATGCGCGAGCAGGGCGCCGAGCGCAACGAGCTGCTCGACAAGCT
The DNA here is from genome assembly GCF_056432625.1 of Streptomyces sp. NPDC045026. Lineage (NCBI taxonomy): Bacteria > Bacillati > Actinomycetota > Actinomycetes > Kitasatosporales > Streptomycetaceae > Streptomyces > Streptomyces sp. NPDC045026. Next base: position 451,597 of record NZ_JBWKIS010000004.1, read on the forward strand.
CGCCGCGGACTCGCGGATCCCGCTGGACCGCGCCGGACTCGACGAGCTGATGGCCGACAAGCTGTCCTTCACGGGCGCCGCGAGCGACCAGGTCGCGACCGTCGTCGCGCGCATCGAGGAGATCGTCAAGCAGCACCCGGAGGCAGCCGGTTACGCGCCCGGAGCGATCCTCTGAGCAGGCTGACCCCCGCGGACCTGGAGGCCGCCCGTGACCGCATCGTCCCCGATGTGGTCGCGAGCGGCCTCTCCGTGCTTTTCTGCGGGATCAACCCGGGCCTGATGACGGCCGCGACGGGCCACCACTTCGCGCGCCCGGGCAACCGCTTCTGGCCGGTGCTCCACCTGTCCGGGTTCACACCCCGGCAGCTGGCCCCCGCTGAGCAGGAGGAACTCCTGTCGTACGGGCTCGGGATCACGAACGTCGTCGCGCGGGCCACGGCGCGGGCGGACGAGCTGAGCGCGCAGGAGTACCGCGACGGCGGCCGTCTGCTCACCGCCAAAGTGGAGCGGCTGCGGCCGCGCTGGCTCGCGGTCGTGGGCGTGACGGCGTACCGGTCGGCCTTCGCAAGCCGTAGAGATACCCAGTCATTCAAGCTCGCCGCCTGACCTGCACAAACGACGAAGCCCCGTCCACTCCCCCAGCACCGTGGGAGTGGACGGGGGTCTTCACCGCCGGAGCGGGCAGGGTCCCTAACGGCGACGCCGGGACCCTGCCGCCCCTCCGCGCGCCTGAGTGGGAGCCCCTGGCACGCGGGTCTGTGGTGGGAGATCACTCCCAGTAGAAGATGCCTCCGCCGGGGAGAGCGGCCTCGTGGCTCGGGTGGTGGCCGTCATGGAGGGCGCATCGGACGATAAGGGACGAGAGGTCGCGCTGACACACCGCCAAGAGGCTTCGCGCCAGGAGATGCGGGATCGTGGACACGGCGATGCACACGGGCGGTGTCGTCATAGCCAGGGACCCCGCCTCTCCTTCTGGCTCGCCTCCAGGCACGTCGGGGCACACGCCCACAGCTCGATGCGCACCTTCAGCCCGTAACGGACCTCTGTGACCGGAGGGAGCGCACGGTCCTCGTAGAGCCTGGCACCACACAAAGCACACGCCCAGCCCCGGAGCTGATCACCGTTCAGCCGGCGTACATCGGGCGCCTCGATGGCGGCCGTCACGACGTCACCCGCTTCACGAGTGACCTCTCCGCGATGGCTGCGCGGCGACATTCGCCCTCGTCCGCCGGCCGGAGGTGAGCGGGGTCGGCGTCCCACTCACGTCCGCCACCTGGGGCGCGGAGCTGGACGTAGATGCCCACACGTCCCATGACGCGCCCGAGCTTGTTCGTCTCCGCGTCGACGACGAGAGCGCCGATCTCCTGTCTCACTGTCATGCCGCGCGGCCCCCTCGTCGGATTACGTCGGCCAGTCGAGAGGCGACGTCCGCCCGGACCCGCCCCAGGTTCACGAGGCCGGGCCCGAATGACGCGTCGTCGACGCCAAGGGACGGAAATACGATTCCCGCCTCATCAAGTGCCGCCCGCAGGGACTCAGTTACTTCCCTCGCTTCGGCGTTATCCGGCTCTCGTGTCTTCGCCATGAAAGGGACGCTAGGGACGTCACCCGGTGCAGCGGGAGCCCCCTTTCGCGAAATTTCGCGGTGGCCCTCTTGTCTTTCGCCCTATTTCTCACGAGGCTATTGGTAGCCGGTGGCTCAGCGCCGTCACGCCCGGCGATCCTTTGTGGACCCGAACCTGAACGAGAGGACTTGGCCATGCCACGACGACTCCGGTTCAACGGCACAGGATCAGGCGAAGGCGGATGCCCCGCGGTACACGAAGACCTGGATTCCGGAGAGGTCATCGTCCACGGCCCACCGCTCGAAGACCCCACGGACATCGCGAAGTTGCAGCATCTCGACGCAGGGGAGGTAGCGGTCGTCATTCCCAGGAACACGCTCGTGGACTTCGGCCCGCGCGACGAGACACCCCGCGTCATCGACCTGGACGCGTTCGGCCGACTCTTCGAGAACTTCAAGCACACGGCGTGGAGGCTTGAGACGCGCGGGCGGTACGCGTCGGATGAGGCGACGTCGACCTACGCGCAGTTCGTCGCCGAGGAAGAGCCGGCGTGGGACTACTCGTCCTCGTGGTGCCAGACGATCAAGGCAAAGACCGCTGACGGCGCCCGCGTCGAACGCGTCCGCCTCGTCGACTCCCCTTCAACCATCGGGCAGCGCTACTTGACCGCCCACGCCGTGAAGAACGTGGCGCTTGGGGAGGACATCCGCAATCTCAGCCGCGCTGACGCGGATCGTCTGCTCCTCGGGGACGAAGACTTCTGGATCTTTGACTCCCGCATCGTCGCCCGCCTCGTGTTCGACGAGGACGACAACTTCACGAGCGCCGAACTGATCACGGAGCCTGCGGCCGTCAACCGGTATGCACAGCTCCGTGACGCTGCCTGGCACTACGCCGTGCCGTACCAAGAGTTCAACGACTAGCCACGAACGAGCGTGACCGGTGACGACCGACTATCAGCAATCGCGCGAGGCTCTCGGGGAGAGGCTCCGAGAGCTCCGCTTCAGCCACCCTGACGGGCGGCTCACCGGGGCACAGCTCGCGGAACGGCTTGGGTGGTCTGCGGCCAAAGTCTCCAAGCTGGAGAATGGCCGGCAGACCGCCACCGCCGACGACCTCCGAGCGTGGGCGGACGCAACAGGCCAGCCTGAAGCGTTCGAGGAACTGCGCTCCCGGCTCGCTGGCTTCGAGTCACACATCCGCTCGTGGCGCCGTCAACTCGCCTCCGGACACCGCGCCGCACAGGACGCCCACAACACAGCTCAGGCTCACGCCACGGTGCTACACGCATGGGAGTCGTCGTGGGTCGTCGGTATCCTCCAGACGCCCGACTACGCGCGATCGATCTTCACGCGCTTCAGCGAGCTGCACCGGTCGCCGCGCGACGTGGAGGATGCCGTCCGGGCGCGGATCAAGCGTCAGGAACTGCTCTACACCGGGACGCGGCGCTATCGAATCATCATGTGGGAGGCCGTCCTCCGGGCCATGGTCTGCCCGCCCTCCGTGCTCGCCTCCCAGCTCGACAGGCTTGCCGGCGTCGTCGGTATGGACACCGTGGAGCTAGGAATCGTGCCGTTCGGCGCATCACTGAAGCTGCCGCCGGGGTCCGGGTTCTGGATCTACGACGAACGCCAGGTCGTCACGGAGACATGGCACTCCGAGCTGTGGCTAGAGGACGCGGACAGTGTCGCCACGTACATGCGTGCGTGGAAGACGCTGGAAGAGTCCGCGGTCTACGGCGCCGACGCGCACAACGTCATCAACGCAGCACGTCGCGCCCTTCACGCCAGATAGCCCGCGACTCACTCCAGGACACCAAGCTCCGTATCCGGCCGGCAGTGCGTGCAGGCTGGGACGCCTTCGGTCACGGCGCGGAGGGCTTGGTCACGGTCGACGCCGCGCGAGCGCTTGCCCGCCATGTGGCACTCGCCCACGTGGACGTATACGGGCGCCCGTCCCCCGAGCCCCATCTCGATCAGCCACTCCGGGGCCGGCGGACGGCCCCGCTCGCCGCGCGTGCGCTCGTCCTCGCGGCGCTCCGCCTCCTCGATCCATCGCCGGGTGCGCCAGAGGTCGCGCTCTTGGACGCGCTCCAGAAAGCGGAGCATGTCCAGCTCAGACGGCGACGGCTTATCGTTCACACGTTCGATAATAGGTCAAACAAAAAAAAAAGCCCCCGTCATGTGACGGGGGCGGCGAGCTGCTACATGCGGAAACGGTGGTCCCGGCTTGGCTCCGGGGAAGGAGTCGGCGTCGCCGTGCACTCCCTGCGCCAGGTACGGCCGTCAGTTGCCTGACACTCCAGGCCGATCCTCACGTTCACCGGGTCCGCATGGTCCCACTCCAACTCAATGCACAGTTCGAAGACGGCGCCCGGGGCGGGCGACGCCCACAACACAGGCTGTGGCACGTCCTCGTGGCTGCCCACCGAACTCCGCACACCACGCACAGGACCCGACACGGTGACGCCCGCGTCCAACAGAGACGCACCGCCCTCTTGCTGGATCTTGATCGTGGCGAACCACTCGCCAAACTCTTCCTTCTTCGCTGACACGATCTTGAACACTGGGCCGGCGGCCTCTTGCTGGGCCCGTTGTTCTGCGGCGGACTGCGTGCGGGCCAGCGCCAACGCTTGCCGAGCGGTCTCGTTGGCCTCATGAGAGAGAACGTTAGCCGCGTCAGCAGTCTGGTTCGCCCGCTTGGCGGCGCGACCCTGCGTCCAGGCGAAGGCGACAGATCCGAACGCAGCAACTGCGCTGCACGAAGCTATCCAGTCCGAGGTGTCCAACGCTCCCCCACTCCCCCACGCGGTCGACGGTGAGACGCTACGCCGATGGCGGTCACTCCGCAGGCGCCACGCGCCTAGCCGCAGCCTTCGCGGCCATCTCGACTTCGAAGCGGCTCATGCCCACGCCGTCTTGCTTCGCGTAGGCCGTAACCTCCTTCTGGAAGGTCCACGTCGCGTCATACCAGGGCTTCCATGCCTCCGCGGAGTATGGCTCTCCCCGTACAGCGGCGAAGGCGGCGACGGCCGCGCGCTCCAGATCGATCAGGCGCTTCATCTCAGGTGTGGGTTCGTCGGTCACGTGTCCGGATCCTACGACGCGGGTACGACAAAGCCCCCGACGAACTATGGGCGTCGATGCCGACGTTAGCCGTGCGGACCTCCTGGGCTCAGAGTCCACAATCACAGTCTGGCCACACGATCGGCACACAGCCCTCACGTAGCGCATGATGGCCTTCTAGCTCACACGGCCCTGGGGGGATCTTGCGAAGCGCCACCATGGCAGCGGTCGTCGTGGCCGCCGTCCTGCTCGCCGGCTGCTCGTCCGGTGACGACGCCACGGCCACCGTCGCCCGCGGTCGGGCGAAAGATGTGTGCGTCGGCTTGGGGCTCAAACCCGGCGGCCCCTCCGACACGGCGCCCGACGACTCCACGACCACCGACTTTGCAGAGGCGGCCAAGGAGGGTAATTCCCTTGCAGACAAGGCCGCAGCCGCCGCCGACGCAGACCCACGCTGGACACGCCTCGCCGACTCCATCAACACCATCGCGATGATCTTCCAGGGCGCCGCAGACCAGGGAGACACAACGGGCGCCACGCTCACGGACGCCGATCACACCGACGTCAAGAACGCGGCCCGTGTGATGCACGCAGAGTGCCGCAAGGCGTTCGCAACGGGGTGACTGCACCATGACGGGGGCTCGCCTCATACGCCCACGGCGCGTTTGACGTTGATGACCCTACGGGCCTCGTTCAGGTCCACGCGGACCGTGTTGGGAGTCAGCCCGCTGTACTTCGTCAGCCGCGCCTTCGGGCCGTTGGCCGCGCCGCGGATCGTCTCGGGCGCCACGCCCAGCGCGTCGGCAGCATCAGCGTAAGACACGAGGACGGGCCGCTCCGGCTCGTTCACGGGCGGCGCGGACTCCTCGTCCACCGGGGGCGCTGGCGGCGCGTCAGCGGGCGCCTGCGGCTCGTCGTCGACGGTCTGGACGCCACCCTCGTCCGCCGGGGTCTTCCGCGCGTGCACGAGGAGCGAATCCCCGAGGAACGCCACCGCCGGCCAACCTGCGACGAGCACCCGGAGCGCCGTGGGTAGGTTCTCCATGTCCAGGACTCCGGCCGTCGCGACGTTAGCGGCGAGTGAGGCGGCCAGGGACGTCAGGAACCAGAACCACGCGGCGCGCTTCGGGACGTCAGGCGTCCGGATCCGCTTCCACGCCATGACCATCAGGAGATCGACGGAGACCGGATAGGCCCACGCCTTCCATCCGCCCTGCCCCGCGGCCTCCGCGATGTCGTGGATGTGCGCGAAGGAGAGGGCGGCAGCGATGACGGCCTGAATCAGGATCGGGTCCAAGCGACGCAGGTGGGCTCTCATGACTCCTCGTTCGTGTGCTGCGAGAGTATGTGAATGGTTAGTGGACCCTTGCCTCCGCAATTGGCAGGGGACCCAAGGGAGTTCACTCCGCAAGGGTTGTCGGGCCCGGACGTCGACCTACGGCCATTTTGTTGCCGCTGCTGGCCCATTCGAGGCACTGGTGTTGCTGCCTGGGAGCGTCGGCCCGGACTCAGTAGCCAGACAGCGCTAACGTCTCCCCACTCAAGCTGAGACGGAGAACTGAGATGCCTGGATACGTCCCCCTTCCGGCTAGCGAGATGGCATGGACCCGAAACGAGCTGGGCCAAGAGACGGCACGCCTCAGCGCTAACGGCGTAACGCTGACCATCGTCCGTGGTAAGGCCGGGGAGGAAGTGCCCGCTCATGGGCACACCCGTGGTTCCGTGATGTATGTGACGTCAGGGCGAATCAACGTCGACGGGCACGAGCTGGTAGGCGCTGACGGAGGGAAGTGCAATCCTGGCCCGGGCCACTACCAAGCAATCTTTCTGGAAGACTCCGTATATGTAGTCGCACACGCCGCAGACGACGAGATCGTTCGCGACTGACTCCGATCTCGTCCCCGCGTCGTAGGGCCTGGCGGAGGAAGTGGCGTTGCGCCACGTCGTCGACGAGGCACGTCACCCCTCCCTCGAAGGTCAGGCTGTAGTTCACGCCGCGTCCCGCGTCGTGGCACGTCGGACGGTCAACGGTCGGTACAGGGGGATGATCGCGAATCCCCCGCCCACGAACGCGAGCGAGACGTTTCCGGTGCCCGCCGGCCACGGGTCGTCGGCGGCCGTGCGCTCGTGGCCGTGGAGCGTGAAGACGTCGCCCAACCGGATCTCATGGGCCAAGACGGGGACTTCGTAGGTGATCGGTTCCATGACTCCTCCATGCGTGTCTTACGGTTATGGAGGAGTCCCCGCGACCGCAATTCGCAGGGACTCCGGGCAGATTCAGGCCGCGACGTTGCCGAGGAGCAACGCCAGGAACTCAGCGCCACCCACGGTCGCGTGCTCGACGTCCGCTAGCTCGTCGACACTCTCGGCCTCCAAGGTGCGGAGCATCTCCGCAGCGTCGTGCGTCGCGTAGTGACCGGGCTCGACTTCGACGAGGTACGTCGTCGGGTCCTCCGTGGTTACCGGACGGAGCGGACGACGAGCGGCGTCCCAGCTGCACGCGGGGAACTGCGTGGCGCGCTTCGCGAGCCGCTCCGCCATCTCGTGCGGCATGGTGTCGGGCGCCGCCGCAATCCGCATCTCGATGATTGCTGCCTTCACGGCCTTCGTGTGCGCCGCTTCAAGCTGCTTGACGGTGCGGATCTTCCCTCCAACCTCCGTGCGGACGACGCGCTCGACGCTGGCGACGGTGATCGTCGTCTCGCGGTGCTCGACCTCCGCCGGCTCGTCGCCGACGATCGCGGCGTCCGTGGTGCGGGCGTGCTCGTCGCAGCGGTAGACCGGCCAGTCGTAGTCACCGTGAGTCTGCTTCACCTGACGAACCTTCGTCGCCGGCGCACCGCACGCCGGATGACCGAACTCAGTGGCGGTCCCCCAGGAGCGGACGATCAGGCGGTGAGTAGCGGTGCAGATCGCGTGTCCATCTCGACTCCTTCGTGAGTCCCTTGCGATGACTGGACTATGACACAGTTATGGTGCGCAGCACAACACCCAACGGCAACCTCCGTGAAACGACTCGCGGAGCCTCGCGCGTGCGCTCCTCCCACAGAACTGGGTCGCACGTCAACCGAGTTGGCGTATCTCGCGATGGGCCGCTAGCGTCCTCGGCATGGACAGGCGTCTCCGCCAAGCCCCGTGGCCGGGGTACAGGGACGCTTGTTTCTCCCATTCCGGGGGCATTGCCCTGCGGGATGAGCGGGGCTTCTAACGTCCCGAGTGGTCAGTGCGCTCTCTAGCGGCTCACACCAGAAGCCGGCAGCGCTGATCAGTCCGCTGTGTACGACATGCAGCACCGCACTACGCGTCAGGGTCTAACGACCCCAACGAACACCGCTCCGGCGGGGCACGGTCTAGCGGGCACCGTGTCAGGCAGACACCGTCTGTCCTTCGTTGGGGTTGTCACGTCGCCATGTGGCGGCGGCCTCTCGAAGGACGGCTCATACCTTTTGAGAGGAGAGCTGTGTCTTTTTCTGGAGTGGCGCAAGAGTTGGCCGCTGTGAGCCCATGGGCCCTCGTCGCCCTGGTTCTGCTCGCACTCGTCGTCATCTTCGCCGGGGGTGCCGTTTGCCTACGTATCGCCCTGCGCGACACGTCGGAGGATGCGCGCCCCGGCATCATCCGTGAGCTTGTCGAGTTCGTCCGCGCACTGCTCTGGCACCGTAAGTGACTGGCGCGGTACTACACGCGATGCAGGAGCGAGAACCCCGTCCCGCTCCCCTCACAGGTCTGGAGGACGAGCGCAGGCGACCCGGCGAACGCTGGGATGGATCCGCCCTGACGGTTGATCCGAAGATGTCCGTAGACCTTGTACGTGCCGGCCAGAGGGCCGGAGATCACGTGGACGGTGCGGCCGACGGGGACGCGGCTCAGCCACTGGTAACCCATGTAGTTGTGGCCAGCGAGGATCCGCCCGGCGTACATCGTCAACGCGCCTGCGTCGATGCAGGGTTGCGCGCGGGCCGAGCAGTCGCGGTAGTAGCTGATTCTGATGTCCGCCGGAGGCGTCGCGATGGGGTGCTTCGTCCGCGGCGTCGTCGACGGAGAGGCGATGCGCGGAGAGGGCGTCAGTGTCTTGCGCTCCCCCGCCCTCGTCGTGTGCGGTGTCGGGCGCGGGGTCGGACGGTACGGCTTCATGCGCGTCGGGGAAGGCGTGACGACGGGGGCCGTCGCCACGTCAGCGAGCGCGGTCGGTGCGTCGGCCGGCGTCGCGAGGACTACGGCCAGGGCCGCCACGGTGGCGACGGACGCGCCAACGGCTGCCGCGCGGATGCCGGCGCGGGAGGGTCGGCCCGTGTGAGCGAGTTGCCCGCTCCCCCTCCACCGCTCCATGAGACGGCGCTCCCCGTTGCTGAACACGTGCCGCTGAGTGACGTCGGGGTGCAGCTCCAGGTGGCCACCGACGCGCACCCACATGTACGACTTCCCGAACATGGCCGTGCGGCCGGCGAGCGTCTCCGTGGGGTACGTACGGCCCGTGTAGGCGAGCGCGTCCGACACCTCGTTCGCCGCGAACCGGCCGTAGCCGAACTGCCCGGGGATGTCGACGCCGTAGGGGTACGGGCTGTCCGGGAACACGGCGGTGATGACGCCGGTGGTGTCCCACCGATAGCCCGCCACGTCGTCGCGCACGTGGACCACATCGTCGACGCTGAACTTCAGACTCATTGTGTCTCCTCGCTCAGATCTCATCGAGTGCCCCGCCGCGGATTCGAACCGCGCGCTCGATGGCAGGTGCCAGGGGGTTCCAGGCTTTCCCATGCGGGGCGTGGTGCTCAGGGGCGCTTGACGAGGTCGAGTTCCGGTGTCGGGCGCGAGCTGAGGCTCTGGCCGTAGTCGTACGCGCGGTCGTATGTGTTGAACCACGTCCACGTGCGTTCGTCGTCCGAGATCTTGAGTACGTACATGTCTCCTCCTACGGCCTGCCTCCTCAGCGCGGGTAGGCCATTGCCCGCGGACGCCCCGGAGGGCGTTTCGGCTATCGGGTCCGCCACTCCGGGTGGAGCGTGAGATAGGCGCGGTTGGACGCGATCAGCTCGCGACCTTCGGGGCTGCGGTAGTTGCGCGACGCTCCGTGCGCTCGCTTCTCGCCGATCTGGGGAACGACGCCGTACCGGTGCGTACGGAGGAACGTCCGCTTCAGTGCCGCGACCTTCATGTCGTCCCTTCCTCTGGGGTGCCCCCGAAGAGGCGCCCCGACTTAGCTACTTGACCGTGATCCACCGGAAGATGTGCGCGTGCCTCACGTTGCCGTCGCACGCCTTGCCGTGTGCCGTACAGATCAGCTTGTGAAGCTCCGGCATGACTCCCCCTTCCGCGGGGCGCTTCGTGAGCCCCTGGCGTGGCTCAACTATGGCATGGTTATGGTGCGCACCACAACGGCTTACGGGAAGGTTCCGTGAAACGACTCGCGCAGCTACTCGCCGGCTGCCAGAAACTCCGCGGCGCGCACGATGTCCGCGGCCGTCGCGTCGGTGCCCGCGAGGAGCGCCTTCGCCTGCGTGACGAAGTCGCCGCGCACGGAGACGACGGGGACGCGGGGAATGTCGGCCGGCGCGTCGACGTGGCGGACCAGTGAGGCCCACGCGATGAACCGGTCCGTCCCCTCTTCGCAGATCAAGTACGGCACGTTGTCGTCGTAGTCGAATGCGTCGATCTTCTTCACGATGCCGACGCCGCCGGCGGAGTTCGGATTGTGGGCCGACGGCAGAATCTCCACCCGGTCGCCCACCTTGACGGGCGCCGACTCCTCCGGCTCTCCCCCGTCGATCTCGTCGGCCAGGGCGAGAATGCCCCGGGCGAACTCACGGGCCTTGTCGGGGCGGAGGGATGCGTCCGCGGCGCTCTCGTTGTCGCTGTACGCGTCGAAGTGGACGGCGTCGCCGGAGACGTACGCTGCGATGCGGTCACCGGAGGACCAACGGCACTGGGCTACGTACTCAGTCATGTTCTCTCCTCATGCTTGATGGTGCGCGAGTCGTTTCACGGAGGTCGGTCAGAGGGCGTCGACGGTGAATCCCTCGAAGGGGTCCGCGTCGCTGCGGGCTTCTACGGCGTGCATCACGTCGTCACCCCAGAGGGCGGCCTCTTCGGGGCGCACGCCCTGGAGGTCGTAGTCGTCCAGGCTGGGCAGTCGCTTCATGGTTGGTCCCTTTCGATGCGTGTGTGTCTCACGCAGTCAGGCCGTGTGTAGTGGCTACACCGCGGGCGCTCTTGGTGCCCTTGCTTCGGAGCTGACGCAGCGCGGCGCCGCTCACCGAGAGGTCCGCGCATGTCTGGCGGTAGTCCTGCTGAGTCATGTTGACGCCGTAGAACGCGCGCAGAGCGAGCGCCTGACGGGCGGGGATCTGCGTCATGAGCCAGCGGGCCAGGTCGCGGCGCTCGGTGGGGTCGGTCACCTGCGTGTTCGGATCGGCTAGGACATCGGCGAGTGTGAGGCTGGCGCCGTCCCCGTCCTCCCCCGCGGCGGGTGCGTTCAGGCTCTCCGTCGACCCGAGTCCGTCGACAGTGGCCATGAAACGCTCGCGCGACATGGAGTTCCGGGAGCCGACGGCGTCTCGGCTGACGCTCGTCCACGCCTCCTCCACGTTGCCGGCGTGCTCCCACAGAGCGCGCTTCACGCGAAGGGCCGCCCCGGGCTCGACCGTGATTGCGGACGTCATGGAGACGTGGGTCTCCTGGACCGTCCGTCGCACGGCACGGTAGACGAAGGACGAGAGAGCGGCGCTGCTCGACTCCGAGTTGTAGTCGTGCACGTGCTGGATCAGGACCGCGCGTGCGTCCTGGAGCAAGTCCTCCACGTCCACCGCACTGGCCGACGGCGCGGACTGGCGGATGATGTTGGTCATCATCGGGTCGAAAGCCTGGACGATGGCCCACATTGCATCCTGGTCTCCGGCCTGAGCGGCGGTGATCTGAGCGTCTGTGACCTCAATGCGCGACATCGTGTCTCCTCGTGAAGGACTTGTGTTACTTACGTAGTGGGTCGGAGAGGACCGGTTGTGACGCGTGGATCTGAACTAATCTCAGAGGGCGGGAATCGAGGCCCCGCGGACGTGATTCAGAGCGCACGAAGCCCCCGTCCCGCACGGGGAACGGGGGCTGGGAGTTCAGTGCGTGAGTCGTTTTACGGAGCTAGGTGGTGCACGGGGACGCCAAGCTGTTCGGCGATCCCCACATCAGCCGTCGCGAGCGGGCAGGACTCCCACCCGGTCAGGACGTAGACGTCAGTGACGTCGGACCACTGAAGATCGGGGCACGTTGCGGTGTGGGCGCCCAACAAGCCCGCCGTTTCCGCCAGTTGACCCACCTCGTCGTGAGTCTTTTGCGGCCCCGTAATCATGATCAAGGTATGCCCCCCGGCTGCGTCGATGCCCTCCCCTTCCCAGGTGGAGAGCGCACGGTCCATCGATGCGACGACACCGCGGACGATCGCGATTGCTCGCGGAAGCCACACGGTGCCGCTTTTGAGTTCTGCCTGAAGCGCGCCCCGAGTTGAGTCCAGGGCCGTGCCTTCAGTCGGGCGGGATGGTCCGTGCGTCGCCTGCCGGCCTGTACCGTCCGCGTCCACGTCGGGTCGGATCCCCGGCATGGTCACTGCGTCGTCGTAGATGGACAGGAAGTGACGAAGCTCGTCCAAGTCACGCTGTAGAGCGTGTGCAAGGGCTGTCAGATGCTGTCCGTCTGCGACGTGTTCGGAACTGTAGGTCACAGGTACCCCTTCGGCAATTGCCAGACGGCTAGAACGAGACGTGCGTGTCGGATGGTTTGCGTCGGTTTGCCCCGACGTTCACAGCGGCAGCGTTTGTACTACTTATGGCGCCCGCCCAATCTCACCTGCGGTTATGGCAGCCGACATAACTGAGAGTTCAACGAATCCCCGTGACCAACTCGTTATCTTGTGAAGGTCATGTGATGAGTCGTGAAGGCGGGTCGCGTGTCTCTGCGTTACCGGAGTCACTCACTCCGTAAGGCTCTCGCCAGCGGTTTAGTGAGCCAGACCGTGACATCCGTGTCCGACTTGGAACGGTTACAACTGCCGCATGACGGAACGAGGTTGGCCCACTCGTGGCGCCCGCCCTTCGCAAGCGGACGAACGTGGTCCACCTCCAGTACAACCATTTCGCTGAACGCCGCGTCACAGTAGGCACAGGACCACCACTCCAGCTCCTCCCACCGTCGCAGAACGTCACGACGGGAGGGGTAGAGCGGTGGCTCAACGGGGCGCAAGAGGGGCAGGGTTCGCATGGGACGCGACACATGCCGGGCAACGCGGGGACCGTTTCCGGTCACCGCCCGATCAACTGCGCTCACACGCCCCACCGTTGGTGGCGCGAGACGTGCGGGCGTCATGCTGCGAGCCCCACGCCGGCGTACCACTCGTCTTCCCGCTCACGGAGGGCCTCGTCGTACTGCTTCCCGTCGGGCGTCTTCATGTAGAGCGATCCCCACGAGCGGCCTCCGACCTCCGGATCCGTGTCGAGCGGGACGCCGAAGAAGTCCATCCGCATAGCGGCACCGACCTCCCGCGCCACCTCCTCCACCACGTCGACGGGTGCCGACCCTAGGCACTCGTCGTGGATGGGGAGGAGGAGGTACTCCGTCAAACCCCTCTCGTCCATGTCGAGTAGCGCCTGACACAGCACGTCGCGCGCGGTGCTCTGGACCATGTAGTTCGTCGCCGCGTACACGCGGTCCCGGTCGAGCGGAAGCCGTCGGCCGACGGGCGTCCATACGACGTAGCCGTGCCCGCGAGCCTCGCGCTGGACCTTGTTCGAGTAGCGCCGGATCCCCGGGTATACCCGGTCGTACGCCGCAATGGCCGCCTTCACTTCGGCGATAGGCGCACCGGTCTGGCGGGAGAGAGTTGCTGCTCCTCCCCCGTAGACCTTGCCGAAGCCGACCCCCTTGCCCATCTTGCGGTGCTTCTTCGTGAACTTCGGACCCCAGATCAGTTCGGCCGTGAAGTCGTGGAGGTCGCGGCCCTCCGCGATGGCGCGCTTCATCGTCCGCTCGTCCGCCAGGGCGGCTAGGACGCGCATCTCCACCGCGGAGTAGTCCACGCTAAAGATCCGGTGCCCCGGGTCGGCGAGCAGTGCACGCCGGATCGTCCAGTCCCCGGAGGGGAGTTGCTGGAGCGGCGGGCCGGAGATGGACATCCGTGCCGTCCGCGCCTGAAGGCTGTTGATCTTCGGGTGGATGCGTCCGGCGTTGTCGAGCCCATCGCGCATAGCGACTCCGTAGGACTTCGCCCACTTCCCCGCCCTCTTGCTGCGGAGTACCGCGTCCGCCAGGGGGTTCGGTGCGCGCGAGCCGATGCGGACCCAATCCCGGTCGACGTCGGCAAGGGCCTGAAGGATCTCCTTGTCCACCTTCAGAGCGCCACTGTCAGTGGTCTCCGTTAGCGTCTCTCCCATGCCAACGAGAGCCGCACTCACCTGCTTCGGGGCGTTGACCGACGTCACGCCGTACTTCGCTGCCTTGCCGGCGTGGAGTGCAGCCTCCTCCTGGAGGCGCGCGACGAGGGGGCGCACATAGTTCTGATCCACGAGCATTCCGCGGCGCTCCATCTTGGCGCAGACAAGCATCACGGCGTGCTCGAAGTCCACGAGGGACTCACGGACCCCGGCTTTGCGGAGCCGTGCCTCCAGGACTGGCAGCACCCGGGACACGAGGATCGCGTCAAGTCCCGCGTACTGGAGGTAGATCGGGTGGTTGATATCGATCTTCGCCCAACCGGTTTCCTTCTTCTCCCCGATGGTGTGGAAGACCTGCGTGAGGTCTTCCTGTGTGTCTGGGGCGTTGGGGTCGACGTCCCTCGCGCACAGCTCCTTCAGCTTCAGTCCGTATCCGCCCTCGTGTCGGGGTCGCGGATCGAACAGATGAGCGATAATCTTCGAGTCCGTCACCTTCGGGGCCAGCGTCGCCAGCGGGACCCGGAGGTGTCGGTCCAGGACGAGCATGTCGAAGGTGGCGTTATGGAAGACGAGCCGAGGCAGCGTCAAAAGCGCCCAGCGTGCGGCCTCTTGCATCTCCGGGCGGTACTCCACCTGAAGAACCCACGCGTCCCGAGCGTCGCCGAACTGGACCGTGCGGAGGCGGTAGAAGGGGGAAAACGTGTCGAGCCCCGTGGTCTCCGTGTCGGCGCCGATCATCTCGCCCGTCGATGCCTTGCGCTCCACCCATCGACGGAACTCGTCCAGGTCCGCGGCCGTCTCCGGAACGCGGGTCATGGTCTCGTCCCCGGCGATGGTGTAGGGGAAATACTTCACGCTGCCTCCTCTCGTGTCTGCCCGAAGATGTCGGTCGGTGTGGTGTCGTCCGTGGGGGTGCTCTCCGCCTCCGCTCGCGCGGTCTGCGTTTCCTCGTCCGTCATGAGGCGGATCCCGTGGAAGCCCCATCGGCCGCCGCGCTTGTCCTTCGCGAAGCCCCGCGACTCCAGTTCCACGCCAAGCGCCCAGCCGGAGAGGACTTCCTTCCGGCTCAGGCCCGCGTCCTCTGCCCACTCCGCGTACGCACGGCGGACGGCCATAGGTGCGACGCGGGCGTCAGGTTCCTGGACGAGGCGAGCGGCGATGAACTCCGCGAGCCTGTCCTCCGATTCGCGGTAGTCCTGCGTGGCCGTGGCTACGGACTTCGGCTCTTCGAGACCCGACGCGTACCACTCCTGCGAGCCGCGGACGGCCCACGCCAAGATGCCTTCCGCCTCCGCCCGGAGCGTGGCCGGAAGGGTCTTGTCGACCTTCGAACCGCGGAACGTGGCTTCGAACGGGATCAGCTTGACCCTCCGCCAGACCCCGAGATCCTGGCTCAAGATGGCGGGCTTGTAGTTGCCGGCCACCATGAGAAGGAAGTTCGGAACGTAGGTGAACGGGCTTCCGTACAGCGCACGGCACGTCACCGGATCTCCGCCTGTGAGCTGCTTGACGAGAGCCTCCGCAAGGCGGCTGTACTTCTCCGTCTCGCTCGCCGTCACGAGCCGCGCACCACGGAGGGCGGCCAGTTCTGGTGACGCCTGGCCCACGTTCACCCGCTGCTCAAAGGTGCTGAACTCCGTGGACTTGGTGACGCCGCGCAGTACGTATAGGAGCGCGTCCAGGAACGCGCTCTTCCCGTTCGCCCCCTGCCCGTGCATGAAGACGAAGCACTGTTCTGCCGTCGACCCCGTGATCCCGTACCCGACGAGCCGCCGCATGAAGGCCGGCATCTCCGCATGGTTGGGGAAGATCTCCACGAGGAACCGTTCCCACCTCGTCGCCGGAGCGTCGGGGCGGTACGCGATGTTGAGACGGCGCGTGATCATGTCGGCCGGCGAGTGTGGACGAATGGACCCCGCGCGGAGATCGATCGTCCCGTTGGCGACGCTCAGGAGGTGTGCATCCGCGTCGAAGTCCGCGGCCGATGCCGGCACCCCAGGCACTGACGGCAGCGTCTTAATCACGTCTTCGATCGCTCGGTTCGTGAGCGCCTTCAACGCGATCTTGCGGGAGCCGTTGTCGCCCGACGCGATCAGTTCGGCGCCCATCTGAAGGAGCGCCGTCCGTACCTCGTCGTTGCCCGGAGCCCACACCGTTCCGTCCCAGACGAGGAAGCCGAGACCGGGCGCGTAGCGCACTCCCCCGCCCGTGCGCGCCATGTAGTCGCGCAGGCGCACGGCGACGCCCACGTCCGTGAGGTCGAAAGCCTCGCGCGCGGACTGCGACATCGTCTGGAGGGCGGCGTCAGTCTCCGATACGTCCGCCTCCGCCGACGGCGCGGGGGCCAGCTCGGGAGTGTCCAGCTCGACGACAGTCGCAGCACGGACCGCGCGGTGCAGCTCCGCGGGGAACGCCTCTGGCGTCCGCTCGCGCCACGCCGTCAAGTCCTCCCCCGTGTTGGGGAAGGCGAGCTGACGCGGGTGGTTTCCGTCCGCCGCAAGCGCAGTCGCAAGTGCGCCAATCCCTCGCGCTCCTGCTTCGTCCGGGTCGAAGGCGAGAACGACGTCACGGCCGCGGAGATGTTCGACGAGTTCCGCGACGAGGGCCGCGTTCCGAGCCAGTCCGGCGCCGCGGATGATGAGCGCGTCGTAGCCGACTCCGACGGAAGTCAGTCCGTCCCCCGGTCCCTCCGTGACGAGGATGGTGTCATAGCCCGCGCCAGCGGAGAGGATGCCGTACTTCGCCCACGTCCTCCCGTCGACGTTCGTCAGGGAGACCCAGCGGGCGGGGCACTTGCCGGACAGGTCACGCCCCTGGAGGCCGCGCACGATGCCGTCGAACCCGACGAGCGGGACCGTCAGACGCGGGTACCGGGTGAACGAGCGGGAGAGCCATGGCCGCGACTGTTCCGTCTGCGTCGAGAGACCGACGTCCAGGTCTGCGCACTGCTCGGGAGTGAGCCCGAACCGGTCGGCTGCGTACTTCTGAGCGGCCTCCGCGAGCGGCGCCACGCCCTCCGTGTCCTGGAGAGCCTCCGCCCACCGGTCGACGGCCGTCCGCAGGCCGGCAATCTCCGCGACGCCGACGGACTCCGGGGCCTTCGCGCTGACGGTCTTCACGCCCTGGCCGTCGACGTCGAAGAGGTCGCTCGTCGACAGGTTCAGCTTCGCCAGGATCTCCGCGCGGTCGCAGCCGGTGCGGCAGACGAGCAGAAGCTTCCCGTCGTCCTTCAGCGTCAGCTTCAGTGAGGGGTGGTTCTGGTCGTTGTGCACCGGGCACAGCGCTAGGTACCCGTCGTGGTCCTCCTCCACGCCACGCAGGCGCCCCAGGATCTCCGTCAGTCGCAAGGTCTCTCCCCTCTCTCTTGTGCATGCGGAAGGGGCGCCCCGGAGGACGCCCCTTCGCTTCGGTGTTCGGATGTGTCTCGCCGCTTGTTCAGTCTCAGTTTGTGCGCGTGTCGGATCTCGCGGCGTCCAGGTACGCGGCGAAGTGCGCATCTATGGCCATCGCCAACTCCAGCTTCTGTCTACGAGGCGAATCCTGATACGGATTGCCGGCTCCCAGCGCTGGGAACTGCACCAGCTCCAGGACAGCAAGCTCCAAATTTGAGGCGTAGCGAAAGGCCCTCTTGTTCGCCGTGTACCGCTGCCGCCGGACCCACTTACGGAAGTCAACGTCCCGGAGGTCTTGCTCGGTAACGCTCTGCCCTTCCTGCTCAGCCCACCGAACTTGGTGTATCTCTAGAAGGCGGTGTACAGCGTTCTCCAGCCCGTCGTACGCCTCGACCCGGTCACGCCAAGTGGCTGTGCTGTGCTGCCTCCTCGTCTGATGAACGGCCACCGCGACGGCCACACCACCAGTCACGAGCGTGCCAACAAAGCTCCCGACAGTGGCCCACACTGCTGCACCGATTGCCGCATCCATGCACGGGATGATGCCCGCCGATCTCGATCGCGGCACTCTGCTTGGCCGATCACGTGGGCTCGTGCACGTTCACATGTACGGCATAAGCCCTCGGTGAAAGCTCGTAGAGCAACTTCTCCGCGTCCCGCAGTCGGTTCATCAGGCGGCAGTCCGTTGCCAAGTCGCGTACGACGTAGCCGTCCCTCACGTTGGCGTTGCGTCGCTTCACGACGGCGCAGCCGAACGGCTGGCCGGCGTGGACTGCCTCCCGGTTGGCCTGGCGGATGTAGTCAGAGAGGGTGATCGACTTCTCCGCCTTCGCTTCCAGGGCGTGCAGGTAATAGCCGTCAACGTCGCCGATGTCCTTCGCGCCCATCTGTACGTTGCGGTGCGCGGCGGGGTTGTGGTGCTCGCGGAGGTAGCCGACAATCGTCGACTCCCACGCGGAGCCGGTCCGTTTACTGGAGTTCGACATGCGCCCACCGCTTCCCGCTCTTCAGCCCGCTCACGAAGCCTGTCGTCGTGTTGAACGCGCGGGCGACGTCAACTCCGCGAGCACCGCCCGCGATCATGCTCTTCATGGCTGCTACTTCGGAGGTGGTGAACCGGCGCCCCCATCGGTCGTGACGCTTCTTGTCCGCAGTGTTCTCAGCCGGCGTTGCCCACCGCAGGTTCGATGCTCGGTTGTCCCACGGATCTCCGTTGACATGAGCCGCCTGCGCCCCATCAAACGGCCTGCCGTGGAACGCAGCGCACACCAAGCGGTGCACTGTCGTCCACACCGTCTTTCCACGGTCCGTGTAACTGACCTGTGCGTACTTCCGGAACGACGGTGTCAGTTCACGAAGCACGAAGACGCTCCCGTCGTCGGTCGCGTAGTACCCAGGGAAGTCCGGAACAGGGTGTAGGCCCTCGGTAGGAACTGCGCGCAGTGGCTTGCGGCTTCTCGTCATCCGCTCTCCTCTCGGTTCAGCACGTACACGCTCGCGCCCCGCGAGAGCGCGACGCCGACGGCTTCCCAATACTTCGGGAAGTCGCGCCTCGACGTCGCTGCGGGGCGGATGTAGATCAGGTCACCGTGGCCGGCGTCGCGTATGTCGCCCAGTGCGGGGGCGTTGGCGTCGTCGATGACGTGGAGTGCGCTCACTCGTCGACGCCCCGTGCAAGGGCTCGGACGATCTCGTTCGCGTCCGAGTCCTCCGGGCTGTCCCACGCAGTGTTGTTACGTACGGAATACTGAAGCGCCTGACGGATCAGGTCGGCCTCTCGCCCGCTCAGCTCCACCGTCACGCCGCTGTTCGCGATGACCTTCGCCATGTGTTCTCTCCTTAAGCCGGGTGGTGCTCCTACGCCGAAAGCCCCCGGGACCGAAGTCACCGGGGGCTGAGGGGTGGAGCGTCAGACGCGGATGAGGGGGCCGTACGTGTCGACGACGTTGCGCAGCGTGCGGCCTTCGATCGTCGGGCGCGCGCCCTCTCCGAAGTCCCCGTGAACCTCACCGTCGATGCGGGCGAACTTCCAGACGTCGCCGTCACGGTCCTGGTAGCGGGCGGTGAGCTCGTACGTCACACCGTCGTGCGTGTAGGTGTTGGGGTAGTCGACGCGCTCGACCTCCGCGGCGTAGATCTCCTCGCCTGTCCTGTCGAGTTGCACCAAGTACCGGTGCGTGTCGTCCTTGTTGATTCGCCAGGTCTCAGACGTTGAGGTGACCGTCCCCCTCCCGCCGTGCTCGGCCTCCGCGTACGTCGCACGTCGCACGCGGACCCGGTCACCGACCTTGACGGGCTCCGACTCGTTGGCCTTCGTGAGGATGTGTTCCCGCGGAGCCGTGTGCTTGCCGTCGGTGTGCTCCACGACCCAGAACGGTTCGTCGTCCCATCGGTTCATGAAGGGGCCGGCAACAAGCGAGCCCTTCAGCCCGATGTTGTCCGCCTTCACCTTGTCGCCGACGGCGAACTTCGGGGGCTCGGGGATGGCGGACAGGGTGTTAGTAGCGACCGCGTACTCCCGGCCACCCTCGATCCGGACGAGGTATCGTCGCTGGCCGAACGATCCCGTGAACGGGCCGTAGGTGATCTCCACCTTCCCGTGCGCGATCTGCTCTACCTTGTCGCCGACCTTGAACGTCTCCATCACTTACTCTCCCCCTGCGCGTCTCCGATGACGACCATGCGGTCCGCGGCGACTGTCTGCACCGCGAGTGTCTTGCGTCCGATGAAGCCGGAGTCACGCCCCGTCGGCTTCACCTTGACCAGCGGGACGACGATGCCCGCGGACTTGTTGCTCTCCAGCTCCAGGACGACGGCTTCCGAGAGACGGACGACGTTGCCCTGTCGCGACGCGTACGAGACGACGACGCCGGGGCGGATCTCCGCACCCGTGTAGTCAGTCAGCCGTGCCTTCCCCATGTGTGCTCTCCTCCAGAAGTTCCGTGAATGACTGGTGTAGTTGCTCCCTGAGGAAGCCGAAGGCGTGGTGTGCTTGCTGCGGGCAGACCCCATTGCCGATGCGGCCGATCTGCTCTTCGCGTGTGAGGTCAGGGACGTCGGTAACCCACCCGTCGGGGAGGCCCATCATCCATTCGGCGAACTTCGGGGCGAGCTTCAAGCCGCCCCGGGGTCCGCGGACCAAGGGGACCGGAGCCTGTCGGCCCATGAAGATCTCCCACCGGTACACGGCTGTCGCGAACTGGCCCCACCACTCAGCCGGCGAGTGCGGCCCGTCGTCCGCCACGTCGTCCGGGTCGACGTTCAGGAGGAAACAGACCTCGTCCTCCAGCGTCGGCCCGTGCCCCCCGGCCTTCCGTTTGTCCGGGTGCTGTGCGCTCCCGTTCGTCGCCAGGTTCGCAGTGGGCGTCTTGAACAACTTCTCTGCCCGCTCCCGCGGGAAAAGGCGGGCGAGTGCCGTCACTAGGTCATCACCGCCCGAGCCCTCCCGTTCCCTCTTCGCGAAGTCCGGCCCGCGGGTCGCGTCAGCTACCGTCGGCGTCGGAAGGTGTGGCGTAGCAGAACCACCGGTCGCGATGGTGCGGAGCCCCGATGTCGGAAGCTCGTAGAGATAGCCACGAAGCGCTGTACCCGATCTCGTGAAGCGAACGGAGCACGTGGCTTTGTCCCCGATTTCGGAGTGCTCCCACGTTCTCCAGGAAGACGTGTCGCGGTCGAAGAACCCGTATCCCGTCGGCGATGTTGAACCAGATTCCGGAGCGCTCACCCTTGATTCCCTCCCGGCGTCCCGCGTTGCTGATGTCCTGGCAGGGAAAGCCCGCCGTGATGGTGTCGATCTCCTCGTCCATCAGCGCGCCCCAGTTCTGGAACCTGACGTCGCCGATGTTGGGGGCGTCGGGGAAGCGGTGCGCCATGACTCGGCAGGCAGCTCCGTGAACCTCCGCGACGACGGTGACTTTGTCGCCCGTCAGGGCTTCAACCGCGATTCCCAGTCCGCCGTAACCGGCGCAGAGTTCCAGGATCGGCATGGGGCATCGGTCTCCTTCAGTGTGCGTAGACTCGTGAAAGCGCCCGCCCCTCCCGACCGCAATTCGGGAGGAGCGGGCGTTCTGCGTGGTGGGGTGGTGCTAGGCGGCCTTCGCCAGGTCCGCCGTCTCCGCGGCCTCGTAGGCACCGAGGATCTTGATCACCGGCTTGTTGTAGCTGACCTCCTGGCCAGCACGCGGACCCTTCTGCGGCGTGAATGTCACGTTCTCAATCGTGAGTGTCGCGCGCACCGCCTGGCCGGCGTGCTTGTCCAGCTCCGCGAAGAGCGGGCCGAGGACTTCGACGAGCTTCCAACTGCCGGAATTGAAGCGGAAGATGCCGAGGTCCGGCGCCTCCGACATCCGGAACTTCACGTCGACGGACGGCTTCGGGCCGCGCATCTGCTGAGCCTTCAGCTTCCGCTCAGCGATCAGCGAGGGGCAGCCGCATGGCGTCCCCTTGTCCTCCTCGGGCGACAGGTACTCGAAGCCGTCGCAGTGGTGCGTCATGCCCGCGCCGGGTACGAACTGCTTGAACGAGGCGTCCACGCCGTCCATCTCGATGACGATGGAGACGGTCGGGGAGTCCGTCAGGATCTGGAGGTTGTCTTCCTTGTCCGTCTCCCACTCCTCAGCCTCACCGCCCAGAAGCTCCGCGATCTTCGCGGCGACGGACGGATCTCCGGTCGTCACCCGCCACTCGTTCAGCGACTCGGGGACGTCCTTGCCTCCCAGGTTCACGAGGCGGCCGGAGCGGAAGCGCCCGACGACATCGTCAGCGAAGTTGGTGCGCTCCTTCGGAGCGGCGTCGGGGTCAGCGTCCCAGATCTTGCGCAGGTGGTTGCCCATACGTGAGTGCCTCTCGTAGCTGGTGTGTGCGGTGGTGTGCTTGGCCGTTCGGCCTTACATCTCTGTAATGGGTCGGCCGTCGTCGGATGTGACGCGAGGTTCGCGAGTCGTTTCACGGAGATCCGACTTCAGGCGTGCGACCACTGCGGCCTTCAGCTCCAGCGCTTCCATGCCGAAGTTGGCCTCATCCGCGGCACGCCGGCGGGCAGCGAGCCAGGCCAGGCGGTAACGGTCGTGCTCCTGCCGGCGCTCGGTGCAGTCAAGGCGAAGCGACTCGCACTAGTGGGTGCCGTCCTACCTCCGGGTCGAATTCCGGATCACGCTTGTCGAGTATCTTGCGGCACCGCCAGGCAAAGTCGTCGATCCCATCTAGAACTGACTCGGCAGCCTGATCTGCACGGCTTGATGCCTGCCTCCTCAAAGTCATGACAGCCGAAGAGTCATTCAAGTTCGACAGCCACCACACCCAAGCTCGCAAGTTATCGCCGACGTCTCCGGCGGCAAACTCAGCTTCTTGGGGCCCCGCCAGTAGCACGGCGGCCTCAGTCTCATCGATCAACTGGACGCTGACTCTGGCTTGTTCGAAGAGAGTGACCGCGTCGTCACGACCGTCGCGAATCGCTTCATGAGCCGCCTTGCAAGCACGGTTGGCCTCAGAGGAGCGTGTGATGAACAGGACGTAGGCATCCCTCCGCACCTGTTGGCGCCACTGGTCGTGCTGGTTGCGCTTTTGATCCCGACCTGCCATCCATGCGGCACCGATCGTTCCGAAGACGCCGATCACACCGCCAACTGCCGCGCCCACCAGCGCATAGAATGCCTCGCTCATACCAACATCCAAGCAGGGCCGGGGCGCCGCGGGAGTCAGTTCCTCCTTCTCGCTAGTAGGACCCCCCTCGCGCGGTTCGTAGAGGGTCAGAACATGGCTTGCTCCCGCGGCAGTTGACGCAAGGCAGCGCCGTCGGGTCGTCGCGGTGGCGGAGCTATCTCCGGAGGTGAACTCTGGCGCAGCTGAGTGCCTTACCGACGAGATCGGCACCGCCCTCTTCACCCGAGGGCGGTGCCTCGTCGCCACTGTCGCCGAAGCTCTAGCGGTGCTGCAACCACCACACACCGCCAGCCACCACCGCTCCGCCCGCCGCAGTGGCGGCACCGCGGATCACCGCAAACAACGCCGTGTTCGCAAGCCGTCGGGCTGTCTTCTTAGTCCACATAATGCTCTGCCCTCCCCTGTACCGCCCGGCTCCTCCGAGCGTGGCGTCAAGCATCACCGCGGGCGATGACCCGTTGGACAGGTAGAGGCCAGCCCCGAACATCTACGGATGCCGCCATCTGAGTTCGGCTGAGATGACATGCTGTTGGACAGTTCTGGACGGTCTTGGACGGAGGGGCGGGCGTGGGCAGACCGGGGGTACTTCGGAAGCCAGATCTGGCTGACGGTGGGCGCCGTGCATTGAACGATGCCCTCCATCACCTGCACCTGCAGGCCGGCCGTCCCAGCCTTAGCGTGATGGCCCGAATGCTGAACGGGGCTGGAATTTCTCGCAGTTCGATTCACGATGCCTTCTGCAGTACGCGCTTTCCGCAATGGCATGTTGTGGAGGCGTTGGTCGAGATCCTCGCCTCCAAGGCACCGGTTCTCACGGCATCGCATGAGCGCATCGGCATGCATGGCCTTTGGATGCATGCAGCCGTGGAGGCACCGCCTTTGGTTGCGGCGGCACCATCGGCCGAGCTCGCGTCCGCCTCCGTGGGCCGCACGATCCTGCTGCTCGACATCGAGAAGTACAGCGACCGCGACGACGTCGAGCAGGCTTATCTTCGGCGCATGCTCTACGACATCACCGACCTGACACTGGACAGTGCGGGCATCGGAGAGACGCAGCGGCTGCGCGCCGACCGAGGCGACTCGATCATTGAGCTTATCGACGCCAACGCCTCGCTGACCGCACTACTGCGCGCCCTACTCGCCGAGGTGCCAACACAACTTCGCGCAGTGAACCGGATGGCGTCGCACTCGGCACAGCTCAGGCTGCGGGCGGTACTCGCAACGGGAGACGTGGCGGTCGACGAGCACGACGGGTGGGTCGGTTCCGACCTCAACGATGCTTGTCGGCTACTGGACGCCGAATTTCTGCGGGCATCGCTGAGTGAGCGCAATGGTGATCTCGCCCTGTGTGTCTCCGACTCCGTGTACCAAGGGACTGTGCGGCACGGGTTCACGGGCATCCCTGCTGAGGGATTTCGCCAGGTGACCGGTGCAGCGAAGAACGGGCCGCTGACTGCTTGGCTGGCTGACGTCGAAGATGGATCATCTCAACGCCCTGTCACGATATAGCTAGTTATCTGAAGCGGCCCCTCTGACCTGGCTGTTCCGGCCCCGGTGGTTCTCTTCCCAGACAGTGCCGTTCGCGTTGCGGTACTTCACCGCCTTACCTCCAGTTCCTTCACGCGCGCGCTCAGTCGCGCGACTTCCTCTGTCAGGGCGACGAGCAACGTCGCCAACTCCCGCGGGATGGGGAGGTTTCCGCGGGAGTCGCGGCCCATGTAGCACGCTCCCGCCTCGACCACGGCCAGGGCGTGCACGGTGCCAATGCGGAGCGCCATCACGGCACCTCCGGGTCGATCAGGTCTGCGGCGTCACGCATGCCGGTCCCGACGTAGAACGCGTCAGAGAACGAGACCGCCCGGTCCGCCTCGCGGATCTTCTCCGCCAACTCGTGCGCGTATGCGTCAAGCAGCGGCCCAACGGGCGTCGCCCGGTCCCAGAGGTTTTCGAGCGTCTCCCGGGCGCTCACGCGGCCTCCCACTCAACCGTGGTGTGCTCGTCCAGCTCCTCGTACAGGGCGTCGACGTCGTCCTGAGTCATCTCCACCGTGGCGATGGTCTCGCCCTTCGCGTTACGGACGTGGAGGTCGAACTCGATGCCGCGCGGGGTGATGTTTACCGACGAGCCGTCGGCCGTGTGGATGGTGGTTCCGCCCTTGAACACGGGGCCTCTCCTCTCGTGTGGTTACACGCCGAAAGCCCCCGGCGCCGAAGCAACCGGGGGCTGAGTAATGCGTGTGTGACTGGCGCTACACGTCAGCGCCGCATTCCTGACACGGGTAGTCCTCCGTGTCGTCGTGGGCGCACGGGCACTCGGCCTCCCCACGGACTCCAGACACTTCCGTCGGTCCCTCCTCCAACATCAGGGCTCCCTACTTGTGAGGCTGCGAGCCGCACTTACGGCCGCAGGTCCAACAGAATGCGGGGTCCCGCATCTCCTCTTCCGTGGCTCTGAGCGGGTCCCCCACGTCATCTCCTCTTCGTCATGCGCGGCGGCGTCGCCGGCTTGCGGTAGGCAGGCGCCTTCGTCCTCGGCTGCTTGTGGTGATCGACGTCGATCTCCACGGACGTCGACGGGCCGGAGTCCGCGGGGCCGCAGGACGCGAGGAGGAAGAGGCTCGCGAAGAGGAGCGTCAGGACCATGACTGCCGCGAGTTGGGGCGCGAGTCGTTTCACGCTTCCCCCATCAGAAATCGTGCGAACGCGTCCATGGCCTGGACCTTGTCGGACAGCTTCACGCCGTCCTGATAGCCGCGGGAGTTGGTACTCATGGCTTCGACGTGCTCGCGCGCCATCTTCAGGGCCTCCACACGAGACATGGCGGGCGGCACTGACGTGTGCTCGCCCATCCCCTCGTGCGTCTCCAGCGCACCGAGCAGCGCGCCAACGGTGGCAGTCAGGTTCACGGTGTCATCGGAACCTGACCGGGCATCGATACGGTCGAAGTAATCCCGCGCACGCTCCAGCGCCGTCATGCGGCCCGCCTCTGAGTGCCGGTCTGCGCCTCTCCACCCTTGGCGATGGGCTTCCCGACGACCTCCTTCTTCCCGCCGGCCTCCCAGTCGAAGACGCCGCGCAGGTGGAGGAAGGTGTCGAAGACGCTCCGGTCGCACTTGACCGGGACGAACGCCCAGCCCTCCGGACGGACGTGGAGGACGGCGCCGCCGACCGTCTCAGGCATGGGGATGGACGTGCCGTCCTCCGCCAGGATGATGCGGTCTGCGTAGCGGTACGCGGAGAGCTGGAGAGCCACGGAGTCGTAGACCGACTTCGACGTCTTCCAGTCCAGGACGACGACCTCCCCGTCTACCTTCGCGATGGCGTCGAAGCTGCCCGCGTAGTGGTGGGCGTCGCTCCAGACGGTCTCTTCCAGGTGGAGGAACTCCGGCTGGATCTCCTGAAGGAACTCCCTGAACCACCTGACGTGAGGCTTCACGTCGATGTGCAAGTGCCTGTCGTTGATGACCTCACCGCGCGCCAGGCGCTCGAAGAGGTCGTGAGCGGCGCTGCCCAGATCGGACGCGGCCTTCGTCTTCCGCCGGTGCGCGTTCTTCAGGTAGTCGACGGCGCCGGCGGGGTCGCGCTGGACGAGCTCAGAGACGATGTCCCAGTTCTTCACGGCCGCCTCCGCCGCTTCCTTCGCCGCCCAGAAGGTGAGGAAGTCCTTCGGCAGCATGCCACCCACCGACGTCACGCCCGGGACCTTAATGTCCCCGTCGTCCGGATCGATGTAGAAGCGGGAGCCACCCCGCTTGATCGTGTTTACTCCGGCCATGTGGCCTCCTGTGTCGGTGCGTTCGTTCTGACACTGGAGTTATGGGCCGGAGGAAGCGCGATGTGACGCCGATCGTCAGCCGGGTTCTGCCTCCTCCCCCGCGGCCAGACCTGAGCCAAAAACGCGAACTAACCCCTTATTTCCAAAACCCTTAACGCGTGTTAGAGAGTTATGGAAATAAGGGGTTAGTTTGACACTTTGGCCGCAGGTTTGGCGTGGTGGCGGCTGACGGGGAGGACGATCAGGCCCCTGCCTTGGGCTTTCGCGTGAGCCTGCGGAGTGCCGTGATCTCCTTCTGAAGCGCGGCCAACTCCTCATCAAGCTTGGCGCGCTGGCCGTCGGTCATGTCGCGGGTGACGACATCCGCGTCCAACTGGCTCACGATGTTGTGGGCGACGGTGGCCAAACGGAGGTTGTCAGCGGTCGCCCTGACAGCGAGCCCCTTCTCCGTGACCCCTTCGACCTCTGACTTCCCCTTGCCCGACTTCCGTCCGCCGCTCTTGGCCGGCTTGGGCGTGGAAGTGGCGGCGTCAGCACTGGCCTTCGTCGCCTTCAGGATCGCGGCGTTCGTGGCGCGGGCGTCCTGCAAGCGCTCCAGCGGGGACGTGTCGAGTAGTTCGAGCCGCTGAAGCTGGCGCGGGGTCAGCGTCTGACGCAACAGGTTGCCGACGTGGTAGCGGACGGAGTTCTGTGTCCGGGTGAGTTGGTCGTCCGCCAGGCCAGCGGCGCGGTACATCTCCGCGACTTCCTGCCGGTACTCGTGTGTGCGCCCGAGCCAGTCGTCATGCCTGCGGCGGATAGCCAGGATGACCGTCGCAAGGTTCTTCAGGAGGACGGTCGCTTGCCCCTCCACGCGGGCGTACTCGCGGCTGTACGCGATTCCGCGGGCGTGGAGCTGAGCGTCCGACTCCTCCTGAATGTCCTCTAGCTGCAATGCGGGAAGACCCTCAGCGTCGACGCGGACGGGCTCAGCCCTACGCGTTCGTGCCACGTCTTGACTCATTGGGACCTCTCACAGCGACGGCATTCGGCGACAGGCTACCGTGAAGTACTTGCCTTAGCCAGACCTTACGCCGGACATTGATCACGACGTAAACCGTGCCCCACAGACGTCGCAGGTGATTCCGCCCAGCTCAGCGACGGTAGGCGCTACCTGAACGCGTCGCGGCGTCGGCTTGCATTGACACTCCAAAGTGATCCGCGATCGTCGCGGCTGTGACGCTGTGGCGGCCACCGTCAGGTGCGGGAGGACGAGCGGGATCGCTGCCGCCAGCGCCTCCATGTCCGCGCTGTGTGCCGCTGCGGATTCGGGGGTGAGTTCCGGGACGCTGTAGCCACGTCCCTTTACGCGCTCCATGCCCTCCGGCCACTGGAGCCCGACCTCCTCCGCAGCCGCCAGGTAGGAGGCGTTGTGGTAGCTGCCGCGCATCGTGGTGTCCTTGACGTCCCTGCGCCAGCACAGAAGGTGCGCCGCCTCGTGTCGGAGGAACGTCACGACGTCTGCCGGGCCGGCAGCCAGGGTCTCCGCGCTGACGACGAGGCCCGACACGATTCCCTCGTCCACCCACACCCATCGCTCGGGGCCGTGGTCCGCTCTCGGAGGCAGGGGGGACACGGCAATCTGTGCGGCTGGCAGCTCTGGGTGGTCAGCCCTTAGCGTCGTCCACAGCGCATCGAGCGCCTGGAGCAAGGGGCCAGGTGTTGTCGGCATGGGGCAGGACGCTACGTGAGTTATGGCGGCCGACACAACTCCTCCGTGAATCGCTTTACGCAACGGAAACGCAAAAAGCCCCCGCCCTCCTGGCTACCAGGAAGACGGGGGCTTCGGGGTACTACTCGACTGGCGTCACCCTGTCTCGCGTCGACTCCCCCACGAGGATGGGGAGAGCTACGACGCCGACGCTGGCCAGCATCTGCGCGGCGTTCTGGTTCGCCAGGGCGGGGACGAA
Source organism: Streptomyces sp. NPDC045026 (assembly GCF_056432625.1). Taxonomy (NCBI): domain Bacteria; kingdom Bacillati; phylum Actinomycetota; class Actinomycetes; order Kitasatosporales; family Streptomycetaceae; genus Streptomyces; species Streptomyces sp. NPDC045026. Next base: position 480,416 of record NZ_JBWKIS010000004.1, read on the forward strand.
GACGGCCAGGGCGCCGAAGAGCGACAGGAGCAGCGCCCGCATGCGGACAGGCTCCGTCGCAGCGAAGACCTGGAGCCGAACGTAGGCCCGGAGGGGAAGCGCTCGGAGCTGCGCGAGGATCTGCTTCATGAGTGCCTTTCGTTAGAGGCGGTTAGCGTGGCGACGGGACTCGATGCCGCAGACGTCGTCTGCGATCGTGGCCATGTGGGCATGCAACTTGGAGATGTCGCCGTCGTTGACGACGGCGTATCCCGCGTCCCTCTGCGTCAGCGCCCCTTCCGACTCGTGGTCGAGTTGGGGAACGCCGGGGCGGTCGATGTAGATCAGGTGGAAGCCCGCGCGGCGCAGACTCTTCGCTTCGTTCGGGTACCTGACGTCGGTGATCACGCAGGGGACGCCGGCCTCGTTCGCGGCCGTCACCTTCTTCAGGGCGGTACGGAGCCAAAACTCCGGGTCGATGGCGCGGATTGAGGCGCCCAGCTCCTGGAGGACGCGGCGGACTTCGGGGTACTGGTCCTTGGCGTGCTCCCATCCGACGACCTTCACCAGCTCAGAAAGACGCTCGTTGCTGTTCTCCGCGTCGGTGTACGGATCCAGCCGCAACGCTGCTTCCTTCAGCGGGTCCGCGAACCCGAGCCGCCGGTATCCGCGTTTGTCGACGAGCCACTCCCCCGCCGTGTCCTTGCCGACCCGTGCGCGGCCGATGATGCCGATGTTTCCCATGCCGTCTCCTCCTCCAGGTGCTGTCAGAGGGGTAATGGGCCGGAGACGGCGGGCTGTGACGCGGGGTGTCGACTTCTATGGGAGCCCAACCTCCCTCGCGTTGAGGCCTGTTACTCTGCCCAGCGGACTCAACGTGCCGCAGTCAACCGCGTTCAAGAGAGCCCGCAGCCGACGAAGCGGGTGAGCCCTTGCAGGGGTGAGTCTCTGAAACTTGATGTAAATCGGAGGATGGCTCAGCCGCGCTAGCCACGCAGCCACTGGAGTTCTGACGTCGGCAGAGCCTCAGCTCTATGCCAACACGACATTCGTGGTGGTCGAGCTGAGGTCTGCCCGCTGCGACCCTGTTCGGCCGCCCTCCACTGAAGGGTTCAGAACCGGTGAGTGACGACATCACTCTGTGGCTGCTTGGGGCGTTCGGAGTTCTCGCAGTCGCCCTCTTCTGCATGAAGGGCTTCCTCGATGCCCTCCCCGACCTCTTCGAGTCCTGGCACCGCGCACGGCGTGCCTGGAGGAACCGGGGCGACGAGTCGTCGCCTACGCCGTCAGGATCGGGAGAATCTGGTTAGCCATGAACGCGAAGCCGGCGTCCGACAGGTGCACAGAGTCCGTACCTGCGGCGCCGGTTCCGGCGCTCGTCCCCCAGTAGCCCAGCGAGTTCCACGCCTGCCACGAGTTGTTGCCGATGGTCCACATGTCGACGAACGCCGCGTTGTACGTGTGGGCCAGGGCGAGCGCTGCCCGCGCGTAGTCCTGGTACTTGAAGTTCGTGACGTCGTGAGTGCCGAGGTGCGGCAGTAGGAACATGACGTCAGTGGATCCGTTGGCCGTCCCCGTGTCGCGGACAGCCTTCAGGTACTTCGCCACGTTCGCGGCCCACTGATCGCCCGTCGTGTTGGCCGTCGCGTCGTTCGGGCCGGCGGTGAAGATGACGAGGTCCGCGGGGAAGTCAACGCCTCCGTTGTACGTGGAGTTGAGTGCCGTGGTCGCGTTGTTGGCATAGCTGGCGGACGCCGCGCCGGCCAACGCCAGGTTGTGCACGATGATGCCGGTGGAGTTCTCGCCGCTGACGCCGCAGACGCTCAGGTTCTGTCCCGTCCCCGTCGCCGTCCCGGCCCACGTGATCTTGACTGCGTGCGAGGCGTTCGACAGCCCCGTGATCGTCGTGACCTGAATGTTCGACGCGGGACTGCCGGAGTCAGCAACGCTCACGGCCGTGCCGCCGTCGATCTGATACGTGAAGGCAGCTCGTGCGCCTCCGCCACTCACGGTGTAGATCTTGGCCGTCGTGCCCCGGACGGTGAATGTCAGGGAGGCGCTCGTCGTGTCGGCGTACAGGTAGTTGATGCCGGGGCCGAACTTGCTTCCTCCCTGGAGCCACGCGCCCGTTTGCCCGATCACTGCGCCGGCTGACGTCCACGCGGCTAGGGCCGCAGCATCACTGGCGCTGAGGACCGTCGACGACATGGACGAGGACATGAAGCCCGATCCGCCGTCGCCGTAGGCCGACTGGAGCGCGGTCCGTACGACGCCGGGCCAACTCTTCGTGTGGGGGTTGGAAGCGTAGAAGCCCTGGCTTGCGCTGCCACCGACGACTGCAATCTTCGCCTGAGCGCTTCCCGCTGCGTCCCTCTTCGCCCGCCAGTTGGCGCCCCAGCCGGGCGGGACATAAATGCCCTTGTCCATGCGGGCACTGCGGGTCTGGAGCGGGTACCGGAGGTCGGCCGCAGTCTGCGTGAGGGCGTTCACGACGGGCACCGTAGTGCCGTCGGACTGCCGGACCTTCAGGACACCACCCTCCACGTAGACCACGGCGCCGCCGGTCGGGTTCGACGTCGGGGCGGTCGTGACATTGGGGATGGCCAGTGCGCCGCCCGCCGCGCCTCCCAAGTTGGCGGAGGTGCTGCCGAGTCGAATGTTCGGGAACGTGCTCGTCCCACCGGTATTGGCGCCGCCGGGGATCGTCAGGTCACCGCTGGAGTTAAGCGAGAACTTATCGACGCCGCCCACGCGCATCACGGCGACGCGAGCAGAGGAGCCAGCCGGGCTATCCGTGATGATTGCGTTCACGTTCACGTCCGCGGTGTTCACCCGCAGACCCGCGGTAGCAGTCAAAGAGCCGTTCAGCGTCCCCCCGGTCGCGGGGTACGCGCCGACGTCCGCGGCTGTCAGATTCACCGCTCCCGTCTGCGTGTTGACGGAGGTCACGGCGCTGGAGCCGCCACCGAGAGCGACGCCGGTTGACGGCCAGGCGCCCGCGGCCTTCGGACCGTAGAGCTTCACGGCCCCGGTCGTGGTGTCGATCCAGTAGTCCCCGTTGACGCCCGTCGCGCCGGGAGGCGCTCCGGTGCCGCTGTACATCTGCGACCCTGCGGGACCCGCCGGCCCCGGGACGAGGACGTAGTCCCCATGGTCTGGATCCGTCGGGGCGATGTCGGCGATGTCGACGACGGGAGCCGTCGACGGGAGCTTGATGGAGTACGTCCGCCCCTCCGCCTGGCTGAACGTCTCCTCGACCTGATACGTCCAGTCCGCGGGGCTCATGCCCGGCTGATCCGTGGCTATCAGAGCGACGCTGAAGGCGCCGTTCTCGTCCAGCGGGATCGAGGCGGCGCCAGTGCTGATCGTGTCGGCACTCGGGAACGTGAGCGACGCGGGCGGCGAGACCTTCAGCGTGCCGCGCAGGGGCGTTCCGTCGGGGCGGATGTACCGGCCCGTGAGGATCACGGAGGTGATGCCGGGTGGAATTGCGGGCATTTACTCTCCTCGTGGTGGCTGACGGCCTATAAGCAGGTGCTCCGCGTCGTGGGCTGCCTGCCACTCGCGCACGTGCGTGATGTCCTCGCGGACGCCGTCGATGTCGTCGCGGACGTCGTCAATGCGCGTATCGATGCCGCGCTTCAGTTCGTTCAGGTGGTCGCGGGTGACGGTCCCCTGTGCCTCCACGGCCCCCGTCATGCGCCGCTGAAGAGCGAGCAGTGCCGGGACAGCCGCGATCACGGCCGCGCCTATGACAGACGCAGCCGTGATCAGGGAGACGAGGACTTCAGGGCTCACGCCTTCGCCGTGAAGTTGTGGCGAGAGGCGAGCTTCTTCAGGGACTCCAAGCCAGGGGCTCCGGCCGCATCGGCGCCGGACAGCTTCATGACCTTGCGCCGGAACTCGTCGTACGCGGCGTCAGTGCTCGTCCCCCACGAACCGTCGCTCGCGTAGGTCGAGGAGAGGAAGCCTTCCGCCTTCAACGCGGCCTCCACGACATTGACCTCTGCCGGGTACGTGGTGTGGCCGGTCGGCGCGGGTACATCCGCCTTCCGTGCGGCCAGGATGTGCGCGAGCGAGACGGTCGGCTTCGTCGACGGCTTCGCCGGGGTGGAAGGCTTCGACGGCGCAGGGGCCGACTCCTTCGGCGCCGCCTTGAAGAGGGCTGCCGTCGAGATCGCGCCCGGGTCCCAGTGGTCGTTACCCGGCACGTTGCAGTGTCCGTAGTGCCCGCCCTTCGTCGCCCACGTGGTGCGGTTGCGCTTCGTCGCGGACGAGGTTGCAGCCGGCGTCCCCATGGGGAAAGAGTCCGGAACGCCCCACGAGCGGATGGCGCGCATGAGCGCCTGGAAGTTCGGGCCTGGCTTCCAGTAGCCGGTGAACGGCGTCGACGCGCGAGCAAGGACTTCGATCTGAATGCAAACGCGCCCGGTGCGGTTCGTCCTCGTCAGGCCGTCGTTCTTCAGCGCTCGCGCGCTCTGGTTCAGCGGGCCGTACTGCCCGAGCCTGTCGGTCGTCGGGTCGTAGAGGATGTGCGGCTCCGCAGCGATGGAACCGAGGTACTTCCCCACGTTGGTGAAGGACGAGTTCCCGTGGCCGCTCTCCGTGGTGTGCCAGACGACGCGGCCCTGCGCTGACGGCGAGTCCATCGCACCGCCGATGCTGCCGTCCCCCAGCCGCTCCGCTTCCTTGATCCAGATTTCACCCATGTGTGATCCCCTCCAGGGCATGAAAAAGGCCCCGGCGCTGCGGGGCGTGAATGTCTTGCGGTATGCGTCAGAGGCTGTAGCTCAAGCCGTCCAGACCGCTCCACTTGAGCCCGTTCGTCGTCGACGTTGCTCCGGGCGGGGTCTGCACCATCAGCTCTCCCGTGTCGCTGTTGAGCTGCGTCCGGCCGTAGTAGATGCCGGCGCCCATCTCCACGGGCGTGACCCAGTAGGAGTACGTCGCGGGGAGGGCGGACGCGGGCAGCGTCGCGAATGTCCAGTCAGTTCCGGTGGAGAATTGGCCGTTGTTCGTTCGCTTGACGCGCCCGCGGAGCTGAACCGATCCGTTCACCACTCGATATCCGGGTGACCCGGAATGCACGGAGAACCCGGACTTCAGCGTCAGCGGCTGCCACGGACCCGGAGTCAACGGCTGCCAACTCCCGTCGTGCATTCGTCCCTCGTACCGGTCTTCCGCAACGAGGTATGTCACCATCCCCGCAACTGCGGGATAGCCGGCAACGAGTGCCGCCGCTCTGGCGTTGGCGTTGGCGAACCTCATTACGGTCAGCGGAACGACGCCATTTACGAGCGTTTGGAGCGCTGTTTCGATGTTGGGTGCGTCGGCAAGTACTGGGTATTGGACGTTCTGAGCGTATCCGTCACTCTTAGGCATTGAGACTCCTCAGTCGAATTCGCTTTATCAGGGCGTCGATTAGCGGCACTGTGCGCCGTCGAGAGAAACCCATGACGGGGACGAGCCGGTAATCAGGCGCGCGCTGACGGTGCCGTCGCGGTTGATGTAGATACGCACAGCGACGGCATCTCCTACGCACATGCAGGCGCCCCGGAACTGGGGGCGAATTCCTGCGGGCATGTCCGCCATAACGATGGAGTCCGACGTCGTCAGGCCCGTCGGAGTGATCATTCCGGAGAGCTGGACGAGGCCGTCAGAGCTACGCCGGCACATGGGCGGAGCGTCACCGTCGGTGCCGCTGGCCGTGAATCCGGAGCGCAGAGCGAGCGGCTGCCACGCGTCGCCGGCGTTGGCCGTCGCGTCCTCCACCACCCAGTTCCCGGAGGGGTTCCGGGCCACCTTGACCCGGTCCCCCACCTGCGGTGCTCCGTAGCTACGCAGGCGCCTGACGCGCTGTACAGGGCCCGTGGCCGTCACGATGTCGCACGTGCCGTCGGTGTAGGAGGCGGTCACCGTGGCCAGTAGCCACGCGGCGCTGCCCTGCGTCACTGTGCGTTGCGCGGTGCGCTGGACTGCGTCCGCCAGTCGCTTCGTCATGCGACCTCCTCCTTTCCTCCGCGGAGCGTGATCGGGAAGTCCGCTTCAGCGGTCAGGGGTACGGTGAAGGACTGCGCGATGAACAGTTCCTTTCGTCCCGCATAGCTGACGCGGATGCAATCCCCGGCTTCCAATGCGGGATTGGGAACCGTCGAAATGGACGTCTGCACATTCGGCGCCGTCAGATCGGCCAGCATGTAATTCGCTGCCGCCTGACAATCCCCCTGCGTGATGAGCAGCGCTGAGGAATAGTGCTTGGGAATGTTGCCGTATGGCCCGTTCCATCTCGTCGGCGATGAGGGGTCGTTGTCGTAGGCAACGGCGCCAACGGGTGCACTGTCCGACGATGAGTTCTCACCTGAGACCACAACGGCGTTGTAAACGGCCGTGCGTGACATCTGCCGAGAGGCAGAAACGAGCGTTCCTCCATCACCTTCCGCGATGTCCCACACAACGGGAGACGTCAACGGGTCGGGAAGATCGACGATGCAGAAACGTCCGATTGGGTCGACGAATACCTCTGCCCGCATTGCCGTTGCCACCTGAATAACAGCGTCCCACCGGTCATTGCCCGCGTCCCAAGTGGCAACGGGGCACACCGGATTGCGGCCATCGGACGTCAGATTGACGATGGGTGCGCCGGGGATTGTCTGGCGGATCAGGAACTCGATTGCCTGGAGGCAGTTGCCGTAGCCCGCCGTCGACGTCGGCACCATGAACGAGTCGTCAGCGATCGTCGCTTCCTCCGTGACACCGGTCAGCGTCACGGGGCCTTCGTGGACGTCGCCGCTCGGTTCTCCGATGCGGAACGTTCCGAGCGGGACCATCTCGTCGCCATGCGTGAAACGGATCCCGCGAGAGACGACGAGCCGCTGACCGTAGACCGCGAGCGGGTCGTCCGCCTTCCACGGGAGGTACCCGACGTCGGCCACCGTCAGGGACAGTGAGCGCCGGGTCTTGCTCCCGCGGTCGACGGACACCGACCCGTCCGCGATGGGGATGTCCGACGCGGTCAACTGCCCGTTGTAGTAGGCGTCCACCCGCGTCACGATCTGGTGTGAAGACGTGAGTGCCTGACGGAACAGATCTGATATCGGCTGCATCACGCCCCCGTGTACAGGTCGAGCCATGTGGTCGCGCCGGCCAGGACTGCGCTCCACGAGCTGCCGGAGTCTGCGATCGTCTGCCAAGTGCGGTCAGCACTGCCGACGATGCCGCCGAAGGGCCGGTCCACCTCCGTCAGCGCCAGCGTCCACGCACGGTCACTGTGCTCAGCGAGCTCCGTGATGTGAGCCTCTGTGACTTCGCCGATGGAGACATACACGTCCCGCTCGCCCCACCCGGGAGGCCACTGAAGGAGCAGCGTCCGCCCACTGTCGAGCACCCACCACAGGGCATCCCGCTCCGCCTCCGTGTGGGTCACGAGAGTGAGAGAGCCGGTGCGCGACGTACGCACGTCGCTAATGACGATGGGGCGCGCTCGTCCCCGCACCTGATTCACGCCCTGTCGCGCGGAACGCTGCCAGTCGGGAAGCGTCTGCACCGTGGCGCTGCAACTACGGGCAGGGAGCCCAGGATCTTTCAGCCACACGTCCAGCGTCTCCGCGTCCAACGTCAGAGCGTCGGACGTGAATGACTGCCGCTGGCTCCCTGTAGGCGCCTGGATCGTTGCCCGCCATTGGACCGGGACCCCTAGCGGCGCCTCGTAGTCGGTGATCACCGCGACGTCGCCCGCGAGAACTTGGGAGGTGATGTCCCCAGACCAACCCCGCACGGGCTGTGGCTGCTCGCCGGCAACGATCCGTTCCAGGGACCACTTCCACGTAGGGCCGCCCGTGGTGAGGCCACGAACCACTATCGCCGCGCCTCGTCCGCTCGCCGGCTCAGCGAGGACAGTCAGGCCACCTATCCGCCACTCGGCGCGGTCGACGTACCAGGTTTCCCCCGCGGGTGCACCCGGGACGACGTAGCTCAGCCGGGCGGACACCGCGCCCTCTGGCGCCAGGTCCCCCATCGTCATGACGCCCCATGAACTCCCGGCTGTGCCACCCCATGACTGCCAACGGGTTCGGATGGCGTCCCCTGCGGCATTCAGCCACTCGATCCGGGTCTGTGTGATCCTCGTCCCGGGCCGATAGTGACAGGCGACGAACTGATACCCGAGTCCCGGCTGAACGGGAGTGATGGGCGTCGCGGTCGTCACCACGATGTCGCCGCCGGTGGCAACGAGCTTCATGGCGTAGGCGCCGTCTAGCACTTGCTCTGTGGTCTGTGTGGCTGTGGCGCCTGTGACTGTCCAGCCGCTGGTGTCCACCTCCACATCAGAGACGTTGTACGGCATGAGGTTGCCCGCCACCATGAGCGCACTCGCCGGAGTCAGTGCGGCCCGGTCCACGGCCCATTGCTGTCCCGCGGCCGTGGCAGTTGGGGAGATGGCGATGCGTGCGGCGGCTGCGCCGGTCGGTGCCTTGCCAGCGACGACGACCCGCGTCCACTGCCCGGACGGTGGCGTCCACGTTGCCGAGGACGTTCCTATCTCCGTCCCGCCAGCGTCACGCCAATAGATCTGCGCCTTCAGCGTCAGCCCGCCCACGCTCGGAGTGACGTAGGCGTACGCGACGTACTCCACCCCCGGCGTGACTGCCGGCGCCTGAGCGAGCGCCGTGCGAGCCATGGCGTCGCCCGCGGCCGTCGAAGTGATGAGGAGCGACTGATACCACGTGTACGCGGCTGAGGAGATGGCGAGCGTGCAGTTCGTCGCGGCGAACCACCCGGAGGTGTCCGCCTCCACCGTCTCCGTGTTGAACGGGAGGAGGTTGCCCGTTGATGGCGTCGTCAGACCGAGGAAGATCCGGTCTGCGAACCACGATTGATTCGCTGCCGTCGCCGTGACGCGAAGTACCACGTTGGCCGTAACGGCAGTTGCCGGTGCCGTTCCGACGGCTGCGATTTGATGCCACGTCCCCGCGGGTGCAGTTACCACGGGTCCCTGAGTCGTGCTGATCAGTGTCCCGCCGGCGTTGTACCAGCGGATTTCGATCCGGGACTGAGCTCCGATGCCCGGCGGGAAGATCGAGGCACACGCCCAGTGCTCCGCGTTCGCCGTCACAGCGACGCGCGTCACGAGACCGACCTGACTGTCCCCTGCGGCCGTTGCCTTGAAGGACATGCAGAACGCACCAAGGGTCCCTGAGGACGCCCGCGCAAGGGACCCTGCGTTGACCAGCGTCGACCACGCGGAGGCATCTGTCTCGATGCTCTCCGCGTTGACCGGCAGTAGGTTCCCAGCAATAGCCATCAGCCGTCGACCTCACCCGGAGCCGGGTACGTCGGGCCACCCACGATGGACGAACCGTCGGTACTCTCCGGAGTGCTGGGGACATCCGCAGGAGCGGGCTCCACATACTCCGGCTCGTACGCGACGACGGGCGGTACCATTTCGCCGCCTGGCTCGGGCTCGCCTGTCGGCTCTTCGGTCTCGTCGGCCATGTCAGCCCCACCTTCCGTTGTCAATGGCCGTAGCCGTGGCGGACTCACGTGCGGTCACTTCCGTGCGCACGATCTCCGTAATCTCGCGGTCACCGACGAAGACCTTCACGTCGGCGTGGACCTGCGTCGTCCCTCCGCCCTTGCTCGCGCGGAGCGTGTCCCACTGGCCGGAAGTGAAGACGGGTTCTGGGCGTCCCGTCCCGTTGGCCACGAGGTTCAAGCCGGGCGGGAGGTATCCGCCGTCGTCGTACCAGTGCGGCGAGCGGGCGAGCCACTTCGAGTACGCCGCTGCGGGCGACCCGTAGTCGGGGCGGTGCTTGATGTAGTTCAGGCCCCAACGGATCTGCGTCGCAGGGTTCGTCCTCCAGTCGGAGCCGGCGGACGCCATCTTCGACGCGGGCAGCGCCTGCGGGATGCCGTAGGCGCCGGAGCTGGGGTTCTTGGCATTCCAGCGCCAGCCGGATTCGCCGTTCCACAGCTTCTGAAGTGGCCCGAACTGCGAAGCGCCCCACCCGTAGTTGCCGAGGATGCTCTTCGCGTACTTCTGCGCAGAGCCCACAGCCGTACCGCTGAAGCCCTTCGACTGAAGGAACGGCATCGGGTCAATGGCACGGCCGCTCCGTCGCGCCTCCAGGTGAAGGTGAGGACCGGTGACGTTGCCCGTCGCGCCTACCTTGCCGATCTGCTGTCCGGCTGAGACGTGCGCGTGGAGCTTCGTCATGATGCGGCTCATGTGGGCGTACAGGGACTGAAGTCCGCCACCGTGATTGACCATCACGTGATTGCCGTACGGGCCGCCGCTCGCGACCTGAGACACGGTGCCGTCAGCGACTGCCTTTACTGCCGTGCCGACGGCCGCGGGGAAGTCGAGCCCGGTGTGATGCCCGGAGGACCACATACGGCCCGTGACTCCGAAGCGTGTTCCGTAGCCGACGTTGACAGGCTTCAACCACTGGCCTCCACCTCCCCCGTCACCGCTGGACATCATCGACGCCACGGCGTTGACAATCTTGTCCTTCAGGCCGGTCACCATCTTCAGCGGGATCTTCCCGACGGCAGCGCCCCACTTGCCAGCGACACTGACGCCCTTTGCGACCTTGCCGAGGACGGGCTTCAGGAGCTTGTTCCAGACCTTCGACGGGTGCGACACGAGGTCAGCGCCCGTCTTCGCCCAGTCGATGCCCTTGCCGACGACGTCAGACACGGTGTCCTTCGTCCAGTCCCACGCGGACGACAGCCCACCGATCACGCCGCCGCTCTCCAGGAGCTGCGTCCCCGCAGCGCGGTGAAGAGAGAGTGCACGGCTGCGGTACTTCGGATCCGTCGGGATGACGTACTCCGGGTACCGCGGGTTGCCTTCGCCGACGATGGCCGTGGGTCGGTTCGTCTTCATCGGGCGGGCTGGACCCCAGCCGTTGCCGACCGTTCCGCCGGCCTCCAGGAGCTTCGGAGCCTCAGGGAGTTTCGAGAGGCCGACAAAGCCAGCCACCTTATCCCAAACGGCCTTGATGCCCTTCGTGTACACCCACTTGATGATGAAGTTGATCGGCTTCTTCGCGATGTCAGAGACCTTGCTCCAGGTCTTCCCGATCGCATCCTTCGCCTTACCGAAGGCATCACCGACGAGCTTCACCGCGGATTTGATCCGCTCGAACGCCGGCTTCAGACCCTTGTTGTAGAGCCACGACGCCTTGTCGGCAATCCAGTTGGCCGGTCCCTTTACGCCTACGTTGTAGAGCCACTTGAACTTGTCGCCGAGCCACTTCAGCCCGTCCCAAATCCCGTGAAGGGATGGCTTGATCGCCTTTTCCCACAGCCACTTGACCTTGTCGCCAATCCACTTCGCTGTGGGCTTGACGGCACTGTTCCAGAGCCAGCTAAATTTGTCGCCGACCCACTTCAGCTTGTCCCAGATGAAGCCGAACGTGGGCTTCAGGACCTTTTCCCAAGCGAAGGAGACTGCGGTCTTAATCCCCTTCCAGCACTTGTCCACGATGTCCTTGAACCAGGGGAATTTGTGGTAGGCGTAGACGACGGCTGCGGCCAGGAGCGCAATCAGAAGGATGACCTTGACCAGGATGTTTTGCTTCATGACGAAGTTGAAGAGGAACATCGCGAGGGTCCACGCCTTCGTGGCGATGACGAGACCCCAGATCATTTGAATGAGCCACGGCGCGTGTTCCGCGACCGTGCCGATTCCGTCGGCCAGCTTCCCGAAGACGTCGAGCACAGTTCCGGAGAGCGGCGACAGGTCCTTACCGACCTGGAAGAATGCGTCCGCGATCTTCTTCAGCGTGGAGGCCAGCTTAGGGCCATTCTCCTTCGCGTAGTCGAGGAACTTCTCGAACTCGGGAGACCCCTTCAGGTTCTTGCCCCAGTTCGCGAATTTCTTCGTGATCTTCCCCAGCGACTTGGATATGTCATCCATGTGCGGGAGGAAGGCGTCGATGACGCCCGCAATCCCCTCGATCACATTCCCGAATGCCTTCCCGAGACCCTTGATCGCAGGCTTTGCGCTATCGGAAATATCCTTCTTGAAGCGCTTCCAGAACGGAGTTTTCAGTTCCTTGGATGCATCCTTCTGCAATTCCCGGACGGCCTGAGCGGAGTTCTTCACGAGCGGCGTCAGGCCAGGGAGCGAGTTCTTCATCCCATCCAAGCCGCGCGTGAAGATCGGAAGTACGTCGGGCTGAAGGGACGTCGACCAATCCTTGAACGCCGCCTTAAGACCCTTGGGGCCGGCGATGGAGTCATACAGCTTCCGCTGTGCAGGGGTCATGTTCGCGAGTGCCTTGCGGTACTTCTCCTGCGCAGACATCGCCTTCGCCGTGGTGTCGATGCCCGACAACCGCGCCGACTCGACGCCTCGTTCTGCGGACTTGATCTGTTCCGATGCCTGGACCTGCGTGTTCGCGGCGTTCTGCACCGCGTCCGACAGACCACGCTGAGCGTCGGCCACGGCCTGCGCAGAGTCGATCTGCGTCTGTGCGGCTGAGCGGTGCGCTTCGGCGACTGCCTTCGTCTGATCCTTCACGCCACGCTGAGCGTCCGACAGTTGCTGTGTCGCGCGCTTGACGTCGGCGTTCCCGTCGACGCCCGCCTTCCGCTGTGCGGCGGCATCCTTCTGAAGGTCGGCGTAATCCTTCTTTTGCTGCTTGGCGCTCTGCACTGACTGGTCATAGGCGAGCTGAGCACGCTGGCGCTGAAGGTCTGTCGCCCGCGGGTCTGCCATGACCCGCTGCAATTCGAGCTGCGCCTCCTGGACGCGGAGAGTCGCGTCCCGTTCGTCCAGGGCACCGCTCGCCAACTTGTCGTTCAGGTCTTGCAGTTGCTGCGCGGCGTCCTTACGGGCCTGCGTCAGATCCTGCTCAGCCTGGCGTGACTGACGCTTGGCGTCGGAGAGGGCTCGCTCTGCGCGCTCCACGTTCTCCGCTGCCTGGCGTCGCTGATCCGCGGCACGCTGCGCCGCCTGTGCAACGGCGCGTTCGGCGTCCTCCACCTGCCGGTTGGCCTGCGCGATGGACTGCGCTGCCTGACGGTGGGCGGACGTCAGCGCCTGTTGAGCATTGGCCATAGTCAGCGCCTGTTGAGCGGCCTTGACCTGTGCGGCTGCGCCGTTGGTCGTCGCCTGTGCCGACTCGTCCGCGGCAGCTTTCTGAAGCTGCATCACGTTCGTGACGCCCTTAATGGCGGGGATGGCGACGAGCGCAATTGCGCCCAGACCTGCGCCGGCGGCGACACCTGCGGAGGCGACGGCCCCCAGTCCTGCCGCGATGATGGGGAGCGCTGGGATTACCGCGACTCCGCCGGCCGCTATGGAGAGTTGAAGTAGCGCGGCTGTGGCCTGCGCGGAGTTCACGTGGACGCCAATGCGGACGTCGTCTCGGTCCAGCCTGTTGACCATGGCGTGCACGGCGGCTAGTTCCGCCTCCGCCTGGCCTGCGTCGGCCCGGACGTCGACGGTCGGGGTACGTCCCCGGAGCCGGTCAATCGCGAGGCTCAGGTTCGTAATCGCGGCTCGGGCGCGGTTCGTGTCGACGTCGACCGATGCACGCTGCGCCGAGAGCTGCCGAAGCTTGAGCTGAATCTCCCGGACCTGCGCGAGTGCGTCCTCCGCGGACATGTCGACGCCGATCTTCACGTCCCGCAGGGCCGTCAGTCGGCCGCGAAGGCTGGCGATCTCCGCTTGCGCGGGGCTCGTGTCGGCGCCGATGTTGATGTTGGGGAGCGACGCCTCCGCGGCCGTGACGGCAGCACGGAGCTTGGCCCCGAGCGCGCCGTCCGTCTCAATGCGGATGCGGGCAGGGTCGGCCGTCAGGACTGCGATCTCTTCCCGCATCGCTGCGAGGGCCGCACGCGCGGCGGCAGTGTCTGCCCGCACCGCTACGTTCGGGTGTGCCGCGCCCAGCCGGCGGAGCTGCTCCTCCAGGTGGGCCACTTCAGCGGCTGCCGCTTCCGCGCTGACGTCGATCCCGATGCGCTTGTTGGAGAGCTGCTCCAGCTTGGCGCGGATGCGGGCTAGTTCGGCGTCGACCCCCGTGTCCCCGAGACGAATGTCCAGCTTGGGCATCGCGCGGAACGCAGCCTCCAGGCGACGCCGCATCGAGTCGGCGAAAGCGCCAGCGTTGTTGTTGCCCTGCCGGGCGGCACTGCCCCGGGCACGCTGCCCCCCGCGTGTGATCGCGTCAGGGATCGCGTCCGCCACACGGCGCGCAAGTGCGTCGCCGATCGCGTCGCCCAGAGCGTTGCCGATGCGCTGACCGTCGTCGACGAGAGACGCGCGCATCGCGTCGCCCATCTTCTCGCCCATCTTGCGGCCCGCTTCAGCGCCGACCTCATCGGCGATGGGGAGGATGGCCTCCTTCAGCTTCCGGTGGAAGTTGGGAACTACGGGGACGACGTCGACCGCTGCCCCACCGACGATGTCAAGGTCTCCGGCCATCACGCCTCCTTCTGCGTCTGATTTCTCAACCGCGGGTCAAGGGCGCGGCGCTGCTCGTCGGTCAGCCCTCGCTTCTTCTGCGCGGACTTCGGTGGAATCCCGGGGCGTGGTGTGGGCGTGAACTCGGGAGCGGGCGCGCCAGCGGCTGCCACGGCCACGTAGCGGCTCAGCGTGATCTCGTCCTTGATGCCTGCAAGGAGCAACTCCACGCCGCTCCACGGGGCCAGGTCGGGGCGGTGCTCGCCCGTCGCCCGCTCCATCTCCTCCGGCGTCACCAGATTGCGGAGGGCCGTCTTCGTGGCCGACTCCGACGGCAGATGCTCGATGAGGATCCGGAGCCGACGGAGGGAGAGGCTCCCGCGGTACACCTCCAGGAGGTCAGTCCCGGGGTAATACCGCAGGAGGTCAGCCTCTAGCGCTTCCGCCTGGTCTGCGAGGACTTGGCACGTCCAGAGGACTTTCCCGGGGCCTCCCCGGCGGACTCCATCGCGGCGGACGTGAACTCGTTGATCTCGTCGAAGGTGGCGTCCAGCTCGACGAAGGTCTCCGCGTCATCCTCGTGGAGAACGCCGACAGCCCACGTGTCGTAGTCGCCGTTCCGCAGGGCTCGGATGTACGAGGGGCGCCACTTGTTGATGGGCTTCACTCGCAGTTCCACGCCGGCGAGAGTCGCCGTCGTGTACTCCTCCGCGGCTTCGATCTCCTGGGCCTCAGCGGGGGTGGTGGTCTCAGTCATGCGCGCGGGTCTCCTATGTCAGGTTGTCTTGCGCGGGTCGCTGTGGAGCTGAAGCGGGGCCCGGACCCGCGCAGATACGGGCCCCGCTGGATCGTGAGTGACTCGCTCAGCCGCCGGCGGGGAAGAACCCGCTCACGTCCACCGAGCCGTAGTCGATGGAGCGCTTCACGGCAGGGGCCGACGCGGCGCCCTTGTAGAAGCGGAACGTCATCTCCACTGGCATGACGTCGCTGGTCTGGGGCTGCTCGTCGCCGCGCTCCACGACCTTGCCGTTTGGCATGTACAGGCGCATGCGCTTGTCACCGTCGAGGGTGTCGAAGACGAACGCGTACCTGAGGTCGCTCGGCTTGTCAGGCAGGCTGTACGAGGCGATGCCGGACGTGGTCTCAGGCTTCAGCGACGCAATCGAGACGTTGTCGTACAGGGAGCGAACGAGCGGGTTCAGACCCTCCAGGAAGGTGACCTGAAGGCTCTTCGTGCTCTTGGTCATCAGGGTGCGGATCGGCTCCAGGGAACCGGCCGCCTCCACGTCCTTCGACTCCTCCTCCACCTTGAAGAGGCCGCCTTCCGTGGTGACCCACCCGAGGCACATCCACGGGGTTGCGGGGTCGGTGAAGTCGGTCGGCGCCACGGTGTTCATCGCGGCGATGTGGACGAGGTAGTCGGTTGCGCCGAACGTCAGATCGGCATTGCGGGTGTCCGCCATTGGCCCTCCAGGGCATGCGAAAAGACCCGCTCGCCGTCGGCGTCGGGTCAGAGAGGTCAGGGGTTACGCGGCCCGGAGGCTCACGGTGTACGAGGCGCCACGTCGGTGAACAAGCTCGTTCGCCCACGGCTGGCGCGTTGGTCCGGAGTCACAGCGGATGTCGCGGATGACGGCGCCTTGCACAGGGCCGCGGAGGAGAACAAGCGCGTCCCTTACGCGGCCGGCGAGTGTGCGCGCCTCGTCCTCCGTGGCCGCGAAGACGTCGACGGCCACGCGAGGGTGCATGCTAAAGCGGTCGTCCGCTCCGCCGATCCGCTCCACACGGATGACGGGGAGGCGCTTCTCCAGGTCTGCGGGCGTCTCGGCAGCGCTGAACACGCCGAATTCGGCCTCAGCCCACGGCGCGAGGACGCTTTCCACGTCAGCCACCGTGCACCGCCTTAGCGTCGTCGATGGCGCCGCGGAACACCGCGTAGCGCGGCGTCCGGCCGTTGCCGTATTCGACGATCGTTGCGTGCGCGGCTGTGTTCATGACGCGTGCTCCGGCGCGGATGCGGGGCTTGCCGCGGAAGGGCACGTTCTTGGTGTGCGGGACCGTCACGAACGATGCCTTGTACAGGCCCGGGTGGTTGTCCTCGTTGGGGCTGCCGACGGGGGCCCTTGCCTCCGCAAGCGTCTGGATCCTCGCGGCTGCCGCAAGGCACGGAGCCTGGAGCCAGGGACGCGAGAGCATCGCGCCAATGCCGGAGTACCGGCCTGTGTACTTCGATCGGTACGACACTCAGCCAGTCACCTCCTGGAGCGATGCCTCTATGTGGGCCATGGATGTCAGCGGGAATACCAGTGGGCGCCCCACGACCTCGTATGTCTCGACACCGCGGATGATGCGGTCCGACGCCCGGACGTCGGTCCCGAGCGGGGCGAAGAGAACGCGCCGTGTGGTGATCGTCGTCGACGCGTCATGGGCCTCCGAGGAGCTGCCCACGGTCACGCCGTACGGGCTCGCCACTGCGCACCCCTCCACGGAGATCAGCACGGGCGGACCCGGGGTCTCGGATCCCGTGGAGTCGCGCACCGGCGGACCGGGGCGGGAGATCTGGATCGTCTCCGACATGAGCGCGGCTAGCAGCGTCATCGCCACCGCCTGGCGGTACGTCGTGGCCAGAGGTCCGCGGGTGCGATGTCGAGTGACGAAGCCCCCGCAGCCAGTCCCACAGCGCGTCGGAGCCGGCGGCGCTCGTCGTCGGAGAGAGCCACGCCGGTCTGTGTGTCGGCGTAGGAGACGATCATTCCGCCCGCCTGTTCCGACCTGACGCCGGAGGGGTTGGTCAGGACGCGGGCACCGACCGCAATGGCGATCGACTTCACGCCGCGCTGTAGGGGTTCCGTCAGGCGGTCCCCCACCTCCCCGGTGATGACGTCAAGTGCGGTGTCATGCGCCATCTCACACTGAGCGTCAGTCAGCGGCTTCGCAAGCAGCGTCCGGAGTTCGGCCGACGTGAAGAGGATCATTTACGCCGCCTTCCGCCGCGGAGCTGCGCGCTTGGCGGGTGTCTTCTTCGCAGGCTCAGGCTCGGGTTCCGCGAGTCGATTCACGGTGGGCGCCTGAGCCCACGCCTTCGGGTTCGTGATGAGCGCCTGCGCCCACTCCGGGACCTCGTCCGCGGGGCCGAACACGTGGGCCGCGCCGGAGTCGTCCGTCACGTGGACGTGCGTTGCCAGAGTTGGCATGCGTGAGTGCCTCGCGTTTCTGGTCAGAGGACGTCGGCGACGAAGGTCAGATCAGGAGCCGCAACGACAGGAAGGGCAATGGCCGTTGCACGGGTCCACACGGTCTGTGGGTCCTCGGACTTGTAGCCGCCGACGGCCACGCCCGCAGCGTCTCCGCCCAGCCCGTACCGCGGGTCGTCGGCCTCCACCGGCACGCCCCACAGGGTCTGACCGAGGGCGTCGCCCTGCGACGGCACGAAAGCCAGCTTGTCGTTCGGAGTGACTCGCGTCGAGACCCCGTTGACGCTGATCTTCGCGTCATAGCGGACGAGCGGCGGGACGCCATGGTCAGCCAGGATCGCGGCCAGGAGCGAGTCAGTCAGGATGGACGGAGCGGTCGCGCCGGTCGTCGACAGGCCGCGAAGCTGCGTGTTCCGCTTGAGCGCGGTCCAGATGGCACGGGAGATCAGGACAGAGTCCGGGTCGCCGCCGTTGGTGTCGTTGTAGACCTCCAACCACGTCTGAAAGTCGCCGATGACGTCGGCCGCGGGGTTGGACCATACGGTCCCAGCCGTGACGTTGTGCGCGGCATTGCGGCCGAAGTCGACCGATGCCTGAACACCGTTCTCGTTCAGGGCCACGCCGGCGTTGAAGATGGCCTCACCGCGAGCCAGCTCGATGCGGGCTTCGATCTGGCGGGCCAGGCGGACGCCGTCGTCGAGCATGGCGTCCCGGATCTCCGCGTTCTGCGTGTCCACGTTCCGGCGCCGGATACGCTCATACTCGCCGACGGGGACCTTCCGCGAGATGGGCGGCAGTTCGCCGCTCACGCGCGCCCCACCGGGACGGACGCCCACGTCCGCAGACGCGTCGTACGCACGGTAGTTCGCGGCCTCAGTGAGGCCACCGCCACCGCGAGTGAAGCGGTAGCTGAGGTCGTTGACGGTGCGGTTGGGAAGCCAGCGGTCGAGCGTGAACGCGTTCTCGGGGCGGTCGGCGAGCGCTGCTCGCGCGTAGCCAGTGAGCTCCGCCGGGGTGACGAACTCGTCGATAAGCTGCATGGGTTACCTCTCAGACGAAGATGACTCGGGAGGCAAGATCAACCTTGCCCGCGGCGTCGACGGCGACGGGGAGCTTCGACTCCCGCACCGCGCAGTGGACG
Organism: Streptomyces sp. NPDC045026; assembly: GCF_056432625.1. NCBI lineage: Bacteria > Bacillati > Actinomycetota > Actinomycetes > Kitasatosporales > Streptomycetaceae > Streptomyces > Streptomyces sp. NPDC045026. The sequence goes on from NZ_JBWKIS010000004.1 coordinate 499,140, forward strand.
AGCATGGAGCCGACCGCTGAAGCGACCGTTGCGCCCCGTCGGGTGACGACCTCCACGCCCGTGAAGAGGAAGCCGACGCAGGTCTGACGACCGTCACTCGCCGCGTCGTCGTACGGGCCGTACTTGCCACCCGCCGTGATCTTGCCGAGTGGGATGCCGCTCTTGATGTAGCCGTCCGGGTAGTGGGTACCGGCGGTGAACTTACTTACGTCGAGCGACACGCTGACGGCGATGTCCGTACCGTGCTCGCCCTGGAGCCAATCGCGCTTGTCCTGAGAGAAGCTCTCAGTGATGAGGCCGAGGTTCATGGATCCTCCTGTGAGGGGATGGTCAGTTCTTCGCGTGGCGCTCGCGGTACAGGTCCGCGCCCGCGCTCACGGTCTTCGTTTCGCCGCCTGCGTCGCTCCCCCGGTTGCCACCGGAGCGAGGAGCGGGCGGAGGAGTGCCCGGAGCCGTGAGCGACTTCAGCGCGTCGGCACTGGCCTCCAGCTCGTCGCGGGTGCTCCCGGTCAGGAAGGCGGCGTGCGCCGGCGTCAGCTCCTTCTCGCCGATCACCTGGAGCTTCAGAAGCTCCGCGGTCACAGCCGCAGCCTGCGCCGCGTTCGTCGCAGCGAGAGCCGCCGCGTCGTCGCGCTCCTTCTGGAGTCGCTGTGTCTCGGAAAGCTCAGCCGTCTTGCGGGTGGTGAGTTCCGCCTCCGCGGCTCGCAGGCGCTCCAGTTCCGCAGCGTCAGGAGCCTGCGAGGCCCGCTGCTCGTGCTTGCGGGACTGGAACTTCCAGTACGCCGCCTGATGTTCGGGCGTCATCTCCGCAGTTGGAGTGTTGTCCGGGTAGCCATGCTCGTTGACGGCAGGCGGGGTCGCTGGCTCAGGCATGTGTGTTCCCCTGTCGGGAGTCGTCGGCCCATGGCGGGCGTCAGGTCGGAAGGTGAATGTCGTCAGGGCCCATGAACCTCTGCCCTGCGAAGCCCAAGACCGGGCCAATCTCCCCGTGATCCCGGGCGATGATGATCTTTCGGTAGTCGACTGCGCGGCCTCCGCGGTCGGCCCTGCCTAGGGCCTCCTCCACGAGGTCGTGAATCTGCTCTAGCCGCTGCTCGTCGACGACTTGCCCCGGGTCGTAGTCGGCCGTGACCGTCTTGACGAGGCAGTCACAGCCAGGGTGGATCGGGGCGAGATCCCTTTTGTGGTAGCGCTGCGTGGAGGCGATCATGCAGAGAGCGCAGTCGTACTCGCCCTGTAGCTCGCGCACCGTGTACTCAAAGCGCGGCATGTCCGCGGCGACTTGGCGCACGGTGTGCGTGCGGGCTAGCTGGAGGTCCGTCTTCGCGATGGTCTCCAGACGGTGACCTCCGCGACCGACTGCGGCGTCCACGGACTCACTATTCGAGAGCGCCGTCCACACCTCTTTGAACGGACGCTCGTAGACCTCAGCGGGGTGCACGTCGCGCAGGGCGTTGCCCGTAACGGCGTCAAGGTCCAGCTTCACGCGGCGTGCGCCACCGTCAACGTCCTTGTAGAGCTGCTCCAGGTAGGACGCCGTGAGCGTCGCTACCTGACGTTCGCCGGCCAGGATGACCGGGAGCGCCTTGCGCTGGAACGCCTTCACGTCGGAGCCGCGCCATGAACCGAGATCGGTCCAGGAGCTGCCCACACGCCCGAGAACGCCCGTCCACACGACGCGCACTGCCGTGCCGTAGCGACGGTCAAGCGGCGACAGGCTCATCCGTGCTCCGTCCGATCACGGGCCGCGGGTCCTGCGGCGGCTGATTACGTGCGTCGCGCGCTGCCGGAAGAGAGGCGGACTGCGGGTCCGTCACTGGCGTGGCGTTCATCGCGTCCGCTGCACGGTCGATCTCCATGCGGGAGATCTGCGACGGGGTGTAACCCATGTCCTCCATGCGCTGACGCCAAGGGACGCCGGCGGAAGACTTCTTCACGGCAGCGTCAGCCAGCTCGGACACGGTGCGGGACTCAGGATCACGCCACACGGTCTCCAGGTCGTAGGCGTCGGCCTTCGCCGTGTCGCCGATGACGCGGAAGGCAAGGCGCATCACGTTCTCCCAGCTCTCACCGAAGCCCGCTTGACGGTCCTTCACCTTCGCCACGAGGCCCGTCTCCGCGGCCTTCAGTGCGTCGCCGGAAACGTTGACCACGGCGCCGATCAGGTAGTGAGGCGGCGTCCGGCTGATGGCTGCCAGATCCTGCACGGCGGCTTCTACGGCGCGGACGTACGGAGCCAGATCCGTAGCGGCGAACTCGCCGAACTTCACGTCTGCGTCGTCCGTCGTCCAGAGCCTGCGGATATCGAGCTGGAAGGGCTGGATCTTGGCGCCGGTGACAGGGTCTTCGTCGACCTGTAGACCCGCGGCCCATCGCTGCCGGAACGCGCCGTATTTCATGGCGGCTATCAGGTTGATCAGCGAGAGGTTGATGCGGTTCTGAACACTTAGAACGTCCTCGTGTTCGGCGAAGCCCTCCGGCCGGCGGTTGCGCCGGTTGATGAAGGGGACGAGAGGGACGGCCGCCAGGTCGTTCGGGCGGACACCGTCGGGCGTGGTCGGGAGGGCGAAGGCGTCCCATCCGCGGAGCGTCGCCGTACGACCGGAGAAGACCGGAGCCTCAGACTTCGTCGTGAAGTCGTAGATCTGGTCAGGCGTCCAGAGCGTTGCGCGGGTGTGGCCAGTCCAGTCGTCGCGCCACATCTTCAGGCCGGCGGCCAGCTTCCGGCGACTGCCCTGCGCGTGCTCGACGACCAACTGTCGCGGCGTCTCATGCGTCAGGACTGGTCTGCCGTCGTCGCCACGCTCCACGAGGACGAAGGCACGTCGCTGCGAGAGTGCGCCGTAGTGGACGAGGCCAGAGTCCGCCTTCATACCGTTCTCACGCCAGATGCGGTGCGCGTCCTCGTCAGCCTTGACGCTGTCCCCGTCGCCGTCGGCTCCTCCGAAGCGGAAGCCGTCGACACCGAGACGCTCGACAGGCGAGTCCAGGACGAGTGACGTCCAGTTCGTGCGCGCGTCCTTCATCCACTCCGCGATCTCTCGCGGGTCGATGCCGGGAACGTGCGGAAGCGGCGCCTTCCCTTCGGCGTAGCGGCGCAGGGTGTTGAGACCTGGCGTCACCTCGTTGTCGCAGTCGGGTCGACTGTCGGGGCGCTCGTCTAGGAGCTTTTTCCCGAGTCGCTGAAGCCACCAACCGGGAGACTCCACCTTCGTTGCATCGATAGGCACTTATGGACCTCCCTCAGAAGGCAACTAGACGGCCAGACTTCTTCTTACGCTTGGTGATGCCTGCCGCCACGGCGTCAGCGCGGCACTCGTAGGCGAGTACGGCGGACATGGCAGCGTCGATCTTCTTTGGGCTTTTCGCGTGTTCCTTGCCGATGCCCATGTGATTGCGGCCCATTGGCCGGCGGCGCGCGTTCTTCACGTGACGGGAGAGCGTGGAGCCCAGCGTCAGGAAGTGCGACACCTCGTCGGGGTCCAGCGTCTCCGTGTGTGAAAGCGCTTTGTCGTCGACGGCTTCCATGAAGCGATCTAGCGCCGACTCCATGGCCGTAGGGCGGTTGGTCCACCACTCCAGCGGACGGGCCTGTGTGGCGCGTACCTGGAGCTGCTCGCCGAAATCCGCAGTCCAGCGGTCCACGTAGTCCTGCCAGTGCGGCGGGTCGGCGTAGAAACCGCAGACGTCGAAGCGGTCGAAGGCTCGGGCAACAGCTGCGTCAACCGATTCACGGTCCACCTGCCAGCCGTCGCCCTCGGGCCCTTCCGGTTTCTCCCAGCACCCGAGCAGCATCAAGTGGCCGTCGGAGACACGGCAGGCAGTGAGCGCCGTCGCGTCGTCGCGGATGGATCCGTCGAAGCCCAGCGTCACGAGTTCGCCCGCGGCTATCTCTTCGGAGCGCCGGCACAGTGCCCACGCGTCGGGGTCCATCCACGCATCGGAGGCGACGGTACGGGAGTTCAGGAAGTAGCGCCGTCCGTCCGCGGAGTCGTTGCGCAGGTCGTAGAAGTCATCGACGAGCGACTCCAGGTCCATCCACTCCATTGCGTCGCCGTAGGCGTCCAGGAGTGCGGCTCGGAGTTCTTGCTCGTCCTTCAGGTTCTTGCACTCGCCCCATCGGTGGTCGTACATGAGGCGGGCGCGACCGCGCTTCTTACGGCCGTCGCGTATGGCTTCGGCTTCCTCGTAAGTGCGCTCCGCCACGGAGTCCTGCCCCGGGGCAAACATGGTCGTTGTTTCCAAATACCACGTTTCGCTGCCGCGCTTGCGCTTGCGGAGGTTACGAGTCACGGTCGCGTACATGCGCCGCAGCTCAGGCGTGTTGTACAGGTGGGTCTCGTCGAAGCAGACCCACGTTTCCTTACCGCCGTCCTTCGACGAGGACGAGGCGGTCGACGGCGTGATCTCTCCACCGTCAGGGAGGATGATTCGGGTAAGTCCCACGTCGACGTTGGGGACTTGACTCAGCGGCGACGCCTCGTCGGTCAGGTTGAAGTGGATGGTGTCGAAGACGTTGCCGGTCTGGCCCTCCTCCGTCGCCATGATGCGGAGGTAAGGGACCTTGACCGGACGGCCCATCGGCTCGCCAGGCTCATAGACGTACTCGAAGCCCAGCCCCCACGGGTCGCGGTAGACCTCTCCGCCCTCCGCCCAGCCGGCGAAGCGCGCAGGGCCGAAGGCTTCGAAGAGGCCAATGCGGGCGCCTAGTCCGCTCTTGTCGCAGCCCTTCGGGCGGCTGAAGAAAGCGGAGTCGTAGAGGAGGCGGCCCTCAGCGTCGTCGACGGCGTAGCAGTCCACGACAAAGCCTGTGTACTCGTCGCCGTGGCGTACCGGCTCGCCCTGGACGTCGCCAGGGCCGTGCACGACGAAATACTCCATCCATGCGACCGCCATCCACCCAAGCGAGCGGGAGCGGTCATGACCGGGGGCGCGCACGATTGCGCGCGGCATCGGTCTCCTAACCTGTGAGGCGGGCTCGCCGCGAGTTGATGTCCGATACGTTGCCCGTAGGGCTGGGGCCTACGTTCTTCCTACTCGCTGGGGATTCATCGACCTTCAGCTTCAGGCGCGCCCGGTCCTCCGGCGTGGCGCCGAACTTGGCCGCTCTGAGCCGCACTTCGGAGGCGAACTCCCATCGGCCCTTTGCCCACATCGTGTGGTGCATGAGGGCGGTGTCAATCAGGAAGAGCCAGTCCGTCTGAACGAACGTCTGAGCCTGCGGCGACGTGCGCCAGGAGTCCCACCACAGCTGAGTCATGGGGTGCCACTCGACGGGGACGCCGTCTTCGTCACCGAGAACGCCCGCAGGGAGTTCAGGGCCGCGGAGTTCGTCGTCTGGGGTGATCACGGTCTCTGGGTCACCGGCGTTGCGCCGACGGCGCTTCGCGGGGTCTTTCGGGGCGGGACCTCGTCCGGCCATGGGGCCTCCTCTCACCGCTACGACGTCTCGGGCCTGAACTGGAGTTGGTAATTCCGGTGACGGTTGGCGGGTGTGAAACCTCAACCAACGTCATCCCATTGGGGATATTCAGGGACACCATGAGCAGGTTGACGGCACTCAGTGCCGCCAATAGGCCCAACGGTCGACCCCTAGTGCACTCTGCTGGGCCAACTGGGGCATGCTGAGGACGTCGCACGAAACCAGATTGGCCAGGCAGAGCAAGGGACTTGATGGAGGGTCAGCCCATGGAGATCGAACGAACAGCCCCCGCACTCGACATCCGAATCGGCGGGTTCCGCATGACCCTTCAGCGCGTCCCCGTGCGCCTGCTGACGGCGTTGATCACCTGCGCTGGATCTGCGCTCACGGCATGGATCACAACGCGATGAACATGCATCAACCCTGTGCCTGCGCAAGTCCCTTACGGAAGCGCGATGAGCCAACCCGCCAACGTTGCAACACAAGCAAGCACCGCCGTGGTGTTGCGCCGGCGGCGCTTGGTCGGGTCCTTCGGGGCGGGGCCTCGTCCGGCCACGGGGCACCTTTCGTCGTGCATATCCGCAGGTCGGCGGGCCTACTTACCGCACTTCGGCCACTCATGCGAACAGCTTCTGTTATTCGGCGCAAACTGCTGAAAGCAGACGGTACTCTTCGGCATGCTGGGGTGCTATGACGCCAGATTCCGAGGTTTCAACTCGTCCACCACAACTCGAAGTTCGTTGCGGTGGACTGCACCTAACCGTGCAGCGGATTCCCGCATGGCTCCTCACGCTCATCACTACCGCTGCCGGCTCCGGCGTCGCATGGTGGACGAGTCGCTAGGAAGCGCAACCTCAGGCGGGACAGTCCCTTACCCCACAATCGACACTCCTGCTCCTCAGGGGCCCAACTAGCCCTTACATGCAGCGATTTGGGCGCCCACTTCCTCACTGCTAGGGTTCGTCACATAGAGGTGGGGGCCTCTCGTACTCAACTGCGCGAACGTGGTTGGGCCGAGCTGCGCCTTCTCTTTGCTTGGTCTGTCCACATAATTGGGGAGCGGACCAAGCACATGGAGACCGTTGGCTGGGCAGCCGCGATCATCGGCGTTCTCAGTGGAGCAACGTGGGTTGTAGGGCATGCACTTGATCAGGTGCCCGTGATCTGCCGTAAGGCAGCGAAGGCCGTGCGCTCGGTTCGCGCACTGAGGCAGGAGCTTCGTAGTAGTCCGCCGGAGCTGGAGCCTAGGCCCCGAAAGCCTGAATAGCCGCGGACAAGTCAGCAAACACAGATGGGGCGTTGCCATGTCGGCGCCCCGTCATCGCGATGTAGCGGCCGGTTCCGTAGATCTCTACGGCCGTACCGTCGGGGCGCCGGATCTTCCGTCCATGGCGGACGTCAGCGCGACCCCAGATGTGCAGTCCATCGCCGGACGGAGACACCTCTACGTAGGTGGCGCCTGCGTCGCGGACGATGGCTGCGGCCCACGGGGCAAGTTGCCCGGTGAGCGGATTCAAGCAGTGGTCCAGGTCGAGACAGGCGATGTCGTCGACGTCCGAGAGGACGAAGCCCAGACCGACGCCGGCCGTCGAAGCGGCGGCTTCCTTGTGCGTGCTCCAGGTCCGCGGGTTGGTGCTGCTCGCTGCCCTGCCGGCAGTCGTGAGCGGCGCCTTCGTCGCGGCGCGTCGAACCCACCTGTCGCGGGTCGTCAGCTCGTGAGGAGTCGCATCCTTCTTCGCCGCACGGTGCGATGCCACCCGACAACGGGTCGAGCAAAAGCGCGCACGGTGTGAGTGCCGCGCCCCCAGGTGCTCCGAGCACCGCTCGCATTGTCGTGTGTTCATGGCTCCATCCTAGCGCGGCATGTAACGGTAGAACAGTGCTTGACCTGCATTGATTCAAGTCGAGCGCGTACCGGATCGCCGCGCCGCCGCCTCCCGCGTCGGGGTCTTCGGCAGTCCAACGGGCCGGCGTTCGGGCCTCCAGGCGGCGCCTGCGGACGCCTCAGCCACATCCCCCAGACCCGTACAGAGCGCGAGGCCCAGCACCTTTACGGTCAGCGTGCCGGCCGGTCGGGGGTCACCCCCCTGGGGTCAGGGCTAGTCGATCTTGGCTGCGAAGCCGGCGCGAGCCTCGCGGCGATCACCGTCAGCGAGCTCGCCGCGGATCTCCAGGCGGCTCGGGACGAGGGTGATCGTCACCGTGGTAACGGAGCGATCTCTGTCAGTTCCAACGCTGATCTTCGGAGCCTTCGCGAGTCGACCAACATCAACACCGTTGACTGACACGCGAGTGACGATCACTCCGTCCTCGCCCGTGTCGTCTGCCTCCTCCAGTACCACGTGTGCACCGGGCATGGGCTAGTCCTCCAGGGCGGGGTGTGTGGTGGCCGGTCGTGCAGTACGTACGCGTGAGAGGGCCGCTGCTGAGCCGCCTTCACTACTGCTCTTGTGCGTGTGATGCCACGAGCACAGGAGTTGTAGGTTCGCGTCGCTGTGGTCGTCACCGTGGACGATGTGGTCCACGTCAGTACCGGGCAAGCCGCACTGCGTGCCATCGCTGTACGTAGCCACACAAGCGCCCTTGTCACGGCGGATGATGCGGCGTCGGATGCGAGGCCAGCCCTTCGGGAGGCGCGCTCTACGCGTGCTGCCCTGCCATGCCATAACGCCCCCTTCCTCCACGCGTGTGCCTTACGCTGACTCCCTCATGCGGTCTGGGGAGACCGCTGCTACATGGGGGGGGTTGCTATGCACGCCTACATACGCCGTGCCGTTTTACTGACGGCACCGCTCGCCATTGCGTCCGCGCTCGTGACGGGGTGCTCCTCGTCGGAGCCCACTGACGTAGCCAATAAGCCGAGCAAGGCGGCCACCGCATCCGCGGACTTCGAGAAGGTGGATGAGGGGAAGGAAGCTTCAAAGCCGCCGGCCACGTCCGCCCCTGTCCCAGAGCTGGGGGTGGGCCAGACAGGCACGTTCCTCACGGGCAAGACGGACGACTACGGCGAGAACTTCAAGGTCACGTCGAAGATGCAAGTCACCGTCGTGAGTGCGAAGTACGTGACGCCGGCTGAGGTCGACACGACCAACGAGCCGGAGCAAGGCCAGTACGTCGCACTGACCTTGACGTTCAAGAACGTCGGCAAGGCTCCGGCCGAAGTCATGACGTACGGGATGATGAAGTGGGAGGACTCCAAGACGGCCGCGCAGGACGCGACCACGCTGGAGGGCGTCGGTGCAGGGCCGGAGCTCGACACGACGTACAAGCCGGGCCAGTCCGTGACGGGGAAGCTGATTCTCGACGTCGCCCGCAAGGGCGGGACGGTGAGCTACTTCGACAACAACAGCGACCCGGAGGCCGAAGGGCCTTCGTTCAAGGTCGAGTTGCCGAAGTAGCGCGCCCACTCGCAGCGCCAAGAGGACCGCTCGCGGCGTCGCATGGCGCCTACGTCGTGCTTCGGGCGGGGCATGTGCGTCCGTCGGCAGCGGGGCGAGCAGCCGCTCCCCTCGAAGCCTGCGGCACCAAGCATCCGTGCCATGCGTCCTCCTGAAATAGCTCAGCCCCGCTCGCGGGAGGGTTCCTCCGTGGCGGGGCTGTGTCTGTGTCGGGACGGGAGGATTCGAACCTCCGACTCCCCGCCCCCAAAGCGGGTGCTCTGACCGCTGAACTACGTCCCGTCAACTTAGTCCGTTTGCACGTTATTGGAGTTACCCTTGAAGTGTTAGGAGCATAGGAAGTGACTTAGCCCCAACGATCGGCGTTCGAAGCTCACGCGGCACAGCGTGGGTCTCTGAAATGCCCAGCGGAGAGACAGTCGAGAAGCTCTCTCGCCGTCCGCGCGGGAATGTCACTACCGAAAAGGGCGCGCCGTGCGGCCGCTACTGGAAATGTTCACTCTCACCATTATTCGGGTTTGGGAGCATCGTTCTTTACATCAGGACATCTACAAGGTCTGGGTTTATTCCCCCGGTAGATTGAGCGGTGAGGGTGGTCCCTGTATCGGCTAACGAGCACGAGGCGCGAGGGCAGCCCGAATCCCTCGGCCTCATCTGTTTGCGCCCGACACTCTTGAAGCTGGCGCCGTACACCGCTACGCCGTCGCATCGTCAGACAGGCGTGACCCCGTCCTAGCTCCAGCGGCGCACACCGTGGCTCCAGGAGGCCCGTTAGGCGTGCTGCGTGCCAAGCGATGGACTCGAACCACCGACCTCCGGCGTATGAAACCGGCGCTCTGCCAACTGAGCTAGCTAGGCGTGGACGTCGAGCCAGTCCGAGGCCCCTCCTGACTCCGTCAGGCAGCATGCGGCGTCGACGTTCTCGGGGAGGTGGATTTTCCCGCCGGAGCGGCCCCTTACCTGTGCGCCGCCTAGGCGGGCGTCTTCACGTCCGTGTGGATGGCGAGCTTGAACTCCGCGAGTGCGAGCGGCGTCGAGCGCTTCGTGTCGCCGGCGCCGCGGGCCGCCACCTTCAGCCCCAGGGGCGTTCCGCGATGCACGAACATCTGCCACATGTACGAGCGGTACTGTCCGCCCTTCGTCGGCGTACTGTCGCTCGTCGCCGTGGCGTCGTAGCCCGTCGACAAGCCGAGAGGGTCACGCACGAAGCGCGCCCGGTACTCCAGGGCGTCAGGATCCGCCTGCCAGAACACGAGCGCAGACAGCACGCCCCAGCCGTCGCAAGACGGCCAGATGAGCCCGGAACGGGCGTCAGGGAACTTCGACGCGGCACGGCCGCCGTTCGCCGGGTCGTGCATCTTCCACGGGTCGTAGGACTCACCGGTCGCCGTATAGGGGAAGCGGACGAGGTGGTAACCGTCCTTGTCGTGCTGGATCTTCTGCGCCCCTGCGACGCTGGCGTCCCACTTCAGGGAGGACACGACAACGCTCATGGTTGCTCCTCGCTAGGTGGGTACGTGAGTGTGTCCGACGGGATTCGAACCCGCGTCGCCTCCCGGAAGGGGAGGAGTTCTTTCCGCTGAACTACGGACACCGCTAAGCGCTTCCGGGGATCAGCCGTAACGCGGAGCCTGCGGGAGCTACCCGCATGGCGCTTCAGACCGGAGTCGAACCGGCGGCTACCCGCTCGACAGGCGGGGGCTCTGGCCTCTGAGCTACTGAAGCAAGTGACGAGCCGTCGCGGACGGGATTTGAACCCGTGACCGACCCTCCAGGGCCCCGCAGGGGTAGAGGGTTGCTCTGCCTGACTGAGCTACCGCGCAAGCGTGCGCATCGCTCCGGCTCGTCATGCGCCCCTGACGCCTCCCGGTCTGCCCCGGGTCAACCGTCAGGGACGGCTTCCTCGTCCCCGCGGGACGAGACATCTATGGGACGACCGGGGCCGCTCTACCGCGCGTCCACCCGGAGGAGAGTGCGGGGAGCGCAGGAGCGGCGCCGGCCGTCAGAGAGGGAAGCGGACGCCGCGCCATTCGCCGGCGTCGCGGTCCTTCCCTCCTACCTCTGTTATGGGTCGCGTGTGACGCGGCAGTGATCTTGCTCCGCGTCTACCCCTCCCGGGGCCGTGCACGGACTGGCAAACTAACCCCCTTTTTCACAAACCTCTTAACACGCGTTAGAGCAAATTGAAATAAGGGGTTGGTTTGGCACTTTGGCACTCAGAACGGCCACGTGCGTCACTCGGCGTAGCGAATCCACAGAACTCCGTCACTCCTTGGAGTTATTCACAGGCACCTGTGGATGATGCGGAAGGCTGCCGACGTCGACGAGGTGGCCAAACTCGCGCCAGGAGCCCCGGCGTTGGCCCGCCAGGACTCCCAACTCCTTTACCTGAACGTGACCTTAGAGGCTCTCTTGGTAGGCCACATCGTCCAACGCGTCCTGTACCGGGTCGACGTGCTGACCGATTTCGAACCTCAGTCGGTCCTCACGGGGCGTCCAGCGATGGCCCGGCCCAATCCACACGACCACGCCGGCGGAGGCCAGCATCTGCCGTTTGACGGTCCAGTTGTCCGCCGCGCGCCAGTCGTCCGCCCACGTGGCGTCAAGGTCAACAATCTCTTCGCGCGCTGGGATGACCGGGCGCTCCTTTAGCTTCGCGTGGCGGTCCGACAACCCCTGCACTTGCGCCTCTACCGCGTCCGCAGCGGCGCCGCGGAGTCGTACGAGGCGGCCTGACAGTTCCTCGATGTCGGACGCTAGCTCGGCAATCTCAGCGGTGTGATCCACGCCAGCGACTCTGATCAGCTGCGTCCGCCGGAAGGGGCCGACGTGCGCCAAGAACTGCTCCTCCACGTACGCCAGAACGTGGCCCCGGTTCATGCTGAACGCAGGGTCTCCAGGCTCGTGCTTGTCGCCGTGGCAGCGGAAGGCGTCGACCCAGACACCGCCTACGCGCGTCTTGTACCGCGTGCCGTGCATGTTCGCCTTACACGTGACGCACCGAGCGATGCCCAACAGTTCGTGCCCGTCACGTCGTGGTACTCCCTGATTGGGCAGCGCCAACGCCTTCAGCGCCCCCTTCAGTTGGTACCAAGTCTCATCGTCAACGAGCGGGTCAGCGTGGATGACTGGAGACCCGTCAGGGTGGCGGATGATGTTGCCCTCACGGGTCACGACGCGCCCACGAACTATTGGAGATCTCAGCATGTCGTAGACAGTGCTGAGATTCCAGGTGTCTTCCGGGTCTTCAGGCCGTGGCGGCTTCGCGAGTCTGGCCTGATGGTTCTTCGGAGTGATGGCTTTCGACTCCTGGAGCCATCGACGAACCTGCGAAGTGTTCTTTCCCGCAATGACGCGTGCCATGGCATCTCGTCGAATTTTTGCCGTCTCCTCGTGCGGCGTGAGCCACCACCCTTCATTCCCGTCGGTGAACATCTTTCGAGTCAACATGAAGCCGTATGGGATTGTGCCGCCGGACCATCTTCCGATGGACTTCAGATGTGCCGCAGCCCCTTGGTTCCGCTCCATGATCGTCTGACCTTCGAGTTGAGCGGCGAAAGCCAGAATGAGCATGATCAACTCTGACATCGGTGACGCGAAGTCGAGTTCCAGCATGTCGCCGCCGGGACCCGATGCGAAGATCAGACGCTTCTTATACTTCTTGGCGAAGCGCCCGAGATCCGCCATGTCTGCCATGCTGCGAACAGCACGGTCCATCCGCTGCCAGATCATGACGTCCCATGACTCAGGCGAGTTCAGCCATGGAGCTAGGTCGTCCCGCTCCCACGGGGTCGTCTTAAGGGCTGACACGTCGGTGTCTCGGGCCCAGCCAACGAACTCACCGCCGATGCGGACGCACGTTCGGGTGACCATCTCCTCTTGCACTTCGGGCGACGTCGATGCGTCGGTGTACTTGCTCAGTCGGATCGCGCCGACCACGCGCAGCTGGCCAGCGCCTGGCTGCCATACAGGTCTATCCCTCCCCATGCATGACACGCTACTCACTCCGGTCGGCCTTCGGCGAGCCGCGGGCGAGGATCGGCCCGCAGGAGCGGACGATCGGCGGGGCCCGGGTGTGGGCGCTGCCCAACCCCAGTGGTCTGAACGCGCATTGGACGGCGGCGACGATGGCCGAGGAGTACGGGCGGCTGCGCGCCGCCGCCTCGGGGGACGACGGCGCGGGGGACGACGGCGCGGGGTTCTCCGGCTGACGCGCCCGCCTACAGTTACGGCTTGCGGGCCATGACGCCGAACTGGGCGACGATCGGCCCCTCGTCGGAGCCGTCCGTCCGCCAGCGCGCGCAGGAGACGAGGCCGGGCTCCAGGATGTCGAGCCCTTCGAGGAAGCCCTCGATCTCGGTCCGGCTGCGGGCGGTGATCGGCGGCGTCGCGTTCTCGTTCCAGAACCGCATCGCCTCCTCGTTCCCCTCGCCGCCCAGCTCCAGTGTGGGGTGCGTGAGTACGAGATGGCTGCCGGAGGGGACCGCGTCCACGAGGTGCCGGACGATGGACGTGGCCTCGGCGGTGTCGAGGATGAAATTCAGGATGCCGAGCATCATGACCGCGACCGGCCGGCCCAGGTCGAGGGTGCCGGACGCGGCACGGAGGATGGCCCCGGGGTCATGCGCGTCCGCGTCCACATAGCTGGTGGCGCCCTCGTCCGTGCTGGTGAGGAGCGCGCGGGCGTGCGTGAGGACGATCGGGTCGTTGTCGACGTAGACGACGCGGGAGTCGGGGGCGATGCGCTGGGCGACCTCGTGGGTGTTCTCCGCGGTGGGCAGGCCGGTGCCGATGTCGAGGTACTGGCGCAGGCCCGCCCGGCCGGCGAGATAGGTCACGGCGCGGCCGAGGAAGGCCCGGTCGGCGCGCGCCACTTCGCCGATGCTGGGGTACATGGAGGTGACCTGGTTCCCGACCTGTTCGTCCACCTCGTAGTGGTCCTTGCCGCCGAGCCAGTAGTTCCACACGCGGGCGTTGTGCGCGATGTGGCTCGCGGTCCGCTCCCCCGGCTCCTGCCCGCTCTGCTCGCTCACGTGCACTCCCTCACCTCGGTCGGCCATGATCCGGTGCCAAGATCCCATGGTGGCACGGCAGTTCCCGCTGACCGGGTCCAGGCGCGTCATCAGGGCGGGTCCACGTCCGTGACGGCGGCGACGAGCTGGAACGGCAGGTCCTCGGCGCCGAGCGGGATGCCCAGCACGACCCACCGGTCTTCGGCCTGCCACACCTGGACGTCCGGCACATACGCGCTGAGCGCGGCCCAGGGCTCCGGTATGTCCTCGCCGCCCTCGACCGCGCGCAGGCTGACGCTCCACAGGCTGAACCACTGCGGCTCCCCCCAGCGCTCGGTGAACACCGAGGAGAGTCCGTCGCGGTCGGCGACCCACTGGTCCTGAGCGGCGCCCTCGGAGGCCGGCTCCTGGAGTCCGCCGCACGTCGCCAACTCCGCGATGTGATAACCCGGTCCGCCGGAGCCCGCGTCCGATCTGCCGTGCTCCGCGGGGAACTCACGGGAGCGCAGCAGATCGATCGTCGCGAGATGCTGTGCGGTGCTCATGACGTCCAGTAAAGCGGCCACCACTGACAATTGGCGGGGCGTCCGGCGGTTACGAGTCCCTGCCGTTACGCGTCTCTGCGGCGCAGCGCCCACCAGCCGGCGAGGAGCGCGGCCGCCGCCCACGCGGCGGTGACGGCGAGCCCCGTCCACGGCCCGAGTGTGCCGACCGGGTCCTGGCGCAGGACCTGTTGCCCGGCGTGGTCCGGCAGGAAATCGGCGACGGAGGCGGCCATGTCGCCCACGACGAAGGACACGATCAGGATGAACGGGATGAGCAGGCTCAGGACGGCGACCGCGCTGCGCAGGACGACGGTGAGACCGGCCGCGAACAGGGACATCAGCGCGAGGTAGAGGCCGCCTCCGACGCAGGCGCGCAGCGCACCCGGATCGCCGAGCCCGAGGGCGTAGGACCCCATGAACGCCTGCCCGGACAGGAACGTGACGAACGAGGTGAGCAGGCCCACGACGACGGCCAGGGCGCCGACTACCGTCATCTTCGCGGCGTAGAGCAGATTCCGGTTGGGGACCGCGGCGAGGGACATGCGCAGGGCGCCGTTGAGGTACTCCGACGACACTGCGGTCGTACCGAAGGCGATGGCCGCGATCTGGCCGAAGTTGAGTGCGTAGAAGGCCCCGAAGAGGAGGTCGGCTCCTTCGTTGTCCGCCTCCGCCTGGCCGACCGCCGCGGTGGCCAGGACGTTGATGGCGATGGTCACGACGAAGACCGCGACGAGTGAGCCTGCGCTGGCGCGCACCGACCTCACCTTGATCCATTCGGAATGCAGCACGGCGGTGGTCGGCATCGTCAGGCCTCCTGGAGGGGCGTTGCGGCAGAGGCGAACTCGGTGTCGTTCGCGGTGAGGGCGAGATAGGCCTCCTCCAAGGAGGCCGATTCGTCGGCGAGTTCGAGGACGGGGATGCCGTCGACGGCGGCGAGCGCGCCGATCTCCTCGGCGCGCGCGCCCTCGACGGTCCAGCGGCCGTCGTCGGTGGCCACGGCTTCGAGTCCCTTGCGGCGAAGTGCGGCGCGCAGGCTCGTGGGATCGGTGGTGCGGACGCGGACGCGCCGTTCGCTGTGCGCGTCGATGAAGTCCTGCATCGGGGTGTCGGCCAGGAGTCTGCCCCGGCCCAGGACGACGAGGTGGTCGGCGAACGTGGCGGTCTCGTTCATGAGGTGGCTGGAGACGAGGACCGTGCGGCCCTCGCGGGCGAGGCCGCGCATCAGTTCGCGGATCCAGATGATGCCTTCGGGGTCCAGGCCGTTCGACGGTTCGTCGAGCATGACGACCTGCGGGTCGCCGAGGAGTGCGGCGGCGATGCCGAGGCGCTGGCGCATGCCCAGGGAGAACGTCTTGATGCGGCGCCCGGCGACGGCCGCGATCCCGGCGAGCTCCATGACCTCGTCGACCCGGCGCACCGGGATGCGGTGGGAGGCGGCGAGCGCGCGGAGGTGGTCGCGGGCGGTACGGGAGCCGTGGGCGGCCTGGGCGTCGAGGAGGGCGCCGACCTCGCGCAGGGGTTCGCCGAGTGCCGCGTAGGGGCGGCCGCCGAGCGTGGCCGTGCCCGACGTGGGCCGGTCGAGGCCGAGGACGAGGCGCATGGTGGTGGACTTCCCGGCGCCGTTCGGACCGAGGAATCCGGTGACCCGGCCGGGCCCGACGCTGAACGTCAGTCGGTCCACCGCGCGGGTCGTGCCGTACTCCTTGGTGAGCTCTTGGACGTCGATGCTGGTCATGGCTCCAGCCTTCCGGCCGCGCCCCCGCCGGGTCCTCCCCCGGGCGTGGATCCCGTCTCCCCCGTGAGGGGGAGCCGTTCGCGCCCGCACCGCTGGCACGATGGCGGCATGTCCCGCCTCCTCGCGCCGCTCACTCGCGCGGTCACGTACACCCGCTGGCTGCATCTCCTCGTCGGCTCGGTCATCGCCCTGGTGTGCGCGATGGTCTATCCGGGGCTGGTCAGGCCCGGGTTCTGGGACTGGGTCCAGATGCTGCTGATCCCGGTGCCACTCCTCCTGGCGGCCGCCCTGGTCCCCGTGCTCCGCCGGGCCGAGGGACTTCAGGCCCGCATGATGCTGTTCCCGGGTGCCCACTCGCGCGTGGAGGACGGCCCGCGGGGTTCGGAGGTCTCCGTGGCGCCGTCGGCCTCGTGGCGCGACCGGGCCAGGACCGCGGCCTGGCTGGTGCTGCGCCTGTGGGCGGGCTGCGGAACGGCGTTCGTGTCCGTACAGCTCATGGCATTCACCCTGCAACTGGTGGACGCCTCCTCGGGCGGCTCGGCCGAGGGCGAATCGCTCATCCCCGTACCCGTGCACGGCTGGGCGTGCGCGCTGCTCGTGCCGGTGCCGCCGCTGGTGCTCATCTACGTGGTCGCGTTCGCCGGGCGGCTGATGGCCGCAGCCTCCCTCGGCCTGCTCGGGCCGTCCGCGGCGGAACGTCTGGCCGCACTGGAGGAGCGCACCGAGCAGCTCCTCGAACGCAATCGCATCGCCCGCGAGCTGCACGACTCCATCGGGCACGCGCTGACGGTCGCCGTGGTGCAGGCAGGCGCGGCGCGGGCGGCCGCCGACCCTGCGTTCACCGACCGCGCCCTGGACGCCATCGAGGAGACGGGCCGGGCGGCCCTGGAGGACCTGGAGCGGGTCCTGTTGGTGCTGCGCGAGTCTGGGCAGCCCGCGAGCCGCCGTCCCACGCTCACGGAGGCGGACCGCCTTCTGGACTCGGCGCGCGCCTCGGGCGCCGAGGTCGACGCGGAGGTCCTCGGCGCGCTGGACTCGGTGCCGGGTCCCGTCTCCAGGGAGGGCTACCGCATCCTTCAGGAGGCGCTGACGAACGTGCTGCGCCACTCGGGGACCGTCCCGATCCGGGTCGCCGTCACGGTCGACGACGCCCGCCTGTGGCTCGACGTACGCAATCCGCTTCCCGTGGGCGCACCGGTGAACGGTCAGGGCAGCGGCAGCGGTCTGCGGGGCATCCGTGAGAGGGCGGCGCTCCTCGGCGGCCGGGCGCGCACGGGTCCCGACGGGGGGCAGTGGCGCGTGCACGTCGAGCTGCCGCTGGGCTGATCCCCGTACTCACGTACACCCCGACCGCTCCCCTAGGCTGACCGGATGCCGCTCACCGTGCTCCTTGTCGATGACGAACCACTGGTCCGCGCGGGATTGCGCGCCGTGCTGTCGGCGCAGCCGGACATCGAGGTCGTGGGCGAGGCGGCCGACGGCGCCGCGGTGATCCCGCTCGTCCGGCAGCTGCGCCCGGACGTGGTCGCCATGGATGTCCGCATGCCCCTCCTGGACGGGATCGAGGCCACGCGCGCGGTGCTGCGCAGCATCGCCGAGCCGCCCAAGATCCTCGTGATCACGACCTTCGAGAACGACGAGTACGTGTACGGGGCGCTGCGGGCGGGCGCCGACGGGTTCCTGCTGAAGCGGTCACGGCCGGCCGAGATCGTGCACGCGGTGCGGCTCGTGGCCGAGGGCGAGTCGCTGCTGTTCCCCGCGGCCGTGCGCCGCCTCGCGGCCGAGTACGGCAACGCGTCGGCGCGCGAGGCCATGGAGCGCGCCGCCCTCACCGAGCGGGAGGCGGACGTGCTGCGTCTGATGACGCGGGGCCTGTCCAACGCGGAGATCGCGCAGCGGCTCGTCGTCGGCACGGAGACCGTCAAGTCGCATGTGAGCGGGGTGCTGGCGAAGCTCGGGGCGCGGGACCGCACGCAGGCCGTCATCGCCGCCTACGAATCGGGTTTCGTCTCGCCCGGCTGAGCGTCCGGCGCCACAGAAGTGCACCCGCGCTCGCCGGTGTCCGTCACGGCGAGTACGATCCGGCCATCACGCGCACGAGCTGGGAGGACAGACGTTGGGGCGGCTGACCGGCGGGGACCCCTCTCTGCTGCGGCGGATCAACTCCGCGGTGGTGCTGCACGCGCTGCGCGCCACGGACCTCGCGACGCTCACCGAGATCACCCGGGTGACCGGCCTGTCCCGGCCCACGGTCGAGGGCGTCGTCGAAGGGCTCATCGCGGCGGGGCTCGTCGTCGAGACGCCGGTCGACGACAGCGGTACGCGGCGCCAGGGGCGGCCGGCGCGACGGTTCCGGTTCCGGGCGGAGGCGGGGCATCTGCTCGGGCTGGAGATCGGCCCGCACCGCGTGGCCGCCGTCCTGTCGGACCTGGACGGCAAGGTGCTCGGCACGGCCGCGAAGGACGTCGACGAGACCGCTTCAGCCGACGAGCGGCTAGAGCGGCTGCGCACCGCGGTCGCGGACCTGCTGCGCCGTGCCGGCGTCGCCCGGAACTCACTGCGGGCGGTCGGCGTGGGCAGCCCCGGCATCGTGGAGGCCGACGGCACCGTGCGCCTCGGCACCGCCCTTCCCGAGTGGACGGGGCTTCAGCTGGGAGAGCGGCTGCGGCGCTCCTTCAAGTGCCCGGTCCTGGTGGAGAACGACGCGAACGCCGCGGCGGTGGCCGAGCACTGGAAGGGTGCGGCCACCGAGTCCGACGACATCGTGTTCGTGCTGGCGGGGCTCAGTCCGGGCGCCGGCGCGCTGATCGGCGGCCGGCTGCACCGCGGGTACGGCGGCGCGGCCGGGGAGATCGGGGCGCTGCATCTCCTGGGGCGCGAGGTGCGCCCCGAGACGCTGCTCTCGACGACGGACGAGCCGTTGCATCCTCTCGACGAGCAGGCCGTGGCGCAGGTCTTCGCCCTCGCGCGCCAGGGCGACGAGCGGGCAGGCGCGGCCGTCGACCGGTTCCTCCAGCGCCTGGTCCACGACGTGGCGGCACTGGTGCTCGCCCTCGATCCGGAACTGGTCGTCGTGGGCGGCTGGGCGGCCGGCCTGGACGGCGTACTGGAGCCGCTGCGCCGGGAGTTGGCCCGCTACTGCCTGCGGCCGCCGCGCGTTGCCCTGTCGGTGCTGGGCGAGGCGGCGGTGGCGACCGGGGCGCTGCGGCTCGCGCTGGATCATGTCGAGGAGCAGCTGTTCGCCGTCGAGGGCACGGTCACCGCGCGGCGCTAGCCGGGAACGCACAGACACCGAAGGCCCACCGTGGAGGATCACGGTGGGCCTTTACGGATTGTGGCGCGCTCGGCGTGCGCGGATCTCTGCGTGCCCGGATCTCTGCGTGCGCAGGTCAGGAGGCGCGGCGGTCCGGGCCGTGGTGGACCTCGACGCCACCCGAGTCACCGAAGGTGAGGCGGCAGGTGTCGGCGCGGTAGGTGGCCACGGACACCGCGGCCGTCTCGCCCTCGCTGAAGAACCGGGTCGTCACGACGAGGACGGGCGCGCCGGGCAGCCGGTCGAGCTCCTTCGCGTCGTCGGCGCGGGCCGAGCCCAGCTCGACAGCGCGGTCCTGGCCTTCGAGCCCGCGCCGCCGCAGCTCCCGCAGCACGGAACGCGCACGCGCAGATCCGGACGGGGCGTCTATGGCGGAGAGTTCGGGCACGGACGACGACGGCACGTAGAGCAGCTCGGCGGCTACGGGCTGGCCGTGCGACACGCGCGTACGGCGCACCCGGTGGACGCGCTCGTCGGGCGCGGTGCCGAGGATGCGGGCCACGGCCGCAGGCGGCACCGCGGGCTCGCTGTCGACGGCCTGCCAGGCCTCACCGTCGGCGGCGCCGGGCCACTCCTGGTCGTCGGACGAGTCGACCGCCACGCCCACGCGGGGCGGCGCGACGGTGGTGCCGACGCCACGGCGGCGCTGGAGCCTGCCTTCGAGTTCGAGCTGTTCGAGCGCCTGGCGGAGCGTGGCACGGGCGACTCCGAAGCGGGCCGCGAGGTCCCGCTCGTTCGGCAGGATCTCTCCCACGGCGAATTCGGAGTCGAGTGCCTCGGTCAGCACGGTCTTGAGGTGCCAGTACTTCGGCTCCGGCGCCGTTTCCAACTGCGTGGTCCCCACCCTGTCCTCCGCAATCGCTGTGTCCCGGCTGCGTTTAGCGCCCTTGTTTATTAAAGGTTCCTGCACTATCTCTGCGAGGGTAGGCCCGCCCTCCGACTTGGTCAAGACCAATCCTCGGTCCGCTGCGGGGCCCGCAGGGGGGCCGCCGCACAGCGTTCATGGCGGTCCGCAGAGCGTTCACACCGCGTTCGCGAAACGACGCGAGGCCCCCGCCCGGTCGGGCGGGGGCCTCGGTGACCGCGGAGGAGACGTCAGGCGAGCGACGCGAGCTTGTCCGGATTGCGCACGATGTAGACGCACTGCACCTGGCCGTCGGCGACATCGACCTGGATGACGCTGTCCGGCTTGTCCCCGACGAGGACGAGCACGGCCGGCCCTCCGTTGAGCTCCACGAACCGGAAGGCGAATCCGGTGGCGCCGCCCTTGGCGACCCCGAGCAGGAAGCGGCCCACCTTGTCGGCGGACTCGAGGACGCGCAGTGGCGCCTTGGACTTGCCGCCACTGTCACCGACGAGGCGGGCGTCGGGCGCGAGGAGCGTCATCAGACCCTCCAGGTCCCCGCCCGTCGCGGCGGCGAGGAAGCGCTCGGTGAGGTCGCGCTGCTCGACGGGGTCGACATCGAAGCGCGGCCTGCGCTCGTCCACGTGCTTGCGGGCACGTCCCGCGAGCTGACGCACGGCGGACTCACTGCGTTCGAGCGTGGTGGCGATGTCGGCGAACGGGAACCCGAACGCTTCACGGAGCACGAACACGGCGCGCTCCAGCGGCGAGAGCGACTCCAGGACGACGAGCACGGCGAGCGACACCGACTCGGCGAGTACGGCCGCCTCCGCGGTGTCGGGCGCGGTCGGCCCGAATTCCGTGACGAGCGGCTCCGGCAGCCAGGGACCCACGTAGGCCTCGCGCCGCACCTGCGCCTGCCGCAGCCGGTCGATGGCCAGGCGGGTGGCGACGCGGACGAGATAGGCGCGGGGTTCGCGCACCTCGTCGCGGTCGGCCTGCGCCCAGCGCAGCCAGGCGTCCTGGACGACGTCCTCCGCGTCGGCCACGCGGCCCAGCATGCGGTACGCGACCCCCATCAGGACCGGCCGGTGTTCTTCGAAGACCTCAATCACGGTGTCGGTTGCCACGCTTCCATCCCAACGGACGCGGCGGTGCGTGTCCAGGTGGAATCGGTGCGTCGATGACCACAAACGGCTCCACGTCGGCCTTCACTCCCCCGCCCCCCTTGAACTGGGGGCTACTGAGCGGTAATTGTTGCTGACAAGCCGTCTAAGGAACCGTCGCGCCGGCGTCGGGGATTGGGAGCGACATGGCCACAGAGGTTTCCTTCAGCATCGAAACCCCCGATGGCCCCCGTGAGGTGACCGTCGCGTACGAACGCGTGGGCACCGGGGAGCCCCTGCTTCTCCTGCACGGGATCGGCCACCACTGGCAGGCCTGGGCCCCCGTCATCCCGGTCCTGGCCGCCGAACGCGACGTGATCGCCATCGACCTGCCCGGCTTCGGCGCCTCGCCCGCGCTGCCCGTCGGCGTCGCCTATGACCTGCCGACGGTGACGGCCACGCTCGGTGCGCTCTGCGCGGCCCTGGGCATCGAGCGGCCGCACGTGGCGGGCAATTCCCTCGGCGGTCTCCTCGCCCTGGAGCTCGGCCGCGACAAGCTCGTGCGGTCGGTGACCGCACTGTCGCCCGGAGGGTTCTGGTCGCAGGCCGAGCGCCGTTACGCGTTCGGCACGTTGCGCGCGATGCGGCAGGGGGCGCGGGCGCTGCCGGTTCCCGCGATCGAGCGCCTCTCGCGGTCGGCCGCGGGCAGGGCGGCGCTGACGAGCACCATCTACGCCCGCCCCGGCCGCCGTTCACCCGATGCGGTCGTCGCGGAGACGCTGGCCCTGCGACACGCTCCCGGGTTCGCGCAGACCCTCGCCGCGGGTCTGGACGTGCAGTTCACCGACAACGTTCCGGACATCCCGGTGACCGTCGCCTGGGGCACCCGCGACCGGCTGCTGCTGCGCCGCCAGGGCATCAGGGCCAAGCACGCCGTCCCCGGCGCCCGCCTGGTGCGGCTGCCCGGCTGCGGTCACGTCCCCATGAGCGACGACCCGGCGCTCGTCTCCCGCGTCATCCTGGACACCAGCCGCTGACCGCACCCCGAACACCCCGGAGCCGAGCGCCACTCCGGTGCCGACGAGCGCGCTGCCGACGGCCTGCGCGGTGCCGTACGTCCCGGTACCGACGAGGGGCGCGGTGCACGCCGCCGCGACGGGGATGAGCCCGGAGAACAGGGTGGCGCGCTCGGCTCCGATGCGCTGCATGCCGATGTACCAGCACACGAAGCCGATCACCGTGACGACGGCGGCCTGCCACAACAGGGCCGTCGCCTCGGTGGCGTCGGGAACGCGGAGCATGTCCGTCCCGTCGAGCACTGCGCCGGTCAAGGCCGACTCCAGGGCCGCGATCCCGCAGACCGTGCAGGACAGCAGTTTCGGGCCGAGGGGCCGCACCAGCGGCACCGCGAGAACGGCGAATCCGACCTCTCCGACGAGGGCTCCTACGGAGAACACGAGACCGGCCGTGTCCGTGCGCCCCCAGCCCTGGACGGTGAACGCGCCGGCGGCCACCAGCAACGCCCCGTAAAGGACGGCCCGTTGGGGCCTGCGGCCCGCGAGCAGGGGCACGACCACCGCCACGACGACCGGGGCGCACCCGACGAAGACCCCCGGGACGGCCGGTTCGGCGGTGCGCTCCGCGCCGAGCACAGCGAGGTTGAAGCCGACCATGCCGACGGCGGCAAGGAGGGCGAGACGCCCCCATCGACGCCCGGTGAGGTGTCGCAGCGGCGCCGTGCCGCCCCGGCCGAGGAGCGGCAGCAGGAGCAGGCAGGCGAGGGCGTAGCGCAGGAACTGGCCGCCCGCGTACGGGTACCGCCCGAGGACGCTGTTGGCCGTGAAGGAGGCGCCGACGAGGACGCAGGCGAGGGCGGCCGGCAGGGCCCCTCGGATCGAGTGCGCGTTCATGGCCCTGACGCTAGGGAGAGCGGTGGTCCGGATTAAGGTCCACGTCCATGACGCCATCGGGGACCAATCCGCGTGCGGGCGGTGCGGGCGCCACGGAGGTTGAGCCCCAACCACCGTCCGCCGCCTGGGAGTTGTTGCTGCCCGCCGCCTCCGCGCCCGCACGCGCGCGTGGCCGCAGTCTCCAGGCCGCGCTGCGGGACGCCGTCCGGTCGGGGCGGCTCGCTCCCGGGACACGGATGCCGTCGAGCCGCGACCTCGCGGCGGATCTGGGGGTCTCGCGCGGGCTGATCACCGAGGTGTACGAGCAGTTGACCGCCGAGGGGTATCTGCGCAGCGGTCGTGGTGCGGGTACGTGGGTGGGCGGTGCGGTGCGCGCAGCGGCGGCGGCCGGTGTGCGGGACCTGGCGCCCCGGCCGCCGGGTACCCGGGCCGACTTCGTGGCGGGCAGCCCGGATCTGTCGCTGTTCCCGCGCGCCGCGTGGGCGGCGGCGCAGCGCGGCGTGCTGGCCGAACTGCCCCACCACATGCTGGGCTACCCGGACCCGCGGGGCATCCCCCGGCTGCGTACCGCGCTGGCGGAACTGCTCGCCCGGCGGCGGGGCGTGGTCGCCGATCCGGAGCGGATCATCGTCTGCTCCGGGGTGGCTCAGGCGGTCACGCTGCTCGGATTCGTGCTGCACGCGCGCGGGGAGCGCTCCGTGGGGGTCGAGGACCCGGGGAGCCCCGATCTCGGTTCGCTGTTCGCCTCGGCCGGTGTCGGCACGACCGCGCTCCCGCTGGACGGCGGCGGACTGGCCGTCGGGCCGCTGCGGGATTCGGGTGTGCGCTCCGCGGTGACCACGCCGTCCCACCAGTTCCCCTCCGGCATCGCCTACGCACCGGCGCGCCGCACTCAACTCCTCCACTGGGCACGGTCGGTGGACGGTCTCCTCGTGGAGGACGACTACGACGGCGACTTCCGTTACGACCGCGCGCCGGTGGGAGCGCTTCAGGGTCTCGACCCGGAGCATGTCGCGTACACGGGCTCGGTGAGCAAGTCGCTGGCTCCCGGGCTGCGGCTCGGCTGGATGGTCGTTCCCGCGGCTCTGACCGACGAGGTCGTCGAGCGCAAGCGCTACATGGACCTCGGTAACCCCGCTCTCGACCAGGCCCTTCTGGCGCGCTTCATCGAGCGCGGCGACTACGACCGCCAACTGCGGCGCTGCCAGCGCGCCTACCGGGAGCGCCGCGACACCCTCGTGACCGCGCTGCACGAGCATCTGCCGGGCACCAAGGTGACGGGAATCGCCGCGGGGCTGCACGTCATCGCCCGCCTCCCCGAGCGCTACGGGCCGCAGAAGGCGCTCCTCGAACGGGCCTCGGCGGCCGGGGTCGCGGTCCGCCCGCTCAGCCACTACCGCACCTCCGACAGCGACTCCAACGACAGCGACGACAGCGACGACAGCGACGATGGCGGAGTGCGGCTCGTCCTCGGGTACGCGCATCTGCCGCCGGCCCGGATCGCGGAAGGCGTACGTCTCCTGGCTCGCGCGGCGCACTAGGTGTATTGCCCTGAAGCGTTGTTTGCGCGGCTGATGGGGGGCTTGCCTGCGAGTGCGGTGTGGCATCGGTGGTGGTTGTAGGTGTGGAGGAAGTCTGTCAGGGCTGCGCTTCGTTCGCTGTTGCTGGTGT